>CAZUCK010000046.1:0-4651 GCA_964619505.1 uncultured Fimbriimonas sp. | reverse complement strand
CTCTTCGATGGCAAACCGACCCGCTATGACAGGGTGCCAGACTTTTCTTCGTTGGTCCTGACCAAGGGCGCAGAATACATTTATTTCACCAGCAACGAAACGATCCAGGGTGTGCAGTTCAAAGAGGACCCCACCGTTCAAGGCACCCTAATTTGTGACATGTCATCTGATATCTTGTCACGCACAGTCGATTTCACCCAATACGCGCTCGTCTATGCGGGCGCCCAAAAGAACATGGGGCCCGCCGGTGTCACGGTCGTGATCATTCGAGAGGATCTACTTGAGCGTGTTCCTCAAGGCATGGCTCCGACACTTGACTATCATGTGCAAGTCGAAAACGGGTCCATGTACAACACTCCTCCTTGCTGGAGCATTTACATGTGCGGATTGGTTTATCAGCACTATGCCAGGCATGGTGGTCTCGAGGGCGCGCAGAAAAGAAATCGAGCCAAGGCGGACATCCTTTACAATGCAATCGACAATTCAGGTGGGTTCTACAAAGGACATGCGCAGCTGACTTGTCGTTCGACGATGAACGTAACCTTCACCTTGCCCAGCGAGGACCTGACGAACCAATTCGTTAAAGAGAGCGAGGGTATGAAGCTGGATGGGTTAAAGGGCCATCGATCGGTCGGAGGTATCCGGGCAAGCATCTACAACGCATTTCCCGAGGAAGGCTGCCGGGCTCTAGCTTCGTTCATGAAGGATTTTGCGGGCAAGAACGGTTAGTCGCAAATGAAAGGCACGCTACTCAACACGTCCGCCGTAGCGGGTGGCGCGCTCCTGGGCCTTGCCATCGGCAAAACGATTCCAACGGGTTATCAGGACGTTGCCCTGCATGGGATTGGGCTGGTTAATCTGGGCTTTGGCATCAGCCTGTTCACCAAGTCGAAGAATCTGATCGCGATGGCGGGAGCGATCACCTTGGGCGGGATTCTCGGCGCTGCCCTCGGAATCCAAGCTGGTTTAGACGCATTCGCAGAATGGACCCGGTCCGTCCTAGGAAGTCAGCGAAATACATTCAATGAGGGGCTAATCACCACAAGTGTCCTCTTTTGCATGGGACCGATGACTCTTATGGGCTGCTTGCAGGACGGTCTCGAAGGCAAGATCGAACTTCTTGGTTTGAAATCACTTCTGGACGGGGTCTCTTCGATATTTTTTGCGGCTGCATTGGGCGCCGGGGTTTTGGTGACCGCCGTCGTGGTCCTTGTCGTCCAGGGCACCCTTACACTCGCTGCGCGCCCTCTGAAACGATTTGCCCAGGATACTGAACTGGTCGATGAATCCGGCGCGGCGGGCGGCATGTTGCTGATGGGCATCGGCTTGGGGCTGCTCGACATTAAGAAGCTTGGCATGGCGACCTATCTTCCCGCACTCATCTTAATGCCGCTGTTCGTCTCGCTGGCGCGGCGTTGGAGCAAGGACGCGACTCAGTCCGCAAAGGTTGGGTAGTTTGTCAGCCATGAAATGGCTGCTCGCGGCGTTCGCATTGGGAATGGCCTGCATCATAGAAACGCATACGGCATTTGATCGTACGTTCCTCAATCTCGGAGGCTACAACGCCGACCAATGGCTCAACTTGGTGGCCCTTGTGGCCTGGTCCCCAGTCGTCGTTTGGGTGATCCGCAAGGTGATGCGCGCGGTCTTTAAGCTGCGAAAACAATTCATCGAAATACCCGTCACCGAGTCGTCGGCCAAAGCGGTTCGACGTGCAGCGAGTTTAGTGGGGACGGCCGCAGCTTGGTACTCGTGCGTACCGATCGACCAACTGCCGGAACCGCGTGCCATCGAAAGCGCTCTGCATTTCATCCTGGTTTCAGCCTCAGTGTGGCTCGTCGCAAGTGTTTGGGAGGGCTTTTGTGATTCCTTGACTGTGAAAACGACGAATCTCGACCGTCGAGCAGAGAAGTTGTTGATTCCCGTGACGCGTAAGCTCGTTCGGGCCGTGATCATCGTCGGGGGAGCCTTAGTTCTGCTAGGCACCTACTCAGTCGACTGGAAGGGGATCATGGCGGGCTTGGGGATCGGCGGTTTGGTCATGGCGTTAGCGGCCAAAGACAGTGTTGAAAACATCTTTGGATCACTGACCATTCTGTTCGACATGCCCTTTGCGCTCGGCGACTGGGTCAAGGTCGGCTCTGTGGACGGAGTCGTCGAAGAAATAAACCTCAGGAGCACCCGAATCCGTACGGCGGAAGATTCCATTATCAACTTGCCTAACTCCAACCTGATCAAGGCGTCCGTCGAGAACATGGGTGCACGGCGCACACGGCGTCAGAAGTTCCAGATCAGATTCAGCTACGAGACGAAGGCGACCAGCGTGGAAAAGTTGAGTTCTGAACTCCTCGCCTATCTTGACAAGCTGCCCGGCGTTGAAAAGGGACGATCCGTTGTACAAATGAATGATCTGGCCGAGGCCTCGTTTGGCGTGCTCGTCCAGTGCTTTTTTGAGCCCATGGATTTTCAGGACGAGATGCGGTTGAGGGGCGACGTGATGCGGCAGATTCTTGTGTTGGCAGACAAACACAGCGCGGAGTTTTTCAACGGGCAGAAAAGGCCCGATTAGGTCCGCACGCGCGTGCCGCCAAGGCTTCGACGCGGGCTTGTTGAGGCTGTAACGCAAGGGACATCTGCTAACGTAGTCGAAGAGATGTTTCGACTCCATTACCCTTTACTCGTCATCCTTTCCTCGACCTCAGTGTGCGCCCAGGACCGATTGGCGTCTGTAACCGGCTACGAACGCTTTATGAAAGTGAGTCAAGAGGCACCCGGTTCGGTGAAGGAAGGAACCATTCGGCTGAAATGGTTGCCTGACGGTAATTCGTTCATTTTCGCCAAGGACGGAGGGTTTTACAGATTCGACTTGCATACGGGTCAAATCACTCCGACAGAGCGGACGGACGTGCAAACCATCGATGAAGGAGGCGCACGCAACGGGCCGGAAAGGGGGCGCCAATTCGACAATGTCTCAAGCCCGAACGGTCTTTACCGGGCGATCAGTCGCAACCGTAATGTTCTGGTGGCGAACACGACAGCCGAAGTACCGATAACTCATGACGGAAGCGTCGTATCCAGAATCAAGTACGGTACGGCCAGTTGGGTCTATGGCGAAGAGCTCTCGCAGATTGACTCGATGTGGTGGTCTCCCAATAGCAAGAAGCTTGCTTACTATCGATTCGATGAATCGAAGGTTCAGGACTATTTCATAGCCGAGCGTCAGCTTTCCTTTCAGGACGCGCTAGACGTAGAGGCTTTCCCCAAGCCCGGACAACCGAATCCGATTGCCGACATCTTTGTGTACGACCTGGCGAGCAAGAAGTCAATCCACATCGACTCTCGATTTGACTCGGGTTACGATCGAGACCTGGGACACTACGTTTACGATGTAACGTGGTCGCCCGACGGAACCCTGCTCCTCTTCTTTAGAATGAATCGGCTGCAGAACCAACAGGAGTTGGTCGCCGCTGACCCGAACACAGGTGATTGCCATCTCATCTTTCATCGCTCGAACCCGGATGGATGGTTGGAATCAAGTACGACTGGGATGTTCCCAAGCGACAAACCTGATCTCTGGTGGATCAAAGGTAGTGCAACGACCACGCGCTTCCTCTACATTTCGGACGACAGCGGGTTTCGGAACCTTGATCTATACGATTTGTCGACGGGCTTCATCGGACATGTTACGCAGAACAAGTTTGATTTGCGTACCATTCTGAGCATTGATCCAGAGACTTCGACCGTTTGGTACAGCGCCCAGGGAGACAAGAACCCTTACCTGGTCCAGATGCATCGAGTGCGCATTGACGGCGGGGGAGACACCTTGCTGACAGACCCCACCCTGAGTCATCTTGTTTCAGTTTCGCCGACCGGTGCGGGCTTCGTAGACGTCGCTCAAAGCCTCGATTCACCGCCTACGACAAGAGTTTGTGATAAGGCAGGCAAGGTGCTCGACACTCTCGCCACCAGCAACACGATGACTTACAAAGCCTTGGGGCTCAAGAAAGTCGAAAGGTTCATCTGCAAAGCGGCCGACGGGACGACCGACATCTACGGACTACTGATGAAGCCCTCAAATTTCGACTCGGCGAAGAAATACCCACTCCTCGTGAACGTCTACGGAGGACCCAACTTTGGAAGTCAGGACGAGTCCTTTTTGATGCCGGACCCCATCACGGAATTGGGTTATGTTGTCGCCTGGATCGACGGGCGCGGTTCCGGAGCCCGGGGCGTCGCCTTCAAAGAGGCCGTGTACCACAAATTTGGCACGGTCGAGATCGACGACCAGGCAGCGGGGGCCAGGTACTTGTGCCAACTGCCTTTCGTCGACGCGAACAGGGTTGGCATCTTCGGCTCATCTTATGGAGGGTACGCGTCACTCATGGCGATTCTGAGGTACCCCGACATATTCAAAGCCGCTTCGATAAGCTCACCGGTGACGGACTGGCGCAATTACGACACGACCTATACCGAACGCTATATGGGTCTGTTGAACCAGCAAGCTGAGGCTTACGAGCGCGGCTCCGCCTTACCTTTGGCGAAGACGCTTCAAGGGCATGTCCTTTTGTATTTTGGAACGTCAGACAACAATGTTCATCCATCGCATACGCTCATGCTGATCAACGAATTCGCAAAAGCTCACAAGGGGTAT
>CAZUCK010000045.1:0-18526 GCA_964619505.1 uncultured Fimbriimonas sp. | reverse complement strand
TAGGGTAACTCTTGGCCCGAACCCGACAGCTAACCCCGTAGACGTAGTGAGAGTCGGCGGAATCTGGGTTTGCGGGCTTTTTGATAGGGCCGCGCACCGTGCGAACAAAGGCGTTCGGTTGCACCTCGGATTCTTAGACATTCGCGTTTTGCAGTCATAGTGGCGCGATGCGTGGACGTGGGATCGAAAGAGCTGCGATGGAGCGGCGAACCCGATCTTAGAAGCGCAGAGGGCCGCTTAAGTTAGCACCTCCTGTTGAGCCAGGCCCTCCTTTAGGGGAGGGCCTCTTAATTTTAGACCAGGGACGAGCCATCCAAAAACCTGGGAATACGGTAATAGCCTAGGGTGGCTCGGCAATTTCCGCAGGTATAACCAAGCCAATGAGTAAGGACGCGCCAGGAGTCCGATACGCAGAAATAGATCGAGAAACGAACGAGACTCATACCCGTGTGGTGCTCGACCTAGACGGCGGCACGCGCAGCGATATCTCGACGGGAATCGCATTCTTCGACCACATGCTTACCCAGCTCTGCTTTCACGGCGAGATCGACTATGGTGTGATCTGCGAAGGGGACCTCGGGGTCGATGACCACCACACGGTGGAGGATGTGGGCATCGTCACCGGACAAGCCATCGCCGAAGCCCTGCGAACTGAGACGATCCAACGTTACGCAAGCAATTTGACTCCAATGGATGATGCACTCGTCATGGCCGCCATCGACGTCAGCGGCCGCGGTGAACTCTACTTTGACGTCGCTTTCTCGCGCGAAAAGATCGGCGGCCTTTCGACCGAGTGCGTCCGAGAATTTTTCAGGGCGCTTGCAATGCACTCCGGCCTGACCATCCATTTGCGCAAGATCGCCGGTGACAACGATCATCACCTGTGCGAAGCGACCTTTAAAGCCTTCGGACGGGCACTTCATGAGGCCACCAGAGTCTCAGAGCGCAAGGCCACCTCCACGAAAGGCAAGCGCGACTGACCAAAGTCGCCAACTAATGGCACCATTTTGGCCGTCCCTAACCTGTGGGAGATTTGAAAAGGTCACTTGTTTGTCTTCTGGGTTTCCTGGCGTTCATCGCCCTAGCGCCCGCCCAAAACATCCTCAAGGATTACGTGCTGGCCGGCGACGTCGCAGTCGGCGTCAAGCCCCCCATCCCGATCTCGAGCCCAGGTGTGCAGACTGCCGCTTGGTCATCCGATGGCCGCTATGTGCTCATAACGTCTGTCCGACAGTCGTCAACCGTGGCGCATCTGTTGTTGCCGACGTATTACCGCTCTTTTTGCCCTGATGAGGACTCCCAGGTGTGTATAAGTATTTGGGATTCTCGCACTCTTGAAACCCACGATCTCTTAAGCCTGCCCGCACGTTCTTGGCTGGCTGAAAGAGTGGTTTGGCTGAATGGCATCGATGTAGCGTACGTGACCTTAAGTCACAGCGAACCAGATGCTGACCCAGAGCATAGGACGTGGGTTATGGAGCTCTGTCAGATAGACGCTGACCGAAGATTGTTGGACAAAGTCGTGTCCCTCTCGTCAAGCCTTGGGTCTCCGTCACTCTGGGTCGAACCATCGCCAAACAACCCCATTGCCCTCCTGGCAAAGGGCCAAAATTGGAGCGCAAACGTCGACGAGGAGCCCCCAAGTGTCATCGTTCTTGACCCACAGCGTGGGCAGCGAACTGAAATTGCTTCGGAAAACTTGAGGAATTGTGCGTATGCGTGGTCAACCGACGGGAAGACGCCCTACGCCTATGCGTTTGCCCTCGATGCGGCCGGTAAGACCAAACCCAAGTATTACGAGCTGTCATTCAACGAGGGTAAGGTCACCCCGCTTGACAAGGTGCCCAGGACATATAAACCTGAAGTGAAATCTTATCCCGTGAATCTTCGTCAGTCCACTGGCGGAAGCACCTCCTTTGGGACTTCCACGAAATATCAATCGCTGTGGCTTGCGGGTTCTACGAACGAAGAGCCCCGGGAAGTACTTGTCGCTGCGGGGGTGGATCGCGATTCTGCTGTCTCGCCGTTTCGGGAAATGATTCTGTACGTGTCGAACGGCGTCGCCATGGTGCGCCCACTCGTTTCTGTTGAACACGACCTATTTGTGCAAGCGCGCCGTGCGGCTGAACGACAAGACGCCGTGCAGCGGGCAAAGCTAATTGGCATCTCCTATCAGATGTACGCTACGGACTACGATGGCGAGACACCGAAGACAAATGAGGACTACATTTCAAGGCTGAGCCCATATGCTAAGTACGCGGATGTCATGGAAAATCTTGTGCTCACCTGGCAGGGCAACCTCAACACACTGGTTGATCCCGCCAAGACCGTCGTCGGTTACATTCCGACCGCCAGTGGCAAAGCTCTCTTGTACGCTGATGCTCACGTAGTATGGCAAGACAAGCCCTGAACGCCCAAAAGCCCGAGAATTCCCTCACCGAACTCGCTTTCGTCTTCCTGCTACTAGTCACGACCGCCTTCGGAGAACCAGCCGCTCACCTCACGATAATGCGCCAGCCAAAGGTTTGGTCACGTTTTTGTCACTGAATCCACATTGGAGACATGATGCGTCGCAGCAAACGCTTATCTTTCGACGGAGCCTTCTTGAGAAACTTCAAACGACTCCACGTCAGGCAGCTGCGGCTTCATCATGGGAAAGATAAGGATCTCGCGCACGTGATCCGCGCCGGTGAGGATCATCGCCATGCGATCCATGCCGATTCCGCACCCGCCGGTAGGCGGCATGCCGCTTTCGAGGGCGTAAATGAACTCCTCGTCCATCGGATGCGCCTCCTCGTCGCCCTTCGCACGCTCGTTGATCTGCTGCTCAAACCGCTCGCGCTGATCGACCGGGTCGTTGACCTCCGAGAACGCGTTGCAGACCTCGCGCCCACCGACGTACCCCTCAAATCGTCGCGTGAACTTGGGATCGCCGGGAACCTTCTTCGCAAGCGGGGAAGTCTCGATCGGGTAGCCGACGACGAAAGTCGGCACGATCAGCGTCGGCTCCACAAACCGCTCAAGCAGCTTCTCGATGATGCCGCCCAGGTTGTTCTCCTTCGCGGAAGGAATGCCGACCCGGTCTAGAGCCTTCTTGGCGCTTGCCAAATCATCCAACTCAGACCGCTCCACTCCGCCGAGCCGCTCGACCTCCGTAAGCAAATCCACGCGCTTCCAAGGCTTGGAAAAATCAAGCTTCGTGCCGTCCGAACGCTCGACGACCGGTGACCCGAAAACCTCGGTTGCGACGTACTTGAACATCTCCTCGACGATCACCATGACGTCCTCAAGGTTGATGTAGGCTTCATAGAACTCCAGAAGGGAGAATTCTGGATTGTGTCGATTCGAAACACCTTCGTTTCTGAAGACTCGCCCGATCTCATACACGCGCGGGACGTCGCCGCAGATGATTCGCTTCAGATAGAGTTCGAGCGAGATGCGAAGCTTCACCTCCGTGTCGTAGGCGTTGTAATTGGTCACGAACGGTGTCGCCGCAGCGCCGCCAGCCTGAATTTGCAGCACGGGTGTTTCGACCTCCAAATAGCCGCGCTGGTCCATGAACCTACGAACGGCAGACACGATGCGAGATCGGTCCAGCAGCATCTTTCGAGCGTTCTGATTCGTGACGAGGTCGAGATGTCTGTGGCGGTAGCGCTGCTCGGTGTCGGTGAGCCCGTACCACACATGTCCGTCCTTCTCCTTGCCAATCGGCAGAGCCTGCAGGGCCTTCGATAGGATTGTCAACTTACGGACGTGGATGCTCTTCTCGCCTGTCTTCGTCAGGAACAGTTCCCCCTCGACGCCCACATGATCGCCCACGTCCAGGAGGTTGTAGACCTCCCAAGCTGTGTCACCGATGTCGTCCTTGCGGAAGTAAGCCTGGATCCTGTCGTCGCCGTCGCTGAGGTGTGCGAAGCCCGCTTTGCCCATTAACCGATGGGACACCACGCGTCCCGGAAAGCTGATCGTACGGCCCTGCAACGACTCGAAACGGTCCAACAGTTGCATGGCCGTGTACGAGCGTTCGAAACGCTCATTCGCAAATGGGTCGCAACCAAGGTCACGCAGCTTCTGCAACTTCTCGAGGCGCACCTCGCGGATGGATCGGTCTTCGCTCATGGATGCAATAGCTTACTTGGTCGCCCATTTTGGGAGGGAATGCAGAACGTCGTCCAGACAAAGGGGATCCTAACCCGTCCCCGGAACGATAACCTGGAACCGTCGCGTACGTCTGATAGAAAGTGAACGAGGAACAGAACCGAAATTCGTGTGCAACAAATCGTGAAATTCCCCGCTTTGCGCTTCTTCTCGTCCTAATCCTTGCCTTCTCGGTCGTCGCGGCTCAAGAAGGCTCAAAGTTAACGGCAGACGAACGCCAACTCGCGTCGTCCATCTCCGCCCAATCCATGAAAGGGCACCTGTCGTTCATCGCCTCCGACGCCCTGGAGGGTCGTGACACCCCTTCGCGAGGGCTTGACATCGCGGCTGAGTACATTGCGGCCCAATTCCGACGTGCGGGCCTGGAGCCCGCTGGGGACGATGGCTACTTCCAAACGAGCGAGTACCCCAACAAGCAGGGTGAAAATCAGGGGGTTCAAAACGTCGTCGGGATTCTGCGCGGCTCCGATCCCATTCTTAGAGACACCTTCGTTCTTGTCACCGCCCACTACGACCACCTCGGCATCAAACCCACCGCGAACGGGCACAACGTTTACAACGGCGCCTGCGACGACGGCAGTGGGACCGTCTCCGTCATCGAGCTGGCGAATGCCTTCGCTACGCTGCCCACCCATCCCAAACGCAGTGTCGTTTTCATGACCTTTTACGGCGAAGAGAAAGGGCTGATCGGATCCACTTTTTACGGAAAGCACCCGATTTTCCCCGTCGACAAAACTGTCGCCGATGTGAATTTGGAACAAGTCGGCAGGACAGACGACGTTGATGGGCCACGAGTTCTTGGGGCCTCGATGACGGGCTACGACTACTCCGACGTAGGAAAGATCTTTACGGACGCTGGCAAGAAGGTGGGAGTCTCCGTCACGAAGCACAAGTCATTCAGCGATAAGTTCTTTGCCCAGAGCGACAACCAGGCCCTTGCCGACCTCGGTATTCCCGCCCACACGATCTGCACCGCCTTCATGTACCCGGACTATCATAGAGTGACCGACACGTGGCCGAAGATCGACTACGACAACATGGCCAGAGTTGATCAAATGGTCGCGTTGGGGCTCTACGCCATCGCCGATTCAATCGAAGTCCCGCATTGGAGCGCATTGAACCAAAGGGCTGCGCGTTACTTAAAGGCTTGGCAGCGAATGCATCCGGACCCATAGAGATGGTTTACAGCCGCCCGACAATGAGCGACAATGGTGCTCATGTATGGCGAGAACATTGATATCAACGGCGACGGCCGTTATCGGGGCTACCTGTCGATCAGCAAAGGAGGTACGGGCCCCGGCGTCATCGTGCTGCAGGAATGGTGGGGCCTCGTGGGGCACATCAAGGAGGTCGCGGACCGCTTTGCTGAAGCCGGGTTTACTGCACTCGCCCCTGATCTTTACCATGGCGAAAGCGCGGTTGAACCCGAGGAAGCGGGAAAGCTCATGATGGCGCTTAACATCGAGGAAACAGAGCTCATTCTTCGGAAGACCATCGAATCCTTGATGAAGCACCCTGCCGTCGCAGGTTTAAAAGTCGGCGTTGTAGGCTTTTGCATGGGGGGTCAACTCAGCATGTTCGCCGCGTGCAGCAACCCGAACATTGGCGCCTGTGTCAACTTTTACGGCATTCATCCCAATGTTCACCCAAACTTTGGGAATCTCAACGGGCCGGTGCTCGGGTTCTTCGCTGAACACGATGCGTACGCTGGGCCGGAGCAGGTCAAGGTTCTTGACAAGGCTCTAACAAACGCCGACAAAGAGCACGAGTTCCACATATTCGCCGGTCGACACCATGCGTTCTTCAACAACGAAAGACCAGCCTTCGAGAAGAAAGCCGCAGACGAAGCGTGGACGCGAATGATCGATTTCTTCCGTCAGAACTTAGAGTAGGCAGTTCAACACGGATGGACGAATCAACGGCGATTTCAAAAGCTCATTGGCGAGGTTTCATAGCCGCTTGGCTAGGTTGGGCTTTCGACGGTCTTGACGGTTTCCTTTACTCGCTTGTCGCCGTGCCGTTCGTCCGAGAGTTGCTTCACAACACCGCCGACATGGGCGAAGTTGCCCGCAAAGCGGCGCTGATTCAAGCGGTTTTCCTCTTCGGGTGGGCCATCGGTGGCGCGGTTTTTGGGCGCATCGGCGATCGAATCGGCAGAACTCGCACCCTGACTCTCACGATTCTCACTTATGCCCTTTTCACCGGTGCGTCGTTTTTCGCCCAAGAATGGTGGCACCTCATGATTTTTCGTTTCGTTGCCGCTTTGGGCATCGGCGGGGAGTGGGCGGCCGGATCCGCCCTGGTCAGCGAGACCCTCCACCCAAAGCACCGACCCTGGGCAAGCGCCACTTTGCAAACGGGCTACATGGTCGGCATGATCCTGGCGGCATTGACGGTCAAGAACATGGGACATGTCAACGGGGACCCGCGATATGTCTTCCTTGTTGGCGTCGTGCCGGCGTTGGCAACGGTCTGGATCCGTCGAGCGGTCCCGGAGCCCGAGGAATGGAAGGGGGCTCGGTTGAAACAGGCGATGCCAAAGATCGGCGACTTGTTCGCGACAGGCATCCGAGGAACCACGGTCTTGACTCTGTCAATGACGTCCATTTGCCTCACAACCGTTTGGGCATTTCTTTTCTTCAGTGCACAAGTGGTCCAGTCCCTTGACGAAGTCACATTGATGGCGAAAGATGCGCAGCGTGCCGTTTTGTTCAGCATGATCATCACGTATACGCTCTGGAACATCGCCGGCAACTTTTTCGCCACGTACATGGCGAAGATGATCGGCCATCGGTATGCCATGGCAATGCTTCTGGCAGGCGCCTTTCTAGCGTTTTATTTCGGCTTCAATGCACCCAAGTCGCTCGCCGAAACGCAGATTTGGTTCAACCTTGCCGCCTTCACTTCGCTGGGAATTTTCGCGATCTTCCCCCTCTATATTCCTCCGCTGTTTCCAACGCTTCTCCGCACCACTGGAGCCGGTTTCTGCTACAACTTCGGACGGGTTGCGGCCGCGGTTGGGACTTTGATTGGGGGCGGGGTGATCGCCCACCAGTTTCCTGGATTAGGAATCTGGTGGGTGAGTTTCCTCTATCTTCCCGGAATCCTGATTGCCTTGATCATGCCGGTTCCCGGCGTGCACGAACCCACCACAATGAGCGCTTGACGGCCGAGCTTGCTGACGCCTCATACTGAGGCGATTTCGGAAGGATTGCAAGCTAAGCGCCGCTCAGCGTCCGTAACCGAAGTTCGACCAGAAATCGCTGGAAGCCATCCCGGATGGGTTGTGCTTGATCGAAACGCTTTGATAGCTGAACGTGATGTCCTCAAGCGCGTGCGGAGTCGTTGTGAAGCCATCGTTGCCCATGTATTGGTGAAAATCTACGACGCATGCATTGGTCAACGTGATGGTCTCCTCGGGGACCAACTGGCCGTTCACGCCGGGAACGAAATTACAAATCTCCACCGAACTGATAATGTCGTTTGTGGCCAAAGCTTGGAAGAGCATTGGGCTGATCGAATTTGCCACTTCGGTGACGGTCACGGGGCTGTGCTGGCGCCCGATCAGCATTCCTCCCGTCTGCGGGTCTCGTGGACGCATCAAGTGATAGTCAAAAGCTGTGATGGGAACCGCCTCGCCTCGAAATCCGCCTCTTCCTCCTCGGATGATCACATAGAACCGCGAGGAGCTTGGGATGAACACAGGTGCAGGAACGGCCTTAGGTTGCGGGCCATAAACGATGCGACGTTCCGCCGGCCGCGATGGGAAATTCAGAAGTTGGGCGCCAGCGTGGGCGCAGATCAGCGTGGCCGACGTGAGCGCGAAAAGTAATCTGAGTCTCATCTACAATTCCTCCAACCTTTCAAATCCTTAAGCTTATGGACGGGTGCGATCGTCCAAAGGCACGGCAAAGAGCCTGTAGCCGTTTAGAATCGCCCCAAGTCCAGCTTCTTCACCAGTTGTTATTCCTGCTGGGCCCCGCGTCAATACAGGCAAAAAGACTCGACATACCCGTGTTGCCCGCATCCTGCAAAAAGTTGGCGACGAAGAATCTCTATGAATCGTCTCGAAGCCAGGGCGAAAATATGCTGACCGGCAGTAACATACAGAGTCCCCATTCGCCATGCGACTGAAGCGTGTCCGTATTTTCGGCTTCAAAACATTCGCTGACCGCACCGAGTTCAGTCTCGAGGGCGGCATCATTGCCGTTGTCGGACCCAACGGTTGTGGGAAATCCAATCTGGTGGACGCGATTCTTTGGGGCCTGGGTGAAGGCAGCGCTCGCCAGCTCCGGGCCCATTCTAGCCAGGACGTGATTTTCGGCGGGAGCGCGAAGCGAAAGCCGGTGGGTTTTACCGAGGTCACCCTGATCTTCGACAACGAAGATGGCGGGCTCCCGATCGACTCGCCGGAAGTGTCGATCACTCGCCGTCTGACCAGGGGAGGCGAGAGCAGCTATTCCATCAATCGGAAGAACTGCCGCTTGCGCGACGTCCATGAACTTCTGGCGGACAGCGGCCTCGGGCGGGCGGGCTATTCGATCGTCAGCCAAAAGGAGATTGATCAGGCGCTTGCTGCATCACCCGAAGATAGGCGCGCGTGGGTGGATGAGGCAGCCGGAGTGCAGCGATACCGCGCGAGAAAATTGGAGTCACAACGCCGCTTGATTTCAGCCGGGGAGCACCTGCAGCGGGTGGCTGACATTGTGAGCGAGTTGGAAGGGCAGCGCGAGCCGCTGCGCGAAGCAGCTGAAGTGGCCGCCCGGTACAAGTCTGCGCTCACCAGCTTGCGTTCCGTAGAGTCTGGTCTCCTTATCCAAGAGGTTTCCAAGACGGTCGCTGAGATGGACCTTCTTCAGAAGCGCATTGAGGACTCGATCCGGCTGGCACGTGCCGAGGGCGTGCGTGCGGAGAAATTGGATGACGAGATCAAGTCGGGTCTTGAGAAGATTTCCGAACTTGATAGGGAAGCCGAAGCCGCACGCAAAATGCTGCAGGACAGCATGACCGCCCTTGAGCGGGCCGACGCAGAGGTCCGATTGGGTGAAGAGCGGCTCAGAAGTCTCGATGAACTTGAAACCAGCCTCGTTTCGCAGGACACCGGAGGTCCGACGCGCGTCGAAACCGCCACATCGGATCTTGCCGCGGTCCAACTTGAAGCGGTGTCTGAACGGGAAGCGTTGGAAAAGTTGCAGCTGGAGTCCGCCGGATTTGGCGAACGGGCAAAGTTATTTTCAGCCGAACTCAAAGCGATCGAGTCCAAGCTTGTTCAGGCACGGGCCGTCCACGCCGAAAAGCTGAAGAGGGAAGCGGAAAAGGCCCATCGAACTGAACGAGTCAAAGAAGCGAAACGCGAGCTTGCCGGAATCGGCAAGGCCTCGCCAGAACTCAAAGAGGCGCTGGACGCTGCCAAGGAAGTGGCGGATGCGGTCACCTCAGAGGTCAAGTCGAGTCGAGACCGTGTCGACCAGTTAGAGAAGGACCTGTCCGCTTTGCGGCGCCAGGAGGAGCAGGACGCACAAGTCATCCGGAGATGGCTATCAGAACGTTCGGCACTTGAAGGGAGGCAGCGCGGCATTGAATCCACCATTGAGGCCCATGAGGGATTGAACCAAGGTGCCAGGGCTGTCATGGAGGCGAAGCAGCGAAGCGTTCTAAGTGGCAACTATCTTCCCGTCGGTGAGGCAATCGACGTGCCACAGGACCTCGCTCTAGCCATCGAGACGGCATTGGGCGGCTCGGTCAACGATCTCATTGTGGACAGGGAAGCCGATGCAAAGGCCGCCATCGCCTGGCTCAAGGAGCACCGTCTTGGTCGGGCGACTTTCCAGCCTATCCCGTTGATGCGATCCGTTGAGATCAGCATCGACATGAGGAAGCTGCTTGGTGACAAGGGTGTCGTTGGGCGGGCTAGCGATCTCGTCGAGTGCGACAGCGAACACCGCCCCGTCATCGACAGTCTTTTGGGTCGCGTCTTGATCGTCGAGGACCTGGACACGTCTCTCAACTTGGCAAGAACAAGCGGATGGAGCCGTATCGTTACCCTCGAAGGAGAAGTGGTTCACAGCAGCGGGGCCGTCACCGGCGGTCACCAAGCAAAGCAAGGCTATGGCTTGGTGCAAAGGAAGGCTGATCTGAGGAAGCTCGAGCGCGAGATCGGCGATCTCAATAAGAAGATCGTTGAAGCGGAGGCTCGCATGCGCAACTTTGAGCGATCCAGGGTTGGAATTGAATCGGCCCTGAAGGAACAGATGGCATTGATCGTTGCCAAGCGCAGCGAGTCCGAGGAAGCCAGCAGCTATTTCCAGAGCCTCAATGATGAGTGGACGAGCACCGAGCGGAGTCGACTGCGGCTTGAGGCCGAGCTGGAAAAGATCTCCGGCCTCGCTGATACAGAGCTGCCAGACATTGACCTCAAGAAGATCGAAGGGGAGCGTGACGAATTGCTTAAGCAGCTTGCGGCCGGCAGCGCCGATGCGGAGCAGGCAGAAAGGCGTCTGAGGGAAATGGATCAGAGAGTGGCTCAATCCGAGGCCCGACTGCAAGCGGCTCATCGACGCCTGCAAGCCGCCGAAGATGACGAGCGGCATCGCGAAAGGCGCTTAGCGCATCTGGGGCCTGAACGCGAGCGCATCGCAACCGAAATGAGGGTGCAAACGGCGAGAGCGGCTTCCGCCGCAGTCGAAAGGGCGACTTCTGAGGCAAGACTCAAAGAATTGCAGGCAAAAAGAAGCCAACTCCAGGAAGAAAATCACAAAAACGCCGACGATGCCCGGAAGGCAAGGGACATCGCTGCAGCGGTGGGAGACGCCACTCATCAAGCGGAACTTAGTCGTGCCAGGGCCGATTCCAAGCGTGCTGCTGCCGCACAGCGGCTCTTCGAAGAGTACGGCGTTTCAGAAGAGGAAGCGCTTGAACAGGGTGATTCTGTGGAAGTCCCCGCGGATGCCCCCGGTCTCGTGACCCGCCTGAGGAGAGAGCTGAGGGCGATGGGAGACGTGAATATCGGTGCGATCGAAGCCTACGATCGGCTTTCTCAACGTTTCGACGAACTTGAGGGTCAAAGGGCTGACATTCTCGAAGGCATCGCACAGGTTGAGGCGAGCATCCAAGAACTTGACAAACTGACCCGTGATCGCTTCACCACGACGTTCGACCAGCTTCAACGGGCCTTCGCCGAAATTCTTGTCAAGCTGTTTGAGGGAGGAGACGGCGGCATCTTCCTGACGAACCCGAACTCGATCCTTGACACAGGCATTGAAATCGAAGTGACACTGCCTGGCAAGAAGAGACAAAGGCTAGAGCTTCTGAGCGGAGGCGAACGGGCGTTATGCGCCGCGGCGTTCCTGTTCTCGTTGCTTCGTGTGAAGCCAAGTCCTCTCGTGATTCTCGACGAGGTCGACGCCCCACTCGATGGACGGAACGTGGAGCGTTTCGCCGCCCTGCTTCATGATTTCACACAGAACACTCAGTTCATCGTGATAACGCACAACCCGACGACCATTGAATCGGCGCCTGTATGGCTTGGGGTGACCATGCAAGAACCCGGCGTGTCGACCCTTGTGCCCGCTCGGCTGCCAGCTACCGCTTTAGCGCTCACTTAGGAGGCGCAGTGCTGATCCAGACGGGTGCATTGTTGTTTCCTATGAGAATGTATCCGTCCCGGATTCTGGCTACGTCAGTGGTTACAAATATTCCCTGACCTACCTGCAAGGTCGGCCCGGCGTAGAAAGTCACCGAGTCCCCTATCTGAATGGTGTAACTTTGGCGCTCTTGGAACCAAAGCGGTCCCGTCATGACCTTGACGTTGCCTTCTTCCGTTTGAACGCTGGTGATTCCGGCCTCTTTTTGGACATCGGTGACGATGCCAGTAATGCTTCTCCGGCTCGAGAGATCTTTCGGAGGAGCCACTCGGAAGGCATCCCAAACGGGCAAACCCTTCTCATCCCGCAACTTGAGGTCGTATCCGCCCCCGATCACCCGCGATGCAAGGATCAACCCGTGCCCGTCCTCCATCACTTTGGATCCGGTGATCTTCAGGAGATCTTTGATCTCATAATGGACAGCCTGCTTCTCGATGAACCAATTGGGCCCAAGATCGACTGCGACGACTCCGCCGTTTGCCGCTTTCACGAGAATTACGACGCCAGGCTCCATTGCCGGCCGAGGCGGTGCGACGCTGATGCCCGAGATCCGTCCCGTAAATGAGATCACTGTCTTGGGGTTGAATCGGCTCTCATAGGGTGAATAGGCTCCGTAACCCCCGGTCTTGTCGGCGACCTGCGCGCCGACGGTCACGGCCGGCGCAGCACTTTCGTCTTGGCCATGAGCTGCCGCCGCGACGAAAATCAGCGCGAAAAGGAGAGGTTTCTTCATAAGACCACCACTTATTTAGACGACTTTTCTTGATGACAGGTGCCTAAACCCAGTTTACGTCTGATGCCGATGCCTGCTCGATGACATCCCGAGCATGGAGAGCGCCAGTCACGTTGATCTTTATGAGGGGCACCTTGGAGCCAATCGCCACTTCCCATACCTGCGCCTCCACTGGAAGGCTAGCTGCCCCCATAACCGTCGCCATGCGCCAGATTTCTTCGGGCTTAAGGGGTCTCCCTCGATTCATGGAGACCTGCAACGCCGCGCGCATCTCGTCAAACATGTCGATGGGTCCGCTGCTCGCGGGTGAATCCATGCCCAGTCCCACTTCTGCGCCCGTGTCGAGCATCTCCCGAACGGGCGCCGGTGGGCAGCCCAGGCGAACATTGGAGCGAGGGCAGTGGACCACCGCCACCCCTTTCGCCACCATCAAATCGATGTCGCTTTGCGACACAGCGCAACAGTGAACGAATTGCGCGCCTTGACGGGCCAGTCCAAGATCGTGCAGCGTTTCGACGATGTTCTTGCCGGTTGGCTCGTAGGGGACGTTTGCGCTTTTGTAGAAATCGGCGATGTCGCCTGTTCCTGTTATGGTGAATTCCGATTCCAACGGCGTTTCACCGACATGGATGCTGAACGGTTCGCCGCTCTGAGCGATTTCCTTGAGAGTTTTGCGATCGACCGTCTGGTAGGCGTGTGGACTGAGCACCACACGACCGGGGTGACGTGTTACGCTGAATTTTGCCGACCGGGGCGCTTCCCACTCCGCTCCATTCGCCTCCGCGTTCTTCTTCACCTTCCCAAGTTTCGCCTCCCGGTCGTCGCTTTCGAAGAACGTGATGATTTCCTGATAGATTACGCCGCTGATCCCCGACTCACACAGCGCCTCACCCGCGAAGGGCCGATCGGAGTGTTCACCTATCAAAGCCACCCCCGACGCTCTGTTCTCTCGAGCGGCAAGACGACAGCCGTCGCGCACCTCAATCAACGATTCACTTAGCTTCAATCTTGTCAATTCGCGGATCCAGGGCCAATATTCCGTCTCATGAATCATGCCCTGCAAGCCCCGGTACTCCAAGTGGGAGTGGGCGTTCACGAAGGCAGGCGAAACGACAAATGGTTCTGGAATGCCCGTGTGAGGGCGAATCTCCTTGATCTCCCCGCCTTCCAGCACGAGTTCTATGCCCAATTCCAAGTGGCCTGAAACGAAGACGCCGTAAGGACGCAGGACTACAGGGGCGTTGACCAAAGTTGCCTAAGAGTATCCCGCGTTACGTTCTTCGAGTGGAAATCTCCATACAGCACGTTGTATCGATAGTCGTGAAGCAGGTTGACATAGGTGCTCTGGTCGTCCGTCGGTTCCAACGCACGCCCTGACCCGTGCCAATGACCGGCGCCGTCCATCATCACGTTGATCTCGGCTGGCTTTTCAAAAGCCGTGCCGCTGAACGACCTGAATACGATTTCTGTTCGCAGAAAATAGCTTGTTCCGTATTGTGCGTAGGCGCTTGGAAACGTGGGGAAGGGTACGCCCACCTGAATGTCCAGGGACTGCATTCCGGTGTCTGATGGGCAATGGAAAACTTCTTTGCCTTTCACGTAGGGGCTCAAGACGTCCTGCATCAGCGGCATCGCCGCGATTTGAGCCTGCCAGGCTGGCTGTCCTGCCCAAATCTGGGGCGCGAACTTATCTGATGGGTCCAGTCCAGCGGGGAACAAGTCGTCGTAATCCGACATGTACATGTTGATCGCCGTGCCGATCTGCTTCATGTTGCTGATGCACTGGGTCTGGCGCGCCTTGCCCTTGGTCCTTGCGAAAACGGGGAAGAGAAGGGCGGCAAGTACTGCGATGATGGCAATCACCACGAGCAGCTCGATAAGAGTGAAACCCCTGCGCATGTTAGATTGTACGCGTGTCGATACTCCCGGGTTACCGCCTTCCCTGGAAAAGAGGGGCCGCCATCTGCCATACTTTCAGATTGCGCGCGACGCTCCCAGCGTACGCCGAGGGAACCCCATTGGCCAAAACGATTGCAATAAAGCCTGAAGAACAATTCGCCCGATCCTACGTTGACCGCCTAATCTTGGAAAAGTTAAGTGAAATGGACTCAGCCGTGAAGCTGGGTGAACTCGCTGACAAGCTTTCGTCTCACGGAATCGGACTGTCCACCGTGCGCTCGCTGCTTGCTTCCAACCCGTCTCGATTCGCCTACCATGAGCGGCGCTGGATTCCCGCCGCCAGGTTGGAAAGCGCAGGTCGACCTTTCAGCGAAGCCATCTCTTTGCTCCTCGACGCTTTCGGCGGCCCAATGCCGCTGCACCTTCTGATTCAAGAAGTGGGGCGTATTCGGCACATGGAAATTGCGGGGGTTGAGCCGATTATTCGCCGTACCCTCCAAATTGATCCGACCTTTGCCATCGATTCGAAGGAGCGCGTATCGTTGACCGCTTGGGGCTTTGTCGCGACTGACGAGCCCGTGGACCGAGCCCTCGCCCTCAACAAGGTCTCGCGAGACGAATTTGAGCCTGTGCAAGGGAAACTGAAGTCGATCGATTGGCGAGCCTCAGACGCCATCGAGAAAGCGGTCAAGGCCGTCGCGCCAGTTCGTCTGAAGGTGCTTGGTGCGGTTGCCTACACGGCGCTCAATTCACAGAATGCTCGCTCCGTTCTCCTATACGATTCGCGTGATTTCTACGCCAGAGCAATCAACGTTTCCGGATTTGTCTTTGCCCCGGACGGAGTGCTTTACCCTGAGGAGGACACGAAGAAGTGGGTCAGCGCGGCCGTAAAGCTTGCGGACAAACTTGCGCCTTCGATCGACCTGGAAGATGCCGCCCCAATTGAAGTGAAGTCGGACGATATCGCCAAGCTCGTGGCGAAGGTGGTCGCATCGGAGAGCGCCGTAACCGCGACGAAGTTGCTCGAAGAGAACTACGAAATCACGCCGAGCAACAAGACGTTCCCCGACGACCTCGCAAACATGATGTCTGCCTTGAGCTCCAGTGACAAAGTCGTCTGGGTCGGTGGTGACCGTTTCAAAAAAGCTGGAACGATCCCGGACTACATCAACGAAGTGCCGGAGCCATTCAAGTTCGTCGGCAGCGACATTCTGGACGAAGAAGGTGAATTGGTCGATGTCGAACTGGTCGACGATGGACTTAGCTCGTCGCTCCGAAAGCTCCTCTCTCACCCTCTTGCCACTGACGTCTTGGACGAGGACATCATGCCTTCGCCGAAGACGATGCCGGACAACCTGCGGCTGGTGCTCAAATCCATTCACCGTGAGCTTGGTACGTTCCCGCTCTGTCAGATTCCAACTGGCTGGATCGAAGGGGAGCCTAAGATCCAGGAGATGATCTTCATCGACAACACCGGACGCGAACTGCAGGTTTGGGTCAACCAACAGGACAGGCTCATGTACGGCCTTATCGACTGGTGGTATGAGCAGCCGATCGAGAGCGGCGCTGTCTTCAGCATCACCAAGACGACAAAGCCCAACGTCGTTGAGTTTGCCTGGTTCGATCAGCCGGATCCCGTTGTCTACATCAGTTCCCAGAGAATGGAGGAGTTGCGACAAATCGGCGAGCGCGCCGAAGGGATCAGCACCTTGGATCTGCTCATTGAAGCCATGTCTCACTGGCCGAAGGGTGCGGACTATCTGACGATCTTGGCCGAGGTGAACGTCATCAGGCGATCTTCAAGGCGACTCATCGCATCGCTGCTCAGCAGCTACCAATGTTTCTATCAACGCTCGGGCTCACCGGTCTGGCACTTCGATCCGAAGAAGGTCGACCAGGGCTTCGACAAGACCAAAAAGAAATTCATCAAGAAGTAACGAAAGCCACCTGTGGCCGTTTTCAGTGAACCTGGATCTCGGCCGTAGGTATAATCTCAGACTCAAATCACCATGGCGAACACAAAATCAAGCAAGAAAGACATGCGAAGAACGGCGAAGAAGACGATCCGTAATAGGGCCGTCAAGAGTTCTTTGAAGACCTACGTCAAGAAGGTCCGAACGGCCGCTGGAGCCAATGACACCGAGGCTACTGGCGTTGCCGTCGCTGAAGTCGTAAGCGCCATGGACAAGGCCGTGCAGCGCGGGATCATTCACAAGAACCAAGCCGCGCGACGCAAATCGCGCATCGCAAAAGCTGCGAACGCGGTACTGAAGGCCGGTGGAACCCCCGTGGCAGTCAAAGCGGCACGGAACAAGGTCGAGAAAGACGCAAAGCCTGAAGCCAAGCCGGTCGCAAAGGCAGCCGCGGTGAAGACTGCACCGGAAAAGAAGTCCGAAACCGTCAAGAAGCCAGTGGCAGCCAGCAAGAAAGCCACAGCCGCCGAAGCGAAGCCCGCCGCAAAGAAGGCAGCCGCTTCGAAGAAGAAAGCTGACTAGTCATCGCGAGGTTCTGCAGGACGAGCCGGACGGCCAAGCCATCCGGCTCTTTTGCTTTTTAAATTGGGAACCCTCGTCACCGAAAGTGCGCCAAAGAATCCCAAACGAGAGGTTGAGAGCCAGCGAAACAGGCTTTGGGGGCAGCTTTGACGAACTGTAAAGCCGCTCGACCATGAGTCAGCCGTCAAGTCTTCGACCCAAATCCCACTAGCCGTCCGCGTAAAGATAGAACTCGTACGGATGCGGTCGGAGGTCTACTGCGTCACACTCGTTTTCAAGTTTGTACTCCACGTACTTTTCGATGAGATCCTTTGTGAAGACGTCGCCTTTCAACAGGAAGTCATGGTCGTGCAATAAGGCTATCAATGTCGCCCGCAGGGATCCAGGGGTCTGAGCAATGCTCGCCCTCTCGACCTTGGGAAGCTCATAAAGGTCCTTATCCAGTGGCTTTGGCGGTTCAATCCGATTCTGGACGCCGTCCAGGCCCGCCATCAAGCAAGCGGAGAATGCCAAATACGGGTTCGCCATTGGGTCGGGAGCGCGGAACTCGATGCGCTTGGCCTTCTTGCTCTTGGACAGCATTGGAATTCGAATGCAAGCGGAGCGGTTTCGCTGGCTATACATCAAGTTGATGGGTGCCTCGTAGCCGGGCACCAATCGACGGTATGAGTTCGTTGTCGGCGCACAGAACGCCAGAAGTGCCGGGGCGTGCTTCAGCAGGCCGCCCACATACCATCGCGCGACGTCGGAAAGGCCCGCGTAACCCGTCGTATCCTACATCTGCGTCTCGCCGTTCTTCCAGATTGACATGTGGATGTGCATGCCGCTGCCGTTGTCGCCGAAGACCGGTTTCGGCATGAACGTTGCCACCATTCCGTTCTGATAGGCGACGTTTCTGACGCAGTATTTGTACTTCATCATCTTGTCCGCCATCGTTTTCAGTGTGTCGAAGCGCATGTCGATTTCGCACTGGCCGGCGCTGCCCACTTCGTGGTGATGCATCTCCACATGGATGCCTATCTCTTCCATGGCGAGGACCATTTCGGTGCGTATGTCCTGCAGCTTGTCCACGGGTGCACATGGGTAATAGCCGCCCTTCTGCTTGATCGTGTAGCTGGGTGATTCATCGTTCCCCGAATTCCAGAACGCCTCTTCGGAATCGATCTTGTAGAAGGCGCCTTGAGGGTTGTTCTCGAAGATCAATTTGTCGACGAGGAAGAACTCCGCTTCCGGTCCAAAGAACACGGTGTCGCCAATGCCGGTGCTCTTGAGGTATTCCTCGGCCTTTGTTGCCACATACCGGGGGTCTCGGGTATACCGCTCTCGAGTGAGGGGGTCTACGATGTCGCACACGATGACGGCGGTGGGCGCGTGTGTAAATGGGTCCATGAAGAGCGTGCTGGGATCCGGAATCAGCATCATGTCCGATTCATTGATGCTCTGGAATCCGCGAATGCTGGAGCCGTCAAAGCCCAAGCCGTCCTCCAACATGTCTTCGGTGAAATCTGCAACGGAAATGCTGAAGTGCTGCCACGTTCCCAGTAGGTCCGTGAAGCGTATGTCGACGATTTGAGCGCCGTTGTCTTTGACGAATGCGA
>CAZUCK010000044.1:0-19310 GCA_964619505.1 uncultured Fimbriimonas sp. | reverse complement strand
TTCTGTCCCAGCAAGTGCGGCTATTGCGACTTCAACTCCTACGCCATGTCGGGAGAAATCGTCGAACGCACGGTGGACGCCACTGTTGTAGAGATCGAACGCAGCCCATGGGTCGGCCGGCCAGCAAAAACAATCTTTTTTGGGGGAGGCACGCCCACTTTCCTCACTGAACGCCAATTGCTTCGAATCTTCGAAGCGGTCCTCCGAACCCACCCACCCATTCAACGAGCGGAGATCTCAAGCGAGGCAAACCCGGGGACCGTCGACATGCCCAAGTTCAAAGCCATGCGCCAGGCCGGCTTTAACCGCATTTCCCTCGGCGCGCAAAGCTTTCTGGACACGGACCTCTTAACCCTGGGCCGTGTGCACCAATCGAGCCACATCGAACGGGCCGTCAAAGCGGCAAGAGATGCAGGGTTCGAAAACCTAAATCTCGATCTGATGTTTGGCTTGCCCCACCAAAGTGCCAGAGGTTGGAATGAGAACCTGGACCGAGCTCTGAGGCTCGCGCCAGAACACTTGAGCCTCTATTGCCTCACCATCGAGCAGAACACGGCCTTCTACAAACTCAGTCACCAGGGCAAGATCAATCTGCCCGACGATGAGCAGCAAGTCGCAATGTACGAAGAATGCCTCGACCGCATGGCGGCGGCGGGCTACGAGCAATACGAGATCAGCAACTTTGCTAAGTCCGGGCGCGAGTGCAAGCATAACCTCTGCTACTGGCGGAACGAGGAGTATGCAGGCTATGGCCCCGGCGCCGTCGGCGCAATGGGAAACGTTCGTAGGACCAACTGGAAACATCCTGAGCGCTACTGCGAAGCCGTGGAAGGCGGGAAACCCAGCGCGTATGAAGAGGAACGGCTTGACGACGACGCCCAGCGTATCGAGAAGATCATGCTCGGTCTGCGTCTGAATCAGGGCGTGCCCGTCGAAGATCTGGCCCTGTCAGAAGCCAAGATCGCTAAGCTCCGGGGTCTCGGCTGGATAGGTGTCGAACAAGGTCGCCTAACCCTGACTCGTGCAGGCCGGCACTTCTGCAGTGAAGTCGCTCTGGAACTGATTTGAAGCTCCCCAGAACTTCGACCCTCTCTCGGCGTCTGTCCGTTAGAGATGATCACCGCATTGGCCATCATGGTGTCGTTGATCCAACGCAACGAACTGACCTATAAGCCCGACAACGGTCCCCAAGGATGTGCTTCAGCCTCGCTGACGTTGCACGATTCCAAGCGCGGTAAGGACCTCCCCATCCGCGTGACTTATCCAAAGGCGCAAGGGCCGTTCCCCCTAATCGTCTTTTCCCACGGCCTCGGCGGCTCGAAAGACGTCTACCGCCCCATCGTCGACTATTGGTGCAGCTGGGGATACGTTTGCATCCAGCCCACCCATGCCGACTCCATTTCCCTTCGCAAACGCGGTCACCGGGCAAACGCCGGTGGCACTTTCGCCGGATGGTTCGATAGGCCGAAAGATGTCAGCTTCATTCTCGATGACCTCGCCGAAATCAGCCGCCAAGTTCCCAGCATGCACATTG
This sequence comes from uncultured Fimbriimonas sp., assembly GCA_964619505.1. GTDB lineage: Bacteria > Armatimonadota > Fimbriimonadia > Fimbriimonadales > Fimbriimonadaceae > JBBQMJ01. The sequence goes on along the minus strand of CAZUCK010000044.1, from coordinate 17,776 downwards.
ACATGGCAAAAATCGGCGTTGGCGGACACAGCTATGGTGCCGGCACTTCCGAACTGATCGGTGGCACGTTGCCCCGTTCAGGTGAGAAACTCGCGGACCCGCGAGCGCACGCCCTCCTCATGATCTCTCCCCAGGGTCGTGGGCCACTCTACGGCGATGCGGCCTGGAACACCTTCAAGGGCGCTGGAATGGTGATCACCGGCAGCAAAGACCTTCCCTTGGGTGGAGCAGCCGCCAAAACGCGTACTGACCCCTACGAACTTGCCCCTCCCGGCGACAAATATCTGGTCTGGATCGAGGGCGCTCACCACGGCTTCGGTGGCATTGTGGGCAGGCCCTTCCCCGGTGCGGGGCCCGTCAACGATACGGAGCTGTCGTGGGTCAAGATGGTCACCCTTGCCTTCTGGGACGCATATCTGGCCCGGGACGGAGCTGCCGTCAAATACCTGCGGTCCGGACATCTCCCGGCGTACAGCAAGGGCGTCTTGACCCTTTCGCACAAGTAAGCTCTGACCATGCAGCTCAGAATGTGGACCTACGACTACGCCCGCGAACAGTCGCCTACCCTGGATCACCTCCGGCGTCTCTGCTCGTTCAGCCTTGAGGCGGGTTACAACGCACTGGGCCTCTACTTGGAGCATCGATTTGCCTACCCAAGCGCCCCCTGGGCTCACGGCGACGGCGCAATGCAACCCGAAACAATACGCAGCCTCCAGGAAGAATTCCCAGAGCTCAACCTAATCCCTTTCATCAATCTGCTTGGGCACTTTGAAGGGATGCTGTACACCGAATACGGCAAACGCTTTGCTGAGGAGAAATTCAAGGGACTGCAAGCGTGCCCCTCGAACGAGGCGTTCGTGGAACTCGCAAAAGGATTGCTTGACGACACGATCGACGCCTTCAAGAGCGACCTCATCCACATCGGTGGCGACGAAACCAACCAACTAGGCAAGTGCCCCAAGTGCGAGGCCCGAGTCGAGCAGTTTGAAGAGCAACCAGGGATCGACGGCAAGGCGCAACTCTATGGTCATCACTTCGGCCCACTCAGTCGACATGTCCTCTCCAGGGGCAGAACACCCGGGGTCTGGGGTGACATGTTCCTGGAACATCCCCAAGCCCTTGGCCTTATGCCTCGCGAGGCGGTCATATTTGACTGGCAATACTTCAGTGGGCCGAAACACACCTCATCGGTCCTCGGACGAAATCACCCCGTCGTGTTCTGCCCAAGTCTGCAAACCTACAACGCCTGTTGGTTCCACCTAGCTCAGTCCGAGATGAACGTCGAAGACCACGTCCAGGCTGCGCTTGAAAGCGAGAATCCAAACGTGAAGGGAATCTGCATTACGACCTGGGAGTGTGGACTCTTTGGTAATTACAACACCATTCTTCCTGCCCTCAAGGGCGCTGGCAAGCTGCTTTCTGAGCCCGCATCGGTTGAGATGAAACGCATAGCGGAGGAGACGAAGTTCAAGACCCCCTTCACTCTCACAGAGCCAACACGCCCCGCTTCCACTGAGCAGCCCGTGGCCGCCATGACGCGAACACTCATTGAGCAAGCGGTTCGGGACGGCGCAACCCGAATCGAACTGACTCCGGCATCCAATACGCTGAGGGTGGATTTCTACACCCCTTTCGGCACCTACATCGCAATGACCGTGCCCTCCGAGGTCAAGGGACCACTCCTCGCCCGACTGCGTAATGTCTCCAACATTCCACCGGCAGGAAAGCGGCAACGGAAAGGGTCCGTTGAGGGCATCTACCGCGACAAGCCGTTTCGATTCAACGCCAAAACCAAAGAGATCGAAGGTGGCACCGGCTTCGTGCTCAGCAGGCCAACGGAGTCGTTTGAAAGGCCGTATCACGACGCAGTCTCCACCGAATTCCTGGGAGCCTATGCGGCTGAATCCCCGGAATACGGCGAATGGGCTCGACTCATCGGAGTGGAACTCCAAAAGTGTGGAGGGGTGTTCGCGTGGCGCGGCCAACGCTCATCCCTCAAATGCCGCTTGCTCCTCTACTCAAATCCATTTCTGGCGTGGATGCACCACGGAACCGAGCTCACGGGTCCCATGGGCGACCAAGCTCTATCCATCCTCGAGAGCGCAATCGGCGTAGCCCCCAACTCCGACGCCCGCGGCGTCGCCCAATTCATCAAGAGCGCCGTCGAATTCGTCCGGTACGCCGAGCAGGCGCGCCAAGCCTATGCAAGCGAATTGCCCGGTGTGGCCATCTCCTGTCTGTCCCCCGCTCGCCAAATTTTCGACGACCTTTCGAAAATCGCGAAAGCGACCCAAATCAATGCCGGTGGCTCCGTTGCGGATATTGAGCGCTGCCGGGCCGCCAAAGAACATGTCGAACGCGTCATCCTCAGGATCAAGAGCTACGGCGACGGAAGCTTGGGCTATCTACCTGCCTTCGAACATCTCACCCACCCCAAATTCATGCCCCACGATCAGGGGGCATGGTGGCTCATCAATACCTGGGCCAATGAGTGAAACCGGGAACCTGCAAGGTCTTAAACGTACGTACCGTTTCGAGGGTAAAACCGACTCACATATGAACATCGACTTATTGAGGGAATTGACCGAGGCGCATGGCGTTTCAGGACAGGAAGACAAGATCCGAGAGATCGTGAAGCGCGAACTTGGCAAGATCACCGACATCCGAGTGGACACAATGGGCAACGTCCACTGCGTCAAGAGGGGCAAGGGTGCGGCACCCAAGAAGCTGATGCTCGCCGCCCACATGGACGAAATAGGCTTCATCGTCAAGCACATTGATGACAAGGGCTTCATCCGTCTGCAACCGCTCGGCGGTTGGGATCCTCGCCAAATGGCCAGCCAGCGAGTCTTCGTCCATACGAAGAAGGCAATGCTCCCAGGTGTCCTTATCCAAGGAAGCAAGCCGAAACACATGCTCACACCGGAAGAGCAGAACAAATCGCCCCAGATCGAAACCTACTTCGTCGACATCGGGCTCAGCGGAGATGACGCGAAAGCCAAGGTTCGTCTCGGCAACATGGTCACCATGAACCGCACGCTCCAAAAAATGGGTGACCTCCTTACTTGTAAAGCGATGGACGACCGTTGTGCCGTCTACGTGATGATCGAGGCCGTCAAGGCCGCCAAGTCCAACGACGTCGAGCTTCATGCAGTGGCAACCGTTCAAGAAGAAATCGGTCTTCGAGGCGCTTCCGCCAGCGGTGCAGGGATTGCTCCCGACATCTGCGTCGCTCTCGACGTCACTTTGGCCAACGACTTCGTCGGCATGCAAGAACAGGACTACGTGACGAAACTGGGCGAAGGCGCGGCCATAAAGATCATGGATAGCTCCCTGATCTGCCACCCCAAAATCGTCGCCCACTTCACGGCTCTCGCAGAGAAAAACAAGATTAAACATCAGTTTGAAATCCTGTCAGCAGGCGGCACCGACGCGGGTGGAGTTCAGCGACTGCACGGCGGCATCCCCTCGTTCACCCTGTCGATCCCGACCCGATACATCCACACCGTCAACGAGACGGTGCACTCAGGCGACGTGGACGCATGCGTATCGCTGCTGGCTCGTTACATCGAAGACGCCCACAACGGCGACTACACCTACAAGTAAAGCGTGAAGATCTTCCCTCCATTGATGGGGGGGAAAGCCTGCCCTGAACGAGACTTCGAATCGAATGGGTCTGTGACGAGGTGAACAGGGTGGGGGCTACGCAGCCCCTATTCCGATTGCGCCACAGTGCCTCCGCAGCTCCTGGGGCCGTGACGAAACTCCAACACCGCGACACCTCAACACGGGCTAAAATGCTCCATGCAGACGAACGGCCAGCCGCGCAGCATTTGGAGCGTCATCGCCGCCTCTTCGGCGGGCACCCTCATCGAGTGGTACGACTTCTACATCTTCGGCTCCCTCGCCGCCGTTCTCGCCACCCAGTTCTTCCCCAAATCAAACCCCGTTTGGGGACTGATTTCAACGCTCGCCATTTTCGCGACCGGCTTCATAGTTCGCCCCTTCGGCGCCCTCTTCTTCGGCCGCATGGGCGACATCGTCGGCCGCAAACACACGTTCCTCCTTACTCTCGTGATGATGGGTGGTTCCACATTCGCCATCGGCCTCATTCCAACCTACGACATGATCGGCGGCGGCGCACCTCTGCTTGTCCTCATTCTCCGGCTCATTCAGGGACTTGCCCTCGGCGGAGAGTACGGCGGAGCGGCGACGTATGTCGCTGAGCACGCACCCCTTGGCAGACGAGGCTTCTACACCAGTTTCATCCAAACAACTGCCACCCTTGGACTCTTCGTGTCGCTCCTCGTGATCCTCTTCACCCGCGCTGAACTTGGTGAGGCCAACTTCGCCGCTTGGGGATGGCGCGTCCCGTTCCTCCTCTCCGCCATCCTCGTGATCATCTCGTACGTCATCCGACGCAGCATGGCGGAGTCACCCCTCTTCAAGAAGATTCAGGATGAGGGCACCACGAGCGTCAACCCAATCAAGGAAAGCTTCGGCAAACCCGAAAACCGACGGCTCGTGCTCATTGCACTCCTTGGCGCAACGATGGGACAGGGTGTCGTTTGGTACACGGGCCAGTTCTATGCTCTCTACTTTCTCCAAACCGTCATGAACGTCCAGGGCGCGGCCGCAAACAAGATCATCGCCTGGGGCCTCGTCTTCGGAACGCCGTTCTTCATCGTCTTCGGCATGCTCAGCGACAAAATTGGCCGTAAGAAGCTGATGATGGGGGGTTGCCTCCTCGCCGCGGTCTCCTACATGCCCATCTACTCGGCTATGCAAGGTTCAGTACCCGCAATTACCACCCTCGGCACTCCCCAGGTCAGCATCGACTCCGTCACTGATCCCGTGTCCAAGAAGCAGAGCGTGACGAAGGTGGAAACGTGGTCGGGAGAATCCATGGCCGTGTCAAGGAAAACCCCGATGGTCTCAGGCATCGATCTGACCCCCAAGAAGGGCGAGAAGCCCAAAACCGAGGTCACCCCAGGGCCGACGATGTTCTGGAGCTTGGTCGGCCTCGTCTTCCTACAGGTACTGCTCGTCACCATGGCGTATGGCCCCATCGCTGCGTTTCTCGTCGAGCTGTTCCCAACCCGCATCCGCTACACGTCGATGTCGCTCCCCTATCACATCGGCAACGGCGTCTTTGGGGGCCTTGTGCCGCTCGTTGGGACAGCCATGGTGGCAAGAACGGGTAATCACCTCTCCGGCCTTTGGTATCCCATCGCGATCGCATCCCTAACCTTCGTGATCGGCTCGATCTTCATCCACGAGAAGAAGACAGGCGACGGTTTCGTGGAATCGCCGGACTGAGGCCCCGTGGGGCCCTAAACCTGGGGCTCTCGCTATTGACGTTTCGTCAACTTGCCGACCGTCATCTGTCCAAGCTGCTCGTAAACCGCCTCCACCTCTCGCGTCACCGCCGCCCCATCCTCATCCGACAACCCCTCCAGCACATGCTCAACAGCCCGATCATAGTCGCGCCGAAACCGCTCGTTGATCTCCTTCCATTGGACTCCAGCCAGCTTCGACGCGACCGCCCGGTCGCACTTTAGCACGCCCAAAACCAGCATAGCGGCCAGAATCGGATAGCCCATGTAGCCCTGCCAAGTCGATGCGCTGTCGTTGGATTGAAAAGCCGCAAAACCTTCCGTCCATTTGACCTTGTAGGACTTCTCGCCCGACGAGGACACAACCTCCGCTTCACATGCCGCCTTCATCAGCACCCGGCCATCCGCCAGCGCCGAAAACGCCTCGTAAACCTTCGCAATCGGCGGCAAATTCCAGTCTGCCATGGCAGACACTATATTCCAAGACGGCGTGTCTTCCTGAGCAAAGTCGAGGGATCGGGTCAAGGGGCGCAGCCGCACCGCCTAAACTCGCCCCTTTTGGATTGTCATCCTGAACAAAGCGCCAAGCGGAATGAAGGTGGCCCAATCCTGCCGAAATTGTGGCGGTGCCTGACCTCAAGTTCGACTTCTTACTTCAACGTGTCATACCGGAGCGGAGCGACAATGTCAGGGTGGACACGCCACTCAGATGAAAACAGATTCTATTGCTGCCCCGTTCGGCTCCGCTTCAAAATGACTTTTGACCGTTCACCGTTGAGGCTTCAACGTTCACAATGAATCTCGGCCCATGAAGATCAACGTCCGCTGCCCCGCCAAGGTGAACCTCTTCCTCGCCGTCGGGCCCAAGGATGCGCGCGGATATCATCCCCTCCGAACCATCTTTCAGGCCATCGACCTCTGTGACACCTTGATCGTCGACACCGACACCGAGGAGACCTCCGTCGCCTGCGACTGGTCAGACTTTCCCGTCGAAAACACTCTCACCAAAACGGTTCGACTTCTCTCCGAAATCGTCGTGCTCCCTCCGCTTGCAATCACCCTTGAAAAGAGAATCCCCGCCCAAAGCGGGCTCGGGGGAGGCAGTTCCGACGCCGCTGGCCTCCTCAAAGCCATCAAGGCACTGGGACTTCCAGTGGCCGAACATCAAATAAGAGATGTCGCCGCCGCCACAGGGGCCGATGTGTCCTTCTTCCTTATGGGTGGCAAAGCAAAGGGTGAAGGCTACGGCGAAAAGCTCACGCCGCTGCCCGATGAACCCACCCAGTGGCTCCTCGTCGCCCAGCCGCACGTTCGATGCTCAACCGTGGAGGCGTACGCCAAACTGGATGAATTCAGCTATGAATGGCGCAATTTCCCGGCAACAGACGAGCTCTATAACGACTTCGAGCGTGTCGCACCCGCGGAATGCCTCGATCTGATCGAACTGATGAGAAACAAAGGGGCGAAAGACGCCGCACTGACCGGCTCCGGCTCCGCCGTTTTCGGTCGATTCTCTTCCAAGGACGGAGCCTACGGTTCGCTGGACCGCATTGAACAACTCGACTCCGCGAAAACTTGGTTGGTAAGAACACTGGATCGCACAGAAAGCTGATCTTTTGAACCTACAGAGCCAGTCTCCAAACGCCGATTTAACTACCATGAGCTTTCTCACCCTCATACGAGGCGGCAACAAACGCACCAAGGTGACGGAGAACTTTCTTCTGAGTCAGCCCGACGTGCTGGATGCCTCGGTTTGGGTGAATGATGGACAGCTGCTGGCGCATGTGACCATATCGGCGGGTTCAAATTGGACTTCCAGAGCCCTTCAAGCTGCTTGCACAAAAGAATTGGGCGCCAAAGCGACTCCGACGGAACTGGTTCTCTTCTGGGCCCGGACTAAAGCGGCTTAAGCCTCGGGGACGGCTTCCACTTCGTCGTCCGCAACTTCCTCAACGTCGACCTCTTCTTCCTCGTCGTCGAGCTTCGCTGCGGACGGGACCTCAAGCTCCAACGCCGCAAAGGCTATGTTCTTGGTCTGCCGATTGGGGCAATTGTTGCAAATGAATTCGACGTCGATGCTTTGCATCCAAGTCGGCACTTTCTCGATCGTCTTTCCACATTTACAGGTAATCATTTCTTCTCGGTTAAGCCCTCTGCTTCGTTGAACTGTTGCACGGTCTGTTTGTGACTGATCAAACCGTTGACCAACATGACGATGGAAGCGCCGAAATAAATGTACGCCAACCCACTTTCATGTTTCTGCCCGGGATCTCTGATCGCCTCGTCGCCTTTGATGAATGGCAGTCCAATGATGGACAAGGCGAACAAAATCCCCGCGATCCAGAAATAGGTGTTCTTGTACCAGGCTGGCCTTGGAAGCGTTTTCTGGCTCACAAGGGAGAAGTGTACCTTTCGCCTAGACCCTGATGTCCAAGTTCTGGCCCTTGCCGTCGACCATTCGCGTGAGCGCGTCAGCCTCACTCTGCTGCGACTCCAGACTCTTCTTCAGAAGGAGCATTTGAAGTTGCTGACGCTTGTCGACGCCTTGCGTCAATTGCGTCGCATCGGTTCCCTGGATGTTCGATACGTTCATGCCCATTCTCAGAATCGGCTCACGCCGCCGCGTTCCTCAGGTCAAATTACTTGGAAGCCTGATTCTGTGGCTTCGGGTGCTGATTTCGGTTGACGTCGTAAAATGCCTCGAAGAACACGTGGCGTCGCGCTTCCGAAAGCGATGTCTGGCCCGAAAGAACCATCTCCATCGCCTCGTCCCGCATCGGCCTATATCCGTACCGGGCGGCAAGCTCCCTCACTCTCTCGATTGACGCCCGTTCTGAAATCGCCTTCGAAATCTCACCCGGCATCGGCATGACCTCGTGAACCGCAGTCCTACCCCGATAACCGGTGCCGTTGCATCGTGGACAACCCACTGGCTTCCACAACATCGGTGTCTCGTTCTCTGGCAGCACCAGTTGAAGGAAATCGCGCTCTTCATCCGAGGGCCTCACGTTGACTCGGCAGTCCGGGCAAAGCAAACGCAACAACCGTTGCGAAATTACGCCGATCAAACAAGTGCTCAACAGAAATGGATCGACCTGCATGTCCAACAAACGGGGCACCGCGCTCGGCGCGTCGTTGCAGTGGAGCGTGCTCAGAACCAAGTGGCCCGTCAAAGCGGCTCTGATCGCGGTCTCAGCCGTCTCCCCGTCCCGAATCTCACCGACCATGATGATGTCGGGGTCTTGACGCAGGATCGCTCGCAGCTGGGTGACAAACGTAAGGCCAACCTTCTCATTGACTTGGGACTGGTTGACCCCGTCCATCTCATATTCGATGGGATCCTCGCAGGTCATGATGTTGTTCGAATTCTGTCTTAACTCAGTGATGGCGCTGTAGAGCGTGGTCGTCTTGCCGCTCCCCGTGGGACCCGTCACGAGCAAGATGCCATACGGCTTCCTAATCTGATCTCGAAAGATTTTGAGGTGCCGCTCGCTGAAGCCGATTTCATCAAGGGTCTTGACCGACGCCGTCTTGTCCAGGACTCGCAACACGATGCGCTGGCCGTGCTGGTTCGGCAAAACGGAAACGCGCATGTCTACGGTTCTGCCGTCGATCACTGCCGACACGCGGCCATCTTGGGGAATTCGGAACTCGACGATGTCCAGTTCGGCCATGATCTTGAGGCGCGTGACCAGCATGGGGTGAAGGCTCAGCGGAACCTCCTTGATCTTCATCATCTCGCCGTCGATTCGATAGCGGACCTCAACTCGATCAGCCCGCGGCTCAATGTGAACGTCGCTGGCGCCAAGCCGAATGCCGTCGGAAAGTAGCTGAATGATAAGGCTGACAACGGGCCTTGTGTCCGCTTCCGTAAGCGCCTCGCGCCCCTTCTTCTTGGCCGGATCAAGCTTGAAATTCTCCATCGCGGCGTTCACATAGCCGTCCACCACTTGAGCTCCCGGCTTGTGAACTCTATGGGCATCGCTGATGGCCCGAACCAACCTTCCCTGATCGACAAGCACAGGTTCAATCCTCATCCCAACATGAGTGCGAATGGCGTTGATGGCCGCCAAGTCCTGCGGATCTTGCATGGCCAGAACCAGCAAGTCGCCCTTCACCGCCACGGGAAGCACGTTGTGGGCTCGACACATCTCGGCCGGGACCTTGCCCATGGCCGCAGCAGTCGGGCGGTTCTTATCCAAATTCCAGGGTGTGACGCCTATTTGCGTGGCAAGCGCATTGAGCAACTGATCTTCAGTCAAAAATGCGTGGGAAACCAAAATGCTGCCGAGTGGAGCGGATGAATTTCGCTGAACCTCAAGCGCCTGGTCAAGCTGTTGTTGCGTGACGAGTCTGAGTGATAAAAGAACCTCTTCGAGCCGCTTGTTGACCTGTGTCATGGTTGGAAAATTGCCGTTCCGCTCTAGTTATTCGGTTCATATTAAACCGGACACAACGGAACTGAGCCCAGTTATTCTTTCCGGGCACTCGAATCTGGAATATCTACGGGGGTTCCCACGGCACTATAGCCCATACGAATCACGTGATCCCGCACGTCACACGCGCGCCTAAGCCGTTCTAAGTGATGCTGGACGCGGAACTTTACCTTTCGTGTTCATGGTCGAAAAGAGGTCGGCGACAGGAAACGCCCGAACCAGACAGACGAAAGGAGGCTACTCATGGCTACAGATAAGAAGAACGCGCGGGGATTCGCGGCGATGGACCCAAAGAGGCTGAAAGAAATCTCCAGCAAGGGTGGAAAGGCCAGCCACGGCGGCGGCAAATCACGGTCATCAACAGCCCACAAGAAGAAATAAAAACCTACGAACAGGAGTCGAGGGCAGGCTGGGCATCGCCCAGCCTGCTTTAATTGGGTGGGTTCAATTGGCCTCGGAACGCTGAGCGGTGACAGGCGCCAAGCATCAACCGTAGGATCAAGGGGAACAACGGCCCTCATCAATAATGGAAATCGTAGACGCAGTCGCAAAACCCTTGGTCGACATCCAAAACTCGGCCGATGAACGCAACATACCGATCGATAGGGTCGGCGTACGCAATGTGAAATACCCCATGCACGTCCGTGAACGGGACGATGGCATGCAGCAAACGGTGGGCAACTTCACCCTCACGGTGGATCTTCCCAGGCACTTCAAAGGAACGCACATGAGCCGATTCCTGGAAGTCTTGGCCGAACACAACCGCGACTTGAGCTCCGAGACCATTCCCAAAATCCTTGAAAGCTTGCAAAAGCGACTCGATGCAGCCACTGCCCATCTGGATGTGCGATTCACCTATTTCCGAGAAAAGTCAGCCCCAGTCACCGGAAAGACCGGAATGATGGGATACGAATGCGGCTTTCTCGCAACGGCCGGCGTCGAACCTGACTTTCAACTGCTCGTTACCGTCCCATTGACAACTCTGTGCCCGTGCTCCAAAGAAATCTCCGCTCGCGGAGCCCACAACCAGCGCGGTTACGTGACCGTCCGTGTGCGCCCAAACAGCCTGCTATGGCTGGAAGAAGTCATCGACTTGATCGAGGCGTGCGGCTCAGCGCCCCTCTATCCAGTGCTGAAACGGCCTGACGAGAAATTCGTCACCGAACAAGCTTATGACAACCCGCGGTTCGTGGAGGACATGGTCCGCGAGGTTGCAATCTTATTTGACAAAAACCCCAGAATACAGTCCTACGAAATTGAAGTCGAAAACCACGAGTCGATTCACGATCACAACGCTTACGCCCGCCTCGCCAGATCCAAGTGAACTCTTACCCGATGAAACCGCCAAGGGTTCATTCGCATCAAACCCTGTGAAACGACAATTTTTGTGTGGAGCAAAGCCACTTGATGCACCTCGAAAGGACCCATAAATGATCTTGCCTGTCTTGATTTTTGTGTTGCGGCCAGACGCAACGGCAATCGTCCACCGGATGGAGGAATACTTTGTCCAACATCCCGCATTTTCGGCCAAGCTGAAACTCAACTCCTTCGATGGAGGCATCGCCCAAGGCACGCTCTATGAAAGCAGGCCCTCCAAGATCGCCTATACAATCGCCTTTCCGGACACCACGTACAGGCTCGCCAACACACCTGAAGGCGTGATTGAATCTTCGTCGGCGCTCCGCGTTTACGCCGAATATGCGTCCGATCGCATCATCGCTCCCCCCTACGCGTCGTTCTCTATCGCCGACTGGAGAATGGCCCTTCCAACACCCCTGTTTTTCAACCACCTCAGCGAGTTCTTTCCAAGCCAATTGAAAACCACGGCTGAAAACTCCAGCACCATCAATGGCGTCCCCGTAGATGTGGTCCACTTCAGCGTCAGAACACGACATATGCTGTACTCGGGCCATGCCAGCATCGATCCAGCGGGGCGGGTACTGCGTTACGTCACCGAACTGAAACACGGTCCGGTACAGGTTGATCTCTCGGACTACGTCGAAGGACCCGTGCCCGCAACGGCCTTCACGCTCTCCGCCCTCCCGCTTGGTTACACACTCGCCGAGCTCCCAGGCGTTCCGACACCTCTCAGACTGGATCACAAACTTCCAGACGCCCCAGTCACTGACTCAACCGGCGCAAGCCAAGGGGCGCTTTCGAACATCGTTGGAAGCCCCGGAATGCTCGCCGTCGTCGACGCGAACTGGCTCCACTCCACCTGGGGGAAGCAAGCCGTTCGAGAAATCGAGAAGATGCTCGCCGATAAAGGTTCCGGCAAATTGGTCCTGCTGAACGACGAAAAAGGAAGAACTGACCGAGCGTCGGGTCTGCTCTATGACCCAAGCGGCGCCGCCTTGACAGATCTTGCCATCCCCGGCTCGCCGACCTTCTTCTTGATCAACAAGAAGGGCTTGATTGAGCGAATATGGTGCGGATATCACCCTGACGATGGGCAATTCTTGCCTGAACTCGCTGCCGCCATCGACAAACCCGGCGAATCCCGGCCGGACATGTGAGAGACCGAAAATGGTGGATTCCGCCGCCAAACAGCCATACTTAACCTTGTGAGGCAAATTCGCGGTCGCATGGATGCGACAGGGAAACGGTTCGCCATCGTCGTGAGCCGCTGGAACGAGTTCGTTACGAAGCAACTTCTTGAGGGAGCCCTCGATGAACTCGAAAGACACGGCCAGCCCGATGTGGAAGTGGTCCACGTTCCCGGCACTTGGGAAATTCCAGCCGCTGTGAATGGCCTAATTTCTGGGAAGCAAAAGCCAACCGCCGTGATTGCGCTCGGCTGCATTCTTCAAGGCGAGACTCCCCATGCGAAACTGCTCGGCGGAGAGGTAAGCGGGGCTCTCATGAGCCTTCAAACGTCCCAAGGGATTCCGATCGCCTGGGGAATACTCACCCCCGACACGGCCGAACAAGCCATCGACCGGGCAGGCATGAAGCACGGCAACAAGGGCCGCGAGGCCGCACTGGCAGCCATCGAAATGGCAAGCGTCTTGGAGCAACTCTAATTCCGTTCTCGGTCGACACTGCCCCAGGTTTCCTACTGCTGGTGCTCGTCGGAGCCATCGCTTCTGGAATCAACGCCGTCGCAGGAGGCGGATCCCTGATCTCCTTTCCGATGCTCTCTCTTGCATTCTTGAACCCAACAACCAATGCGCTGATGCGACCCGTCGTCGCAAACGCCACCAACTCAGTCTCGTTGTGGCCCGGCTCGCTGGCCGGAGCCCTGGGATATTGGAATCTCATCAAGAAGACTGGCCACTACTTCAAGACGCTCTTACTGCCGACCGTGCTCGGCTCTGCCCTAGGAGCCTATCTCCTTGTCGTAACGAAGCATCAGGTATTCACACTCATCGTCCCGTGGCTCATTTTGTTCGCCGCACTTCTCCTCGTACTTCAGCCACGCTTCAAGGCATTTGTCGAAGCCAAAGAGCACATCGTGTCGCCGAAGGCAGCCCTCGTCGTTCAGTTTCTGGTTTCGATTTATGGAGGCTATTTCGGCGCTGGGATGGGCATCATGATGCTCGGTGCCTTTGGCCTGATGATGGAAGGCGACATCCATGAACTGAACGCCGTAAAGAACTGGCTCAGCTTGCTTATTAACCTCGTCGCATCCGTCTTTTTCATCTATAGCGGCATCGTGGTCATCTCCGTCGCCATCGGCCTGACCATCGGATCGATCATCGGCGGCTTCGCCGCTGCGCGCCTCTCCCAACGCGTCCCGTCCGAAAATTTGAGAGTCGCCATCGCCGTATACGGCATCGGCATGGCGGCGTTCTTCTTGTACAGAGCCCTCACCTGACTCCAGACTCTCGACTTGCGCTATAACAAGACATGCCGGAACTCTTATGGGCGCCTTGGAGGATGAGCTACGTTGAGAGACCCGGGACAGGCTCCAAGGATGCCGCCAACATCTTCGTTGACCTCCCTGCCGAAAATGAAGACCGCAAGAATCTCATCCTTTTCAGGTGCGAGACCGCATTCGTGATTCTAAACGCCTATCCATACACCAATGGCCACCTGATGATCGCACCCTATAAACAGACCACAGACCTGGCGGGCCTCGACGACGAAGAATTGCTGGAAATCAACAAGCTGCTGGCCCGATCCATAGGCTGGATCAAACGTGCCTACAACCCAGATGGATTCAACCTCGGAGTCAACCTGGGATCTGCGGCAGGCGCCGGAATCCCAACCCATATCCATTGGCACGTCGTGCCCAGATGGGGCGGCGATACGAATTTCATCACCACCGTCGGTGACGTTCGCGTCATGCCGGAGGATTTACTCAGCAGCTACGACCGCCTCTCAAGTGCCATCGCTGATGACTGAAGAGTGCTTAAGACGCCTTATCTCGCTCCGCGAAGAAGCGCTAGGCTGCTTGGCCTGCCCTCTTTCAAATCACCGATCCCAAGTGGTCTTCGGTGAAGGCGATCCGCACTCCCCCCTGATGCTGATCGGCGAGGGTCCGGGCGAACAGGAAGATCTAACCGGCCGCCCCTTCGTGGGCCGTGCAGGACAACTGCTGGATAAAGCCCTTGACGAGGCAGGCGTGGGGCGTTCGCGCGTCTACATTACCAACACCGTCAAATGCCGCGCCGCAGACTGGTCTTCTGGCAAACCAATCAACCGGCCCCCCACCGACGACGAGACCCTTGCCTGTCGCCAGTGGCTTGTGCCCCAGATCGGACTGATCGCCCCGAAAGTCATTCTCTGCATCGGTGCACCAAGCGCGAAAAACCTCATCAAGAAGAACTTTCGCATAACCCAGGAACGCGGACTTTATTTCAGATGCGAATTCGCCAAGGCTGCAGTTGCAACCTTGCACCCATCCTACATACTGCGGCAGGCCAATGTGAATAAAGACGACGGCGGTTACTCCTTACTGGTGGCCGACATTCGCAAGGCATGGGAGGCGGCGTGCAAACTGGTCGAAAAGGAACTGAGCACCGCGCAATAAGAATTCAAACGTATCGTTCGGCGCGCCGGTGAATCGCCAACTCGCACTCTTCGACAACCTGTCCCAAAGGCTGTGATGCGTCGATCATCGTCCACCTCGTGGGATTGGCCGCAGCCTCTTCCCGGAATCCTTCGCGAATCTTTATGTGAAATTCCAACGGCTCGTTGTCGAGCCTGTCTTTGTGGGTCTGACGGGCAAGCCCCATTTGAGGTGGCAAATCCAGAAGCAGGGTTAGGTTCGGTTCAAGACCACCGGTCGCCGCCTGATTCAGCTGTCTCAAGAAATCCAGATCGAGGCCACGCCCGTAGCCCTGATACACCAACGTCGAGTCCGAGTAGCGATCGCACAGCACCGTCACTCCGGCATCCAGTGCCGGAAGGATCACCGTTTCCACATGCTGAGCGCGATCCGCCAGAAAGAGAAAAAGCTCTGCGACCGGCGTGACCGCCCCCCCGTGGAGTAGGATCTCTCTGATCTGCCTGCCAACGGCGCCATCGCCTGGCTCGCGCGTGCACAACACCTTCGTGCCACTGGCCGTAAGTCTCCGGGCCAACTCGCTGACGACCGTGCTCTTGCCTGCGCCCTCCGGGCCTTCAAACGTGATGAACATCAATCCGGATATTACTGGAAGCCATGGCGTCCGCGGGCGAATGGTGAGGTGCTAGAGTGATGGCAAGGGCAGAATGGATTACTTCGTCATCAAGGCAAACGGAGAGCGCTGGGGACCCGTATCCCTCGAAAATCTCAACCTAGCCATCGCCGCAAAAACCGCCGTCGTGCCGGGCGATACGATGCTCGAAGAGGCAAAAACAGGTTCCCAATTGCGAGCGTCTCTGGTCAGCGGTCTCGATTCTGCACCCGCCAAGTTGGACGACACCCCGAGGCTGCACCAAGAAGGTCTTCGAAATGACAAATGGGTCTCACTCCTTTTTGGCGTGCTCATCATCGGCCATCTATGGTTTCTCGTCGCAAGGCATTTGGCTGGCGTCCGACTGGCCTACAGCGTTCCCATCGTTCTTGGCTCCAACATCATGCTGGGCCCCGGCCTAATTGGCGCCATGCTGATGGCTCAGGGCAAGCGAGGCGGAATCTGGACCTGTGCAATCACGAGCCTCGGCCTCGTCATCACCGCCCTCCACCAGGCTTCGAATCTTCACCAAATCGACCCCTCGTTCACCGGCGATCACGCATTCTTCGCCATCCCGTACGCGGTCATGGCCGCTTATGCCATCCTGCGCATTGCCGGCTACCCGAAGGTGACGATGACCGAGCAAGGCTCGCTCCGACTCCCTGAGAACTCTTCAAGCCTGGGGGTCGCATCGAAAACGCCGACTCCTGAAAAGCACTAGGCGAAAACGCCGACACCGCCAAGATCCTGCAAGGCATCGGCGCTCTCCCAACCGGCTACGCCAGCACGGGTTCTCGCTTCCAGATGAGTTCTGGCCGCACAACGATTGTCTCCTCACGATCCGGCCCCACGCTCACCATCACCACCGGCGTTCCCGTCGCCTCCTCCATGAAGTCCAAATAAGCTCTGGCTTCCGTCGGCAGATCTTCCAACTTCCGGCACTTGCGCAAATCGCCGCTCCAACCATCGAACTCGTGGTAAACGGGCTCAACTTGCGAAAACTCCACGATGTCGGATGGCACGTACTGAATCTCTTTGCCATGCAACCGGTAGGCGGTCGCCGCCTTGATCTTCTCGAACCCACTGAGAATGTCCATGCGTGTGACCACAAGGCCGCTCAAAGAGTTCATCCGAGCGGAATGGCGAAGCACCACCAGATCCTGCCAGCCGCAACGCCTACCTCGGCCCGTCACCGTACCGTATTCCTTGCCATGCTTTCGAATCCACTCCCCGATGTCGTCGTTCAGTTCGGTGGGAAAGGGCCCTGAACCGACACGAGTCGTATACGACTTGCACACCCCTAAGACTCCGTCGATGCAACGGGGACCAATGCCCGTCCCGATCGTAGAGCCACCAGCCGTCGGATGACTGGAAGTCACATAAGGATACGTCCCCGCATCGAGGTCCAGCATGGAGCCCTGAGCTCCCTCGAACAGCACCCGAAGCCCCGAATAAACGGCGTCCTGGACAAGGACCTCCGCGTCGCATACAAACGGCCGAATCCGGTCTGCGTAGGCCAAATACTCCTCCAGAAGAGGCTTCAACTCCAAAGGCTGCTGCCCAAATAGCCCCAACATCTGGTTCTTGTAAGCAAGCACCTTCTCAAACCTCGCCTTGAAGCGATCCGGAGAAACGAACTCGCTCATCCGGATTCCGATGCGGGCAACCTTGTCTTGATAAGCTGGGCCGATGCCCCGGCTCGTCGTGCCGATCTTGTCCTCGCCCCGAGCCTCCTCTTCTAAGGCATCCAGCATGCGGTGATAGGGGAAAACGACGTGAGCCGCCCCCGATACCTGTAACTTGCCGAGGTCCCGCTTCAACGCCCTCGTGCGGTCCAGTTCCTCAAGCAGACCCTTCGGGCAAATGACCATGCCTCCACCCAAGACGGCGGTCACATTGGGATGCAAGATCCCAGAGGGAATGAGTTGAAAACGGAACTCTTGTCCGTTGGCAATGACGGTGTGGCCCGCGTTGTTGCCCCCGGCGTAACGTACAACGAGGTCGGCTTCGCTGCCGAGTACATCGACCAGCTTTCCCTTGGCTTCATCGCCCCACTGGGCACCCACGATGACGAGTGTTGGCATCTTTTCTCCTCGGGATCGCGCGCAAATCTCGGCACAAGCGACTTGGCCAAAAAGAAAAATCCGGCGACATCCCCTGTCGAGGATCCGCCGGCGAGGTTTCGCCGTTGAGCCTTATCTCAACACCCCCATTATACAACAGGCACTCGATTTGCCCCAAACGGCAACCGCCTCTCCAGCCACTCGCGACTTCCATCATCCGTAAACGTCGCGATGAACCGCATCCGTTCCGCCGAGGCACCTCCGGGACACCCTCCAGCTTCGCTTGAACCGCATCCGTTCCGCCGAGACGCCGAAGACGGGAAGGGTGACAAGAGCGA
>CAZUCK010000043.1:14477-19746 GCA_964619505.1 uncultured Fimbriimonas sp. | reverse complement strand
CGCGAACGAGATCATTCGGCTGGTGACGATTTAGCGTTTTTGACGCCCAATAGTCTTATTTAGCGGAAACGCCAGGCTGGGAACTTTGGATTGTGGTTTCCAGTCCCTGCTTTGGATTTGCTGATGTACTTTGTAATTTGGCCGCGCGTGTGACGTTTCGCAGACGCTGCAGGTCTTAACAAGGGGGAGAACTTGAAAGACTGGCGGGAATTTAGGCTGCGTGTTTTCATCGACCGTTCGATCGAGGATCTTTATGAGGCTTGGCTGTCTTCGGCCAATCTGGAAAAGTGGTTCGTCGCGAAGGCGGCGTTCTTCGACTCCGATCGCAATCTGATCGATGGGCGAACCGTCGTTGGTAACGGCACTCGCTTTCAATGGGAGTGGGCCGAAGGCACCTTGGAGAAGGGTGAGATTCTCATCGCCGACGGACGCAGTTCCTTTGCCTTTACTTTTGGAACCGGCTGCACGGTGGCGGTGACGCTTTCGCGCTTGGACGGTCGTACGTTGGTTGAACTGATGGAGACCCACACGATGACCGATCTTGAGCGCAAACAAGACATATACGTCAGCTGTTCTCAGGGATGGACGTTCTATCTGACGAACCTCAAATCGGTCTACGAGGGCGGATTGGACCTTCGCGAAACGATGACCTTGAGCGCCAATTTGGTCAACGTTTGACATGGGATCGGTAGACTTGCGATTCGATGAGAATCCTTGTTGTCGGCGCCTCAGGAATGCTTGGGACCGACGTCGTAGCCGAGTTCACCAGACGCGGCCACGACGTTGTGGGTTACTTTCTCATCGAGGAACTGGACATCACCGATCCAGTAGCGGTGGCCGAACTGGCCTCGAACGCACATCGGGCTCAATGGTGCCTGAACTGCGCGGCCTATACGGCAGTCGACAAGGCGGAAAGTGAGCGTGAAGCGGCTTTCGCCTTGAACACCTTGGCGCCGGGGTATCTGGCAGGAGCGTGCGCGATGGCGGGAATCAAGTTCCTGCACCTCTCAACGGATTTCGTATTCGACGGAGAGGCGCCCACTCCTTATGAGGAAGATGCTCCGACCAAGCCGCTGGGTTATTACGGTTTGACAAAGAGAGACGGTGAAGACGCCGTGTTGGCAGGATTGCCGACTGCGTTGATCGTTCGGACGGCTTGGTTGTACGGACCCAATGGCCCCTCGTTTCCTAGGACGATGATCCGTGCTTGGGAAGCGGGGAAGTCGTTGCGGGTCGTGGCTGACCAAGTTGGGTGCCCGACCTACACAGGCGATTTGGCGCGGACACTCGCGGACCTGGTGGAGAAGGATGCTTATCCAGGGATCTATCATGCGGTGGGTCCCGAGATCATGTCGTGGCATGAATTCGCACTGCGAACGTTGAAAGTTTGGGAAGCGAGGAAGTCTTCGCCTCGAAAGGTCGAGATTGAGCCGATTCCGACGGAGGCATATCCGACTCCTGCACGACGTCCCAAGTATTCGGTGCTCTCGACGAAGAAGCTTGAAGGGGAAGGGATCTCGGCGATGCGCTCGGTCGACGAGGCCTTGGCTGAGTTTACGAACCGCGGAGCGGCCCTAGAAGGTTGGACTAGCTGAGCTTCACTTGCGGATGCGCTTCAAGGTCTTGTAGACGTAAGCAAGCACTTCGGCGACGGGTTGGAAATATTCACGGGGGACGAAGTCCCCGACTTCGCAAACCCTATACAACGCGCGCGCGAGGGGCGGGTTGGGGACGATGGGGACGTGATGCTTGGCGGCTTCCTCACGAATCTTGGCGGCGATGAAGTCTGCGCCCTTTGCGACAACCTGCGGGGCATGTTGCTTCGCAGGATCGTACATGACGGCGACGGCGTAGTGGGTGGGGTTCGTAATGATGGCGTCTGCCGACTTGATCGCCTGCATCATGCGTCGCTGGAGCTTGCGTCGACGTTGGTGGATCGCCATCTTTAGCTCCGCCGATTGCTCCATTTCCTTCATTTCTTGCTTCACTTCGTTCTTGCTCATCATGAGCTGCTTATTCGTTTGTTTGCGCTGAAAGAAGTAATCCACGCCGGCCAGCGCAAGCCATGCTACGACGATGCGGATGGCGACGGTCCGTGCGATGTCGGCGATGGCGGCAAGGGCGGCATGAGGCGTCAACCAGGCGAGGCCAAAGAGCTTCGGCCAACTGGCTGAAAGGGCACTGTAAACGAGCAGGGCAAAGACGGCGCTCTTTGCAACGGCTTTCAGACCTTCGAAGTTCGACCGAAGGCTGAAGAGCCTCTTAAGGCCGGTCATGGGATTGATCTTGTTAAGGCTCGGAGCGAGCACTTCGCCGCTCATGACAAAGCCGACCTGCGCGAGATTGGAAGCAACACCGACCACCATGGCGGTGCCGACGAGGATTGTCAGGCCCAGGAGGCACGGTTGAAGAGCGGCGACAAATGCATGCGAAAGCGCCGCGGGGCTCGCGTCAGTGGTGACATTGGCGAATGCGACGCGGAAGCTGAGGATGAAGCCGGTGCCAAGTTGTGAGAGCGCATATGGGAAGATGAGCATCATTGCGCACATGACGAGCGCGCCGTTGAGGTCATTTGATTTGGCGACGGTGCCCTTCTTCCTCGCCTCCGTACGCCGGCGGGGAGTCGCTTCTTCTGTCTTTTCTTGTGCCGGCTGCTCCGCCATCGATTAGATCCTGAATACATGTGAAAGGTTGTCGAGCGCCAGTTGGACGCCGTTGGAGACGGCACCTGTGAGGGCGGGGAGGGTCAGCCCGACCGCCATCAGACCGACAGCCGTCTTGGCGGGGATGCCGACGACGAAGACCTGCATCTGGGGCACTGCTTTTCCTATGAGGCCGAGGGCGGCGTCAATCACAAGACTGACGCCGAGGACGGGGGTGGCGATTTGCAGGGCGAGGAGAGAGACGTTTGCGAGCATGCTGCCGAGGCCGCTCGAGACCGCGCTCAGGGTGGTCATTGAAAGCGTCGGCACAGACGTGTAGCTGTGGGCGAAGGCTTGGATCATGGTGTGATGTCCGTTGACCACGAACAGCACGACGAGTGCGAGCATGTACTTGAATTGGGCGAGGATGGTCACGGGGACACCGTTGACGGGGTTCAAAACTTGGCTTAGGCTGAGGCCCAGCTGGGTGTCCATAATGCTGCCCGCAATCTGGGCGGCTTGCAATGCCAAGCTGACGAACGTTCCGATCAAGAGCCCTGCGACGGCTTCTTGGAGCGCAAACGAAGCGAGCCCGTAGAGATCGCTGGGTGGGGTGCCGATGTTGGGTTGGACGGCCAGCGTCAATGCGGCGGCGATGGCTAGCGTGGTAAAGATCCTAATCTGGACCGGTGTGTTCTGGCTCCCAAGGATGGGTGAAGACAGCAGCATGGCCGAGCATCGGATAAACACCATCGCGAACGAGAACAGAAAGACGGCGTCGAAACTCATTGTCCAACCCTTGCGGCGTGCTCGATGCACAGTTGGGTGAAGGTGACCAGCGTCGTGAGCATCCAACTGCCGAACACGGCAAGCACAATGCCGACGCCGATGAGCTTCGGAACGAACGTGAGAGTCATTTCTTGGACGGATGTGATGGCTTGAAACACGCTGACCAGCACGCCGAGGAAGAGGCTGACGGCAAGAATGGGCAGTGAGACCATGAGGGCGACCTGCATGGCGTGTCGCGACAGATCGAGAACGACCCCTTGATCCATGTTAGCGGTACCCCGCCACGATGGCCGCAACGACGGTCGCCCACCCGTTGGCAAGGATGAAGACGAGGATCTTCGCAGGCAAGGAAACGACGGTGGGTGGCAGCATCATCATTCCCATGCTCATGAGGGCGCTCGCTACGACGAGGTCAATAATCATGAACGGCAGGAAGATGTAGAACCCAACGACGAAGGCGGTTTTTAGCTCACTGATGATGAAGGCGGGAATCAGGGTCACAAGCGAGACATCTTGGGCGGACTGCGGTCTTTCCTTGCGGATGTTCACGAAAAGAATCAGATCCTGTTCGTAGGTGTTCTTGAGCATGAAGGACCGCAGAGGTTTCTGGCCACGCTCGATCGCCTGATCCAAGCTGATCTGTTTCTGCATGTAAGGCTTGATGGCCACGTCGTTCATCTGCGTGTACGTTGGCGCCATGACGAACATGGTTAGGAAAAGGCTTAGGCCGATCAACACTTGGTTTGGCGGGATGCTGGGTGTGCCAAGAGCGGTCCTCAGGAAGCTGAAAATGATTACGATTCGGGTGAAGGCTGTGGTGAGGATGAGAATGGCGGGCGCGATGCTGAGCACGGTGAGCATCGCCAAAATCTGCAAGCTGCTGCTGACTTCGCCGGCACCCTTCTGGCCGGCTCCCGCCGGACCAAGGTTCAATTGCACGTTGGGTACGGGCAGGGTTTGGCCGTAGGCCGCGACAGCCAGCGCCACCAGTAAAACTACCAGGAGCGTTCTCACGACGGTTGGCTTGAAAAGAGTCATGAGGTTTAGGGTGCCAGTCGCTCAATGCGCCGGAGGGCAATTTCGATGGAACTGGGATTCGCAGCGTCTTGGCTTTTTTCGTGCGACTTGGACTTAACCGGAAGCATTGTGTCGGGGATTGTAAAGCCCTCTTCCACAGCTATCGATTTCGGATCCAGCGGTTCAGCCGCCTCGACGATCTCTTGAAATGTAGGGACTTCGGGAGCGGTCTGGCCTTCCGTCAAATCGGAAAGACAGGTCACACCCGTCGATGAGGCACAGAGTAGAAGCGTCTTGTGGCGAGCGCGGACGATGTAGAGGTTGCCCGCGGCAAAGTTGGCGGTCTCCTCGATCGTTAGGCTGCTTGTGGCATTCGTTACGAGTCTCTTGTTCAACTTTCCGGCCAGCTTAGGAACGACCGTTTTCAAAAGGACAAGCACTATTCCTAGAGCGACGACCATTTGGACGAAAGAGGTCACTCCTGGAGCACCCGAAGCACCATTGGTGGCGGTGGATCCGCTGACCTTTGTGCCCAGGTAGCCGCTCTGCTGCGCGACGGCACCGACCGTCAGGCACAGTCCTATCAAAGAGGGGACAACTTTTTTCACGCAACCTCGCCAAGTCGGGTGATTCGCTCGTGAGGATTGACGATCTCGGTGATGCGAACACCGAAGTTGTCCTCGATGACCACGACCTCGCCTCGGGCCACGGGCCTGCCGTTGACCATGATGTCGACCGGTTCTCCAGCGAGCTTGTCGATTTCCACGATTGATCCGGTTCCCAACTGCACCACGTCCTTGCCCTGGATCCCTTCTCTACCC
>CAZUCK010000043.1:0-14467 GCA_964619505.1 uncultured Fimbriimonas sp. | reverse complement strand
CGTGGATGGCGGCCGGACCTGGGAGTGGTGCAACAACGGCCTCGCCCACTTCGAGGAGGAGCTCGACCGTGATCTCGAGGGGGATGTCCATCAGGAGCTCTAAGCTGTGCTCGTCGCTCTGGGCTTTGCGTTCCGGCTGTTGATCCGCGCCGCCTTCCACGCTCTGAAACGGCGTGGAACCCTCTGCTTCACCGTGGGCATTGAGAATCTCGTTGACAGTTTCCGCATCCATCAGCCATGTGCCTGTGCCGGAGAAATCTTCGATGGAAATCGCGATTTGAACTCTGGCCAACTCTTCAGACCGGTGAAGATTTGGAGGAAAGCTGAAGATTTGGTGTTTGATGGTCAGCCCACTTGCCAAGATCGTCTCGTTCCGTACGTTGCCCACTGAGAGGCAGATGCCTTGTACGATTGCCTCAAGCGAAGCTCGCATGTCAGCAACGACGTGCTCATCGATGCCCGGTACTTCGACGCCAAGAATGTGCTGAGCAAGTCCCTCCATCGTATCTTGTGGGAGCAGTACAACTTGAGGGTTCTCGGGCTGACCCGAAAATGCGAACTGGATCACTGACATCGGAACGGTGAATTCCGGATAGAGGTCAGCCGTTTTGGCGGCCACGGTCAGCGGTGATTTGAACTGGATCGGGTGTCCAGATGCTTCGCCCACTGAAATCGTGACGGACTGCCAGATTTGACTCTGGATCGCGTGCAATCGGTTGATGGTTTCGGGTGAGATGATAGCCATAAGGGTTCTGTTGGTTTGTATCAGGCGACGAGATCGTTGACGGTGAAGACAAGTTTCTTTCCTTGCTGTGCGGGCTTCCCTTCAAACTTGGGAACAGAACCCACCAGCATGGTCAAATCGTTTTCGACGGGTTGGTCAAGAACCAGCACGTCGCCGGGCTTAAGGCCCAGGAACTGGCGAACATCGACGTTAGCCTTGCCTAGTTGGATCGAGCAATCGATCTTTGTTTGGGCGAGGCTGGAGGAGATCATCTTGCGCGAGGCTGGGTTCTGTTTGTGACCGCTGTTTGCGAACCATTTCTGCGCGCTCAGCTTCGCGGTGATGGGTTTGAGCACCAGATACGGGATGCAAAGGCTCATGGCGCTTCGTTGGGTGCCGATTTTGACTTCGAACAGAATGGTCACGACGATGTCGTTGGGCGGGGCAATCTGTACGAATTGGGCGCTGGTTTCCATGCCTTCAATGGCTGGGTTGACGATAACGACGCCTTCCCACGCACTCTTGAGCGCCTGGAACATTCGTTCGACCATCTGTTTGACGAGGGGCCTTTCGATGTCCGTCAGGACGCTGCGATTGATGGCGCGGCCGGGGCCGCCCAGCATACGATCGATCATGGTGAAAAGAAGACCAAATTCAATTTCGAGAACGGCCTGCCCTGTGAGGGGTGGCAACGACATGATCGTGAAAACCGATTGGCTGATGCTGCGCAGATACTCTTCGTAAGGCACCTGTTCAAGAGAAATCAAGTCTATGGCGACCGGGGCGCGGAGATAGGCTGACATCCCGGATGCGGCCAAGCGCGCAAAGGTTTCGTGAAGCATCTGCAGCGTTCTAAGCTGATCCTTGCTGAATTTGTCCGGGCGACGAAAATCGTAGACTTCGTACGTAAGGTTGTTCTTTCCGGGGGCTCGCTGAGACGAGCCGATGGCACTGGTGCCAACGGGCTGAGCGACTCTGGCGCTGCCGGAAGGGGGAGATGCGGCCGCTTCTTGCGGAGCCGCGTCTTCCTCGGGAGTCAGCGAGTTAAGGAGCGCCTCAATTTCTGCCTGTGAAAGGATTTCCGACATATGCTTTTCTTGGTTGCGGCCACGCGTTTGCGGGGCCATCAGTAGTTGTATTGGCTTTCGAGGCATCTTCTTTAGGTTCTGCGCGGAGAAAACCTAAAGTGACTCGTGAAGTTTTGTAATGTGATGCCGCCGCGAATGGAGAAGGGTTAAGGCGAGGTCAGCCGTTGGTTTGGCGCCCTTGGCACCGGTAACTCATGTATTCTTTGGTGGCCTTCGACTTCGGTCAAAAGTGCTTTGGCTTCTGCGTCGCTGCCTCAGCGTATGTTGAAGTACTTCGCATCGGGATGGTGGACGACAATGGCGGAAGTCGACTGTTCGGGAATGAGCATAAACTCCTCGCTCAGCTCGATGCCGATATCCTGAGGTCTCAGCAACTCCATCAACTTAGCTTGATCGTCAAGGTTCGGGCAGGCTGGATATCCAAAGGAGTACCTGGCGCCGTGATACTTGGCGCTGAAAAGTAGCTTCATATCCGAGGGCTCCTGATCGTCAATTCCCATTTCGGCGCGCATTTGCCGGTGCCAATACTCGGCTAGGGCCTCGGCTGACTCGACGCCCATTCCGTGAACGAAAAGGTAATCCTTGAAGTCGCCGTTTGAGAACAGTTGCTTCTCTAGAGCCGATATCTCTGACCCAACGGTGACGACGCTGAAACCGACAGTGTCAACCTGTTGGCCCAGGGGCGCGAAGAAATCGGCCAAACACTGCCTCCTGCCGTCCCTTTGGCGGGGGAAGCGGAACCTAGTGCGCTCCGAAATCCCATCCTCTTGATAGACAATCAGATCATTCCCTTCCGAGTTGCACGGAAAATAGCCCCACTTGACGCGCGGTTTGAGGACGGAGGCGAGTTCCTTCTGGAAACGCTCAAACACGGGCTGTACATTCTCATCCAGCCATTGGGCAAAAGCGGCGTTACCCATGCCCTCTTGGCGACGGAATTGCCATTGACCGCGGAAGAGGGCAATGGGGTTGATGTACTTGTAGATTTCGAAGATGTCGAACTTCGTGTTCTTGCGGGCGCCGTAGAAGGGCAGTTTTGGTGGCGTTTCAATGGGTTGGACATCGCTCTTCGAGCCGTCGAAAAGAAACAGCTCTTCGTCCGTGTGTCCAACTCGGTGGCTGCTGACACGGAGCGGGGCAGCTTCCCTGTCATCCGGGTGGGTGGGGGCGCTGGCAGCCCCATCGCCGCACAGCTCGCCCATCAACTTAAGGCCCTCAAATGCGTCCTGCGCGTAGTAGACGTTGCCTTCGTAGAGGCTTCGGAGATCCTGCTCCACGTAACCTCGGGTTAGGGCGGCTCCACCCAGGATGACGGGGTAACGAGACACTTTCCGGGCATTCATCTCAAGGAGGTTGTCTCGCATGATGAGGGTGCTTTTGACAAGTAAGCCGCTCAATCCGATGACCTGGCATTTGTGTTCGGCGGTTTGGTCGAGGATGTTGTTCAGAGGTTGCTTGATGCCGATGTTGACGACGCGGTAGCCGTTGTTGCTGAGGATGATGTCGACGAGGTTCTTGCCGATGTCGTGCACGTCGCCTGCGACGGTCGCAAGGAGGATGGAACCCTTTTCTGATCCCTCCACTTTTTCCATCAGCGGTTCAAGGTAGCGTACAGCCGCCTTCATGACCTCGGCGCTCTGAAGGACGAAGGGCAACTGCATCCGTCCTGCGCCGAAGAGTTCGCCGACCGTCTTCATGCCGTCAAGCAGAACGTCGTTGATGATGGCGAGCGGGGCGTGGGACTCAAGAGCCTTCTCAAGATGGAGCTCAAGGTTCTTCTTGATTCCGTCGATGATGTGTTTCTTAAGGCTGTCTTCCACCGAGAGCCCTTCGAACGGGTCTGCGACCGTGCTGGCGGCACGCACATTTTCAAACCGGGCCATCAGTTCGATAAGTGGATCGTAGGTGGTGATGCGCTCTTCGCGGGGCTGATCTGGCATTGGGGAACCTGAAGGATACCTTTCGGTACTTCATCCTCCTCTGCCGAGATGCCATCACGGACAGCCAACTGGAGCGCGTGTAATCCATTTAAGTTCAAAAGAGCTTACACGAGCGGCCATTGATGCTGCGACGCCTCTTGTAGGTAAAAGAGCCGACTGGCAAGCAGCCATATTCCCATTGATACTGGAATTCAGTTCGGCCCGGACCGCGAAAGGAGAGCCGCGGATCTGGAGCCGGCAGATCACTTCAAGAGACTGAGTCACAGCTTGCAGCTGAATGGGAGCAAGAATATGGGCGAAGGATACAAAGACGATGCGATGTTGATTGGGCGGGCCAAGAGAGGCGACCGCAATGCGTTTGATACGTTGATCCGGAAACACGAAACGAGAGCTTATCAATATGCCTTTCGACTGACCCACAATGCCGACGAGGCGTGTGACGTCGTTGCTGAGGCATTTGTGCGCGTATACAACGCCATCAATAACTTCAAAGGTCAAAGTGCCTTCACCACGTGGCTCTATCGCATTCTAACAAACTGCTTCCTTGACATTCGCAAGAAGGAGCGGAGTCGCCCGACCACCAGTTTGGAGGCGGCCCTGAGCACCCCCGAAGGAGATTTGGAGCGCCAGGTGGAGGACACGGGTAGGACTCCCTACGATGAGAGTGAGCGCGGCGCCAAAGAAAAGACAATGCGGACGGCGGTTTCCAGGTTGCCGCAGTATCAGCGTGCGATCATCCTGATGTACCACGTGGAGATGTTGTCTTATGAGGAAATGGCGTGCGCATTGGACCTCCCGATCGGCACGGTCAAGAGCCGTCTGAATCGAGCCCGACTTTCCCTTAGAGAGGCTCTCGCCGACCAAAGGGAATTGTTCTCGCTGGCGTAGGCCAGTCCGGCACGGATGCCGTCGGTTCCGAATCGCGGTAATACTGACGACGTGATTCATCGCGAAATGCTCATCGACGGCCACTTCATTGGTGGCGTGTGCGATCAAGGGGTCGGCAAGACACTCGTTAGGTCGCCTTATGATAATCACGTCGTTGGGACTGCCGCTGAGGGTGGTTTGGACGAATTGCGGACTGCCATCCAATGCGCAGACCGAGCCTTTCAGGCGTGGCGTCATTCTCCAAGGAGGGAGCGCCAAGACCTGCTCAGGCGCATTTCGGCGTTGGTGCGTGAGCGTCGCTCTGAGCTTGTGGACGTGCTTACTGATGAGGTTGGCAAACCCGTGCTGTGGTCCCGGGGAGAGGTCGATCGGCTGGCGCTCACCTTCGATTACGCGGCGGATGCTCTGTCTGAGTTTGGACTGGAGGCGATGCCTGCGGATCTGGACCCCCGTGGAGATGGGCACCGAATTCTTGTGGAGCGCTTTCCGATCGGGGTGGTGTTCTGCATTGTGCCTTACAATTGGCCCTACAACTTGGCCGCCCACAAGCTTGCACCGGCATTGGCGGTAGGGAATACGGTCGTCCTCAAGACCTCACATCAGGCTCCAATTTCCACTTTGACTTTGGCTCGACTGATCCATGACGCTGGTTGTCCACCGGGCGTGGTGAATGCCGTCAATTGTCCGCCGGCGGCGACTGAATCAGCACTGGCCGACCCAATGGTGAGAATGGTGAGCTTCACCGGCTCGCCTGCTGTGGGGTGGAAGCTGAAGGGGCTGGTACCAGAAAAGAAGGTGGCGCTGGAGTTGGGAGGCAACGCGAGCGCAATCGTTTGCCGAGATGCCGATCTGAATTGGACAGTGAAGCGGTTGGTGATGGGTGGTTATGGGTATGCGGGTCAGATTTGCATCGCCGTGCAGCATGTACTGGCTCACGAATCCATCTATATCGAAATGCGGGAGCAATTAATTAGGGCGACGAACGAATGTATCTGTGGTGATCCCAGGGACGACGCTGTTGTGTGTGGACCGCTGATCTCGTCCGAGGCGGCCGACAAGGTGAAGGGTTGGATCGTTGAGGCACAGCAAATGGGAGGATCTGTATTGGCGGGCGGAACGCGCGTCGGCAACTTGGTGAAGCCGACGCTGATGGAAAACATTCCGGAGACTGCGCAACTTTCCAGCAAGGAAGTTTTCGGGCCCGTTTTGACTTTGATGAGCTATCGAACCGAAGATGAGGCGTTCTCCAAAGTGAACTCGAGCGAGTATGGAATTCACGCAGGTGTATTCACGCACGATCTTCGTGTCGCGGAGAAGGCGTTTCAGACGTTGCAGGTGGGAGGGGTCATCGTCAACGATTATCCGACTCTACGGTTCGACAACATGCCTTACGGTGGTGTTAAGCGAAGTGGGTTTGGACGCGAGGGCGTGCGGTGGGCGATGGAGGAGATGACCGAACCCAAGACGCTCTTGATTCGTAATCTATGAAACTCGCCCCAGACTAGGTGATAGGAATCGTTCCTATCAAGGATTTCAAATGGCCGCATGATTTGGATACTTGTCGCCCTTGCCGTCTACGTCGCCATTCTATTGATTGTCTTGAGGGTCAGCTTATGTCCTCCCCGAATACCGATCTTCCTGTCGCCCGAGGGTCTGGGGAGTCCCCAGGAAGAGGTTGACTTCCTATCCAAGGATGGGACCGCTCTTTGTGGATGGTGGGTTGAAGCGGAGAATGCGACGGCTGTGGCGGTTCTTTCTCACGGATATCTCATGAATAGGTCCGAGCTCTCCCCTGTGGCTCACACGCTGTGCCAATTGGGCGTGTCGTGCTTGGTGTACGACTTTCGGGCGCACGGACGCAGCGGTGGCAAGACGACCTCAATGGGCTATTGCGAGCGCCATGACGTGGCGGCGGCAGCAATTTATGCCAAGTTAAGGTGTCCGGGAAGGAAGCTGGTTTTGATGGGCAGCAGCATGGGAGCTGCAGCGTCGGCCTTGGCTCTGGCGGAAGACATTTCCCTCGCCGAAGCTCTTGTTCTGGACAGTTGCTACTCGACGCTCTCAAGTGCCTCGCTCGGATGGTGGCGTTTCCTGGGTGGAAAGCCGCTTGCCTTCGCTCTTTCGCCAGTGACTCTGCTGGCCATTCCAGTTATCGGCTTCAACCCGTTCAGGGTTGATGTTTCGGAGGCGCTGCGCAAGCTGTCTACAAAGCCGGTGCTGTTTCTCCATGGCAAAAAGGACGTCCTTGCGCTTCCGAAAGAAGCAAATCGCAACCGTGGCGCCCATCCCGGTGAGGGGGACATCGTGTGGTTTGAGGGTTGCGGCCATGCCGAAGGGCGATGGATCCATCCGCTGCTGTACGACGAATCGTTGCTGTCATTTCTAAAGGGAGCCGGCTTTCTGGGTTCCGACTAGGCTGGTTTTGTGCGCCGGTCAGGTTCAAAAGGTAACTTGTTAGCGAAATGGCCGCAGATAAGCACGTACACACGAGCAAGGTTGATCCTTGGCTGGCAGCCATCGTGTTGGCGAGTGCGGTCGCCTCATCCGGAGTCATCGTCTTCGTCTCCCGGGCTGACCCCCAGCGCACATGGCCCCTTACGGGCAGCCTTTGCGCCGTGTGGCTGGCCATCACCTCCGTCACTTGGCCGATGCTGTACATCATCGATCAAGACATGTTGACCGTAAGGTGCGGATTGCTCAAGTGGAAAATTCCTCTGACCTCAATTCAGGAGGTTGCCCCCACCTCCACTCCAATCAGTTCACCCGCTTGGTCTTTGGATCGCTTGCTGATTTCGTATGTGAAAGGGGATGGCCGAGACAGCCTTTGCATCTCGCCGTTGGACAAAGACGGGTTCGTTGAGGACCTTGTGGTCGCAGACCCCAACCTGTTGATCGTGGGAGACCATAAGATTTGCCGCAGAGGCTTGGAAGGGCTCTAGAACGCAATACTTCCATCGTCTGGCAGGCGATTCTTGGAGCAAATCACCTATGATCCGAGCGGGACTTGACCAAGCCAGCCATAATCATCAATCTATGCCCCAAGACATCCGGCGCATCGTCGCCACCGACTGTGGTTCAACGACCACAAAGGCCATTCTCATCGAACAACGAAACGACGGCGAATATCGCCTCGTGGCGCGCGGCGAGGCACCGACCACCGTTGAAAAGCCCTTCGAGGACGTAACGCTTGGCGTTATCAACTCGATCACCGAGCTTGAGGAGATCACGGAAGAGACGGTTCCAGACGGCTTTCCAAAGGGTCGTCGCCATTTGATCGAAGGGAGCAAAGTCAAGCGCTACAGGAAGCAAGGCACGGTTGACGGAAAGGCCAAAGACGAATTGGACGGTTCCGATCTCTATGTCTCGACCAGCTCTGCGGGCGGCGGTTTGCAAATGATGGTCGCAGGGGTAGTTATGTCAATGTCTGCCGAATCGGCAGAGCGTGCTGCGCTCGGCGCGGGCGCGATCCTTATGGATACGTTGGCCGTCGACGACGGGCGCAAGGATTATCAAAAGGTTGAGCGGCTGAGGCAGTTGAGACCGGACATCATTTTGATGTCGGGCGGTACAGACGGCGGCACCAAGTCTCACTTGGTGGAAATGGCGGAAGTTGTGCGTCGCGCCGACCCCAAACCCCGCTTTGGCGACATGAAGCTACCGATCATCTATGCGGGCAACAAGGATGCCACAGGCGAAGTGGGCCAAGTTCTTGGCGAAGGGATCGCCATGAAGGTTGTGGACAATCTGCGGCCGACCTTGGACCGAGAGAACCTGGACCCGGCACGAGATGAGATTCACGAAATGTTCTTGGAGCACGTGATGCAGCAGGCGCCTGGCTATTCGAAGCTCCTGGAATGGACCAGCGAAGAAGTCATGGCCACACCGAATGCGGTTGGCAAGTTGATGAAGGCTTATGCCGATCAAGAAAACAAGAATGTTCTCGGTGTGGACATTGGCGGAGCGACCACGGACGTGTTCAGCGTCTTTTCTGGAGTCTACAACCGCACGGTCTCTGCAAACCTGGGTATGAGTTATTCGATCTGCAACGTTTTGAAGGAGACGGGTGTCGAGAACATCGCTCGCTGGCTGCCTTTTCACATCGATCCGGCGGAAGTTCGGAACCGCCTTCGAAACAAGATGATTCGGCCGACCACCATTCCCCAGACCTATGAGGACTTGTTGATCGAACACGCGGTGGCAAGGGAAGCGTTAAGACTCGCGTTTGACCATCACAAGACTTTGGCCAGGGGTCTTAAAGGTTCATCGCAGCAACGCGACATCGGGCAGATCTTTGACCAGAAAGCATCCGGCATGACGCTCGTGAACATGATGAAACTGGACATGATCATCGGTTCGGGCGGCGTGTTAAGTCATGCTCCGAAGCGAGCGCAATCGGCATTGATGATGATGGATGCCTATCAACCTGAGGGAGTCACGGATCTTACAGTTGACTCGATTTTCATGATGCCTCACCTTGGCGTCTTGAGCGAGCACTTTTATGAGGCTGCCCGACAGGTCTTTGAGAAAGGTTGCATTGTTCGTTGCTGACCCACCCTTTGCCAAGTTGCACCCGGTAAGTAAGGCGAGGCGTGCGTCACGATTAAGGGTGACGGCATGAACGAGTCGATCCCTTACGGAACGATCAAAGTGTTCCCATTGGGCGTCGGGGAGTACAAACAGCTTGAGATCCAGCCAGAGCGCAATTTTGACGTCGGCGAAGGGAAAGGCAAATCTCGAAACGTCAAGGTTGAGGGCGGCACGGTGGGAATCATCGTTGACACGCGCGGCAGACCTTTCAATGTGGATTTGACGGTGGCGAACCGGGTGCCAAAGCTTCGTGAGTACTTGGCTGCCTTTGGTTTGCCGTTACCGGCGTCCAATTGAGTTGGATGCCGTTCCTAAGCTCAAGCGATCAGCCTTTGCGTATGGTGGCAATTGCATGAGCGGCGATGCCTTCAGATCGCCCGAGTGAGCCGAGTTTTTCGTTCGTGGTCGCCTTGACGCCCACCCGGCCAATATCGATACCGATTGCCTTCGCCATCGTTGTTCGCATGGCTAATGCTCGGGGCATCACCTTGGGTTTTTCGGCGATCAGAGTCGCATCAACATTGACGACGGTCCAACCGTTTTCAGCGAGCCTAGAAGCTGCATATCTCAGGAAAGTTATGGATGGCTCGTTTCGCCAGCGAGGGTCGGAGTTGGGGAAGTGTTCACCGATGTCTCCGAGAGCAGCCGCCCCAAAAAGGGCATCAACGACCGCATGGATCAGGACGTCGGCGTCCGAATGACCCTGAAGGCCAATTTCGTCCTCAAAGAGAACCCCACCCAACATTAGGGGTCGACTGGCGTCACGTGAAAACGGATGGATGTCGTAGCCCAAGCCGGTTCGTGTCTCCACTCCCTGGATGATGCCACGTGCGAGTTGCAGGTCCCCGGGCTGAGTGATTTTTACGTTGGCGGGATCGCCCGGGACCAACTCATAGGGATGTCCCAACTGTTCCACAAGGCCGATCTCGTCCGTGGCCGAGCCGGTGGCCATTTGGTGGGCCTTAAGCATTACGTCAGTCCAGGCGCCCTGCGGGGTTTGCATAGCGACGACCCCTGCACGAGCCACGAATTCCAGCCCTTGCTCAGTTTTCCTGCGAAGGGTGTCATTGATCTGAATGGCAGGCGCCGCAGCACCGGTGCGCGCGATGGCGTCGATGACGGCGTCGATGAGAGCGTGCGTCACAAAGGGCCGGGCTGCGTCGTGGATCAGGATCGCATCGAAGCCGCTGGGCACCGAACTGCAGGCGAGTGCAGATGTTTCTTGCCTCGATGCCTTGCCCTTGGTCGTGAAGACACTTTCCACCGTTTGGAGAGCTTCCAAGTTATCATCGGAGCCAAGTAAGCCGATTCCCGACACGCGAGGGTGGGATGCAAACACATCGTAAGACCATTGCCAAAGCGCCTTGCCACCCAACGTGATTTGGGTCTTGTCGGCTCCGAAACGGGAGCCTTTGCCTGCGGCGAGGATCGCCGCAAAGACCCTCATCAGAATCGCTTGGGAGCGCCGGGTCGCTTCCTGGCTCCCTGCTCGATCTGGATTTCGCTTTCTTCTTCTCTGTCGACTTCGCCGAAGATCATCTTGCCGCGTTCCGTTTGGATGACCTGAGTCACCTCAATGTCCAACGTCTCGCCGATGTGGTTCCGTCCGTTTTCTACAACCACCATCGTGCCGTCATCCAGATAGCCAACGCCCTGGCCGGGCTGATTTCCTTCCCGGATCAGCGTCAGATTGAGTGTTTCTTGCGGCAGTACGTTCGGCCGTAGGGCCAACGCGAGGTCGTTGAGGTTCAGCACCCGAACATCCTGAAGAGCTGCAACGCGATTCAAGTTGTGATCGTTGGTCACCAGGTCAGCGCCAAGTGCGCGAGCCAGCCTGACGAGTCTGGAATCCACGGGATCGCCGGCCTCTGGTGCGAGTTTGTCTTGCGTGCCAACTTCAAGGGGGAAATCGGCTTGAAGGTGCCGCAGCACTTCGAGGCCCCTCTTTCCTCTTTGTCGACGCAGTGGATCATGGTGGTCCGCGATGTGCTGTAATTCTTCGAGAACGAACTGCGGCACATACAAATTTCCTTCAAGAAATCCATTTTGCGCCACATCATAGATGCGTCCGTCGATGATGACGTTTGTGTCCAGCAGCTTTACACCACTGCGTTTCGCGGGACCTCTGCCGCGATTCCAAGGGAATATCTCGTTGATCGATTGCAGGATGTAGACAGAGATCGTGATGAATCCCATCGTGATGGCCAGAATGAGCCAAGGTACGAATTGGCCGCCCATCGTTGGAAGGATGAGCACGACCGGAATCGACATGACGATTCCCAGCACGACGCCGAGCACTGATGTGACACGGTCGCCAATTTCCATCTTGTTCCAGCGCTCGACCAGCCCAGTGAGGAAATTGATGAGCCATGAGCCGATCCTGGCCCCCAGGAGAGCACCTGCGATGGCAACCGGCAAAATGCCGATGAACGTGTGACCGGCGGGATAGGAGACTCTGTCTTCAGTTGGTGTTGGTTCCTGAATGCCTGCTTTGAGCTGAGTCGGACGTTGCTCCGATACGCCGCTCTTGGTCTGCGTCCCACTTTTGCTGACTTCAACTTTCGTTGACTTCTGAGCGACGGGCGCGCGGACCAATTCGGAGGGACGCTCCGAAAGTGACGACTTTTCTTGTGACCGCTCTTTGAGAATGTTGCTGACGGCGTTGAAGAGGAAGTCAAGGATGGCGGGCGCCAAAGACCCAGCAATAAAAGCTCCAAGCACTGCGCTTCCTGAGATGAAAACGATTTTCACCTTGGCGAACGGCGTCCCCTGAGGGCTAATCGTACGGTCGGTGGATAACAAAGGCATTTTCAGTTCCCCATCAGGTGGCGCTGGGCCAGCACCTGAATCTTCACTTTATCCAGAACCGGAAAGGTGAAGGCATCTTCAACTGATCCACTTGCCAGTTTAACGTGTCCGGCGGAAATTTGTTGTTCGACGACGGTGGAGTCAATTCCCAGCCACCTTTTGCCGTCCCACGCTTCGGCCCAGGCATGATAATAAAATCTGCCCCCAAAGCTCTCGAGCCCACTTGCCAGCCTTGCAGGGATGCCCTGTGCCCGGAGGAGGGTGGTCGTCAAGATGGCGTAGTCTCGACAGACTCCTTCCTTGGTCGCCAAGACCTCCTTGGCGTCTCTGACCACCCCGATTCCCGCATTGGGGGTCATGACCTTATGCACATAGTTCTTGACGGCCAAGGAGGCATCCTTCACACGCGTCTTTTTTCCCACAATTTTGTGTGCAAGTTCACGGAAGGTCGGGCTGTCGGAGGGGATATCAAGCGAGGGTCTCGTCCACGATTTCATTTGCTTGCCCGCTTCCTTGATCGTCAGTCCTGAGGTGGCGTCCAGTCTTGGCGGATGGATGTCAACAATCCAAGAATCTCCCTCCAGCGAGGTCGTCTGATGATCGTCTGACGGAATCTTCGAAAGGTCGTGCCCTGTGATCTTTATTTTGAGTTCAGTCAACGCATTGGGGTCTGTGACGGGTATGTCAGATCCCAGGCTCGAAATGCTTGCCAAATCGATGGGAGTGGTTGGCGGGGGCGCCGAAGCGACCGCCTCGGTTTCAGGGTACATCTCCATACCCATGGGGCCGTCCACTTTGATGAGATCTCCGTTGGAGCTGACGAACACTCTGAGGGTTGCCCGAGGATCCTCGATCTCGACCAGTTGGGCTTTTATGTCTTTGCCGTGGACGTTTGTCGTTGCGTCACCTTTCAACGTTGCAATGTTTTTGATGAAACTCACGGTGGTAGGGTCGAGCACGTAAAACGAGAGGGCCGCTCCCCGTTTTGACTTATTGGTCAGCATCTCAGTCAACGGGTCATCTACGATCGGAGCGCCTTTTGGGATCGGAATGACCTTTGTCGACTTGGAGCCCGAGTTGTCTACGCTGACGGTTGCGTCCGATGACCCAAATGTCGCCTCGACCTTTTGAGAGCGCCCCGCGGACTGCATGTCGAACGTCATTTTGAGGGGTCTGCCTTGGAGGTCGGTCCATGACGTGGAGTCGATGTGAATCTGAACGCTCTGACCAAGGAGGGCGGCGTCCATCTTCGTGGTTGAGTCCGTTCTCTTGACCGCTTGGCCATTGAGCTGGTCTTGTCGGTCTGAATAGACGGAGGAACCAATGCGCGATCCCATCATGTAGATGCCCAAGCGTGTGGTGTCGGCACGAACAAGAGTGAAAAGGACGAGGGTATGGCAAACTGCAAGGCGTCTCATGGTTGTTCGATGATTCTGGGTGGCAAGGCTCTCGATCAAATGTTGCCTTGTTCTGGTGAATACGCTCGCGCATTCAATATGTTCTACGGTTCGGCGGGTCCTTCTGCACTTACAAGTCGTCTGTGCCTCGTTGAAGCGCGCCATTTAGTCAAATGGTGCAGACTGGATGTCGCATTCGGCCTTGACAGTTGGTGGCACTCGTCGGTACGATGCGTGCGCCCACCGAACGAGGTCCCACTCGCTAGACGCATTGAGCATCGAAGACGATGATCGGTGGTGCTTTCGACCTAAAGCGGAAATACATTAAATGTCAGACAAACTGGTTATCGTTGAGTCGCCTGCGAAGGCGAAGACCATCCGCAGCTACCTGGGACCGGATTACACGGTCGAGGCAAGCGTGGGGCACATTCGCGATCTCGTGCCCAACGGAAAAGGATTGCCTGCCGATTTACGCAAAAAGTGGTGGGCCGACTATGCGGTTGACGTTGACAACGGCTTCGAGCCGATTTATGAGGTCCCGGCCGACAAGAGTGCGCAGGTCTCTCGGTTGAAGGCGGCCCTTAAAGGAAAGAACACACTTGTTCTCGCAACGGACGAAGATCGCGAAGGCGAGAGCATCAGTTGGCACCTTTTGCAGGTGCTCAAGCCCACAAAATCCGTGACCGTGCAGCGGATAGCATTCCACGAGATCACGAAAGAGGCGATCCTTGACGCGTTGAGGCACCCCCGAATGATCGACGAGCAGTTGGTTCGCGCCCAGGAGACGCGTCGAATTTTGGATCGGCTGTATGGTTACACCCTCTCGCCCGTACTATGGTCGCGCGTTACGAAGAATCTAAGCGCGGGTCGCGTTCAAAGCCCCGCTGTGAAGCTGATCGTGGAAAGGGAAGAGCAGCGTCGGCGCTTTAAGATGAGCGCTTATTGGGATCTTCGGGCAACGTTGGAGTCGGCTGAACAGCCGTTTCAAGCTGACCTTAAGACCATCGACGGCTTACGAGTCGCTACCGGTCGTGA
>CAZUCK010000042.1:0-21280 GCA_964619505.1 uncultured Fimbriimonas sp. | reverse complement strand
GGCAGGTCGATCTTGTTGATGACGGGCACGATCTCCAGGTTCTGGTTCATCGCCATACTGGCGTTGGCGATGGTCTGCGCTTCCACGCCCTGGCTGGCGTCGACAACGAGCAAAGCCCCCTCGCAGGCGGCCAGTGATCGCGAGACCTCGTAAGTGAAATCGACGTGGCCGGGGGTGTCGATGAGGTTGAGTTCGTAGACCTGGCCATCGCGGGCTTTGTAGGACAGTCGCACAGCGGTCATCTTAATCGTGATGCCGCGTTCACGCTCGATGTCCATGGTGTCGAGCATCTGCTCCTTGGCGGTGCCTCGAATGGCGCCGCATCGCTCGATCAACCGGTCGGCGAGGGTGGATTTGCCGTGGTCGATGTGCGCGATGATGCAGAAGTTGCGGATGTGCGCTTGGTCCATAGAAACGGGGCGCATCGCGCCCCGTTCGATTCTACCGTTTTGGCTGGGTCACTTCGGGAGGGATGTTGTCGTGAACCCAACGGATTAGGCCGATTTGGAACTTGCCCGCAGCCGCCCGTATGCTTTGCGCCGACATCCGACCAAGGGATTTCGAACGCGCGCAAAAACCATCCCGCGACTACTCTGTCCCGACAACCAGCCGCTTGACGTCGCCCCAGGCGTTCTGCAGGTCGGAAATCAGCGGCGACTGCGACCGGGCCACCGTCACGAGCTCCAAATCGACCTCCGCGACGAGGATGTGCGGCTCCAGCACCGGGCTTTGCGCCACAAGTTGGCCCATCGGGTCGATGACCATGCTCCCGCCGACGAACCCCTTGCCCCCTTCGAACCCGCATAGCTGGCAGTTGATGCACCAGACGCCGTGCTCCTCCGCCACGCCCCGCATGAGGCGGTGATATCGGTCCAGATTGTCGACCGTCTCGCCAGAGAAACCTCGCCCCGGCGAAGCGCTGGGGATCAGGATCATCTGCACGCCATGCATGGCAAGGAGCATCGGCAGCACCGAGTGCCAAACGTCCTCGCACAGCAAAACCCCGACGCGCCCGAATCGGGTCTCAAACACTCCTAGCTCACGGCCCCGCGACACGAACCGCTCCTCGTCGAACACGCCGTAGGTGGGAAGGAAGAACTTGCGGTAGACACCCGCGCAACCGGCACCCTGCGGCCCGAAGGTGAGATAGGCAGCCGAGTTGAACAGGTTGCCCTCACCCTTTTCATAGAAGCCGACGAGTGCGTCGACGGGCTTGGAAAGCTCATTCAAGCGTTTGCCGAGTTCTGCGACGAGTTCGTCTTTGGCGAGTGCAGCGTCGAGGACCCCGCCTTCCAGAAAGTAGCCGCTCGTCGAGGTTTCGGGCAGGAGAACAAGGTCCGCACCCTCGGATGACGCCTGTTTGACCGCATCAGCAATGGCATCGAGGTTCTTCTGAACCTGCCCCTTTGCAGGCGCGATTTGTGCGCAAGCCACGGTGATCGGCATGGCTAGAGTCTACTCGTGTCGAGTGTGGGCCTTTGGCCGCGTTACCCGAGGCGCCTAAGCGCCTCTGCGAACCCATGAATGGGGCAAGAAGTGAAGAGACAGCCAGGCCCAAGCCATCACGGCCCGGACGGAGTCAAGTCACGAATCTTGAGCCCTAGTTCCTTTGCCTTGGAGAGATCGGTGTTCTTGGCCACTAGCTTCGCCAGCGACTCTTTCCGTGTATTCGGGTGGGCGACGACGCAGAGTCGCTCCTGCGCTCGGGTGAGCGCCACATAGAGCAGCCGCTCCTCTTCTTCCTTCTCCCTCTTGTAGCGCTTCTCAGCCAAGTAAGCCAGGTAAGGCGTAGATTGATTCTCGAAGCCTGTCGCGACCATCGGGATGCGAGGATCGATCTCCACCGCCTCCCTTCTTCCATCCAAGGGTTTGTGGAGATTCGGCACGACCACGACGGGAAACTGTAGCCCCTTAGCCTTATGGATGGTCATGATGGTGACGACGTCGGCATTGTCCTCCAGAACCGGCGCATCGCCCTCGCGGTGGTTCAGGCCCTGTATCTCGCGAATTTGCTCGGCGAATTCCGCCGCTCCAAGCTCTGGCTGTTCCGTCGCCATCCACAGCAGCTTTCGTACGTTGGCGAGTTGTTGGGGTCTTCCGCGCCTTTGGGCGAGCGCCTCCAAATAGCCCGATCGGGCAAAGATTTCGGAGAGCACCTCCCAGGCGGGAAGGCGGTCCGCGTATTTTTGCAACGGCAGGAACCAAGAGCGGAAGCGTTCCAAGGGCTCGAGGTCGGCATCCAATGGGGGAACGAAGCTTTCGAGCCGCTGAGACACTGGACCTTGCAAAGCCAAGAGCGCGATCGAATCCAGCGAGAGGGAGGCAAAGGGGCTGCGTAGGGCGGCCAGGAGTGAAAAATCATCGCCTGGGTCGACAAGGGCGCGCATTGCATTCGCCACGTCCCTGATTTCCATGCGGACGAAGAACCGTTCGGAGCCGCCCGCTATGCGCATAGGAACATTTCTCCTTTCTAGACTCCTCGCCAATTTGGCCGCGTAACTGGACGCCCGTACCAAAACCGCGATGTCGCCCGGTCTGGTGCCTTCGGAGATCAGGTCCTGAATGGCTCCAGCCACCTCAACTGAGTCCTCATCTTTTTGCTCCCAGATCTCCACGCCGTCGAACGTGGCAGTCTGTCCGCCACGCTTTTTCATGGGCTTGTGGCCGTCCCACATCCGCCCAAACAATGAGTTGACGAAGTTGATGATGCCCGCCGTGCTGCGGTGGTTCTCGGACAGGTCCAAATTGGCCATTGACGCCGCTTGTTGGACAAAGAGTTGTACGTCGGCTTGCCGCCAGCCGTAAATCGACTGTCTCTGATCGCCAACCATCAGCTTGCAGTCGACACTGAGTCCGTCTAGGAGCTTGTGCTGGACTGGGTTCACGTCTTGCCCTTCGTCGACCATGACGACCTTGTAAGCGGCGCAAACGCGCTCGCGAACACGCTCGTTACCGTGAATCAATTGGGCGGCTCGGCATTCAAGAGAGGTGAAATCAAGCTCTTGCCTGTCTTCGATCTGCGC
The DNA here is from genome assembly GCA_964619505.1 of uncultured Fimbriimonas sp. GTDB lineage: Bacteria > Armatimonadota > Fimbriimonadia > Fimbriimonadales > Fimbriimonadaceae > JBBQMJ01. Next base: position 18,257 of record CAZUCK010000042.1, on the reverse strand, counting down.
GTCGATAAGCCGCCATGCTTCGCAAGCCAGGGCTACCAGCCCACACGTTTGCGCAGCTGCGAGAATATCATCGGCTTCGGCTGAACCACTTAGAGAATAAATGGGAGCGGCCCTCTTGACCGACCGGTACGCCGCGGCAAGGCACTTGCCGAAACTGTCTCCGCTCAAGTCCGGCACAACGTCGCGAGGGCACTGATCCAGCAGTGTCTTTCGCCATGTCTGGAGCACCTTCCCTGGGTCGGAATACGCTTCCAGCAAATCCAGCCGTGCGATTCCTCCTTCTCGGCCCCCGCGAAGAAGTTTGCCCACCGCAGATTCCAGTAAGCCGATCGCCTGCCCTCGTTCAGCGCCGGTGCGCTTGCCAGCGAGCCGGTGAATCAGGTCTTCGGCGAGTTCGTCATCGGAGTCGGCCAGCGCTTGTTTCACACAAAGATCCAAGAGTCGCGTCGCCTCGCTCTCGCCCAAGATGCCAAATTCGGGATCTAGCCCAGCCTCTATCGCATTTTCGCGAAGCATCCGCTCGCAGAAGCCGTGGATGGTTTGGATCGGACCGGTCTCGGCGATTTGGGCGACTTCGAGTCGATGGGCTTCCCGCAGCCGCTTGACGATGCGCTCCTTCATTTCCGACGCCGCTTTTTTTGTGAAAGTGATGGTCAAGATTTGGTCCGGCGACAGACCGTCATCCACAACGTGCCGGTAGTAGCGCTCGACCAGCACCATGGTCTTACCGGCGCCTGCGGCCGCACTGACGACCAGGTGGGCATCCTTCGCCCCTAGGACGTCCAGCTGCTCAGTGGTCAAGCTGACGGCGGCGGGAGCGTCAAGGTTGTGGCCCAAAGGGATCCTCCTCGCCAAAAAGCTGAGACCGTCGGCATAACTCGCCCATGTCGCACCAAAGGCACGGCTCGCCGGGGTTTGCCTCCGTTTGCAATTCCCGAATCGTTTCGGAGGCGCGCTTCACTCTTTCCTTGAGTCTCCTGAAGAAATCTTCAACGGATTCCCTTGGATCGTCGCGGGTGGAAAGGTCAACGACTTTCAGCCCCTCCGTTACATTGCTGGGATAAGAGCTTCCGGAGAGGCGCGGCAACAAATAGAGAGTGCGCTCGCCACCCATGGTCTCGACCTCGAGGGCGGAGCCGACACCTGGCTCATATTGGGCAAGCAAGTGGAGGCCGTAATAGACAAAATCCGGGTCGCTGAGGTTGGATTCATGGTCCCGATCCGGTGACCGGGACTCATAAAGATGGCTCACTTTGTAGGGGCCGAGTTTGGACGCGGCTGGAACGCCTCCAGCGAGCTCCAGTTTCGACGAGATTTTGGCGCGAAAGCCGGCATCGTTGAATCCCACCTTCGTCCGCAGCGAATCTTCAGATTTTCGCCAAAGCTTTCGAGCCGCAAACTCCCTACGGACCCAATCCAGTATCAGCCGCCTCCCCCCTGCCCGGAGCATCGATAGTTCCCAAGGGGCAAGTTCGGACAACATGTCGTCCAACGACCGGTCCAAGGCTTGCCACAGGGCATCTTGCGCATCCGATGGCTCGGCTTGCGTCACGAGTGATACGATCTGAGGGAGTTTCCGTAACGAGTTCCAACGGCTGGAGGGTCTGTTGGTTGTGACATTGAGCTGACGCCGAACGAAAAAGCGGAAGGGGCATTCCAAGGCATCCGCCAAATCCTTCGGCGCCAGGGGCCGTGAGTCGCTCCATGCCACCGCCGACCTCGCGGCTTCAGAAATGAGTGTGTTTGCCGGCGAATCCACCGATGGCTTCAACAACGCCTGCGCCAGGTTCAAGTCAGCCGCCGAAATACAGTCGAGGAGTTCCGGTGTCAATAGCGACCGAGGTTGGCTAAGGTGCTTCACGTATTCTCGGCCCCCCACCGCTCGCTCGACTTCGCTGAGATAGAAAGCTGGCACGTTTTCCCGCTGATCATCCGTTTCTGGGTAGCTTAAGACCAACTTGCGGCCCGCGCCGGCGCAAAGACGATAGAACTCATCCCGTTCTTCGCGCGCCTTGTCGTGCGAGTCCTTCAGCCATTCGCTCTTAGCTGCGGCCCTGATTTTATGACGTTCGGCATCCGTCAGGATCGGGTCCTCAGATCGCCGCCTCGGAAACACGCCTTCCAGCATTCCCAGAACGAACACGACGTCTACTGCACCTAAACTGTCGGCCGAATCCACCACCTTCACCGCTTCGGGCGTGTCGGGGAGGCTCACGTCGGCTTCGGTCCAAATTTTGAGGCAGACGCGTTGAAAGTCACTGAGCGTGAGACTCGAATACCTATCTGGCTCGACGGATGCCAAATGGTAGAGAAGTCGCTGCATGACGTTTTGAGCCCTGGTGTCACGCTTACTGGTAGGACCCGATTCAAAGGGGCTCACAGGAAGGACGTCCACGAGATTTCGTAGCCGGCCGATCCAATCTCGCAAGCCGCATCTTTGCTTCATCGCCTCGCCCCGCCAGGTCAGGAGCCCTCTGAGCCAAGCAAAGTCGTTGCCCGCATCAGTTGCCCAAGCTTGGAGTTCTTGCCATTGGCTCCCTTTGCCTCGGTATGCGGTTTTGAGCGCTTCGCAGGCTAAACCCTGATCTGACAGGTTCAGCCCGACGTAGGTGGACCGGACGACTGGAACCAACGCCCTCACGTCGTTCTGAGCCAAGAATGTTACGATTTGTAGAAGCAGCTTTGCAAACCGGTTCGACAGCAACGGCACCCTTCGAGGCACGCCTAGGGGAACGCCCAGTCTTTTGCCCGCTGACTCAAGCAACGGCGCGTATTCCTCGAGGTTCCTCGCAAAAACGGCGATGCGATTTGCCTCAGTGCCTTGGACACGTTCTTGGAGGCAACCACGTATCGCCCATTCGCACTCCGCAAGGCGATCCGGGGCCACCAAATGAACGACCTCCGGTTTTGGATCCGTCGAATGGAATTCACCAAACAAGGAGACCAAGAGGCCGCTGCCCTCGCCCACTTTGGAAGGCTCAACTTGCAAGATGCGGGCGGCTCGTGAGGAGGCGGCGAACAGCGGGGCAGTTGCGGCGTGTCGTTCGGTGACCAAAGTCACTCGGCTGCCGCATGCCGCAGCCCATTGGAGCCAGCGCAGGTTTCTGGCGCATAGGCCGGATCCCGCAAAAACCAAGAGTCGGTCCAGCTTGCACGGGACAACGTTTGCGGTGCACTCGTCGATCAGTGTGGAAAGGGTTGTTCGCCCGAGTGATTCCAGTTTGGCCCTGACCTCTCGATCCAAGTTGGCGAGAGATTGCAGCCTCCCCGAGTCACCGTTGAGAACCGCGGCACCAACCGAGTCGAGCCGAATATCCGCTTCGTGAAGCTCCTCCAGCGTTCGCAAGATGGCCTTATGGGTGCCATGGAACTTCGCTGACACGGCGAAGGGCGAGTCTTGAGGTAAGTCGGAGCATGCACCTGCTAACGCCTCCCGAACCAAGGCGCCAGCGGCGATCGTGCCGCTCTCGCCTCCGGTTGTTGTCACAAACCGAGAGACCACTTCGGCAAAGGGTAACGGCTCTAGATCGTCGGACTCTATGAGTCCATGAACCACATGCAGAAGGCGTTCGGAGAACGACGTGACGATGCCACCTCCGTTCTTCGAGAAATCGGAAAGCAACGGGCCTAGCCGCGTCGCTCCTGGGACGGTGGTCATTAACCGGATGCGGCCTTTGTCCGGCTTCATTCAAAGAGTATTCTACGCCTTGTGAGAGCCCGCCTTTGGAATGCCAAGCGCAAATGGATGGGCAACCTGGTTCCGGCTATCGTGTGGTTGCCATGCACGGCGGTTGGTGCCTTCGTGATGGGGCGAAGCGGCAGAATCTTAGGCTTGGGGCTCTTGCTCCTTTTTGGGGCTCAAATCGCCGCCTGGTTGACCCTGAATTGGACAGGTTTATTTGACAACAAGCGAATGCGCCGCGCGTTGTTGGCCGAACTGGAGGTGGTCAAGCCTCAGTTCCGTGGGTTTCAGGCATTTGTTGGCTTTGCCTCACCGTCACACTCGAGCCTGCTTGATCCGCACGAAGACGTAGGCTTTCTGCTCCTGACGCCGAACACGCTGGAGTTTTTCGGTGACGCCAAGACGGTCGTCATTCGGCGGTCACAGATCTTTGGGGTTCGTTTCAAGCCGAACGTCCATTCACTGGTGGGCTTGGGCCGGTGGATCAGCATCGAGGGCCGTTTGGACGGCAAGCCATTTGAGATGATGCTGGAGCCGCGTGATCGCGACACTCTGTTGGGCAACTTGCTGTTGGGAACGGCCCTTAAAGATCGTATTGACAACTGGCTGAAAAGGAACGAACCCCGGACCGAATAGGTCCGAGGCTCGTCCTTGTTGTTTGCACCCGGAGGGTCGCTTTACTGAAGGAGCTTCATGACAGCCGAAGGCATCTGGTTGGCCTGAGCCAAGACCGACATACCGGTCGACTGGATGATTTGCATCTTCGTGAAGTTCGTCATTTCTGACGCGATGTCCGTGTCGGCAATCGTGCTGTTCGCAGCGGAAAGGTTTTCCTTAGCGACGCCCAGCGATCGAATGTTCGACTGGAGAACGTTGGCCGTGAAGTTACCGATTTGACCGCGGGCAGCGGACACCTGGTCCACAGCGGCGTCGATGACCTTCATCGCCTGATTCGCTCCACTTGCGGTGGTAAGGTCGATGTTGGCCAGGCTGAGGCCAGCGGCCACGCCCGTTCCCAGGTTGCTGGCAGCGAAGTTGCCGATTGAAAGGCTGGCCGATTGACCCGAATCAGCGCCGATCTGGAACTGAGTTGAAGCCGCGACCACTTGGCCCATAACTGCGTTCGCCGCAACCACGTTGGCACCCTGAGTCAACGCCAAGGAGTTACCATCGGCGTCCGTCAGCGTAAGGCCGTCGGTGCCGTGCAGTGAACCCGTGAACAGAGCCGTCGTCGCATTGACCGTGACCGTCGCAAGGGCGTCCGTTCCGACTGCGTTGGTGAAACCAGCGCCGCCTGATCGGATGACGCCATTGGCGTCGCTCAAGTTGATTGCCTGGCCCGAGCCGTAGCCCACGCTGAGCAAGTGGATGTCGGTGTTGGTCGCATCATAAGCGGCCGTTACGCCCGTTGATCCCGAAGCGGCGTTGATCTTGTCAACAACTTGCTGCGCCGTGTCCGTAGCCTGAGTCGTAAAGGTCGTTCCATTGATTGAGAACGAGCCGGCAACACCAACAGCCGTTGTGGCGAAGGCGAAGGCGGCCGATGCGACCGAGGCCTGGCTGGCAGCCTGAGTGATCTGAACGCCTACGCCGGATGAGCCGGTGACGGGCAAGCCAGCGAAAGTTCCGCTGATGTTCAACGCATTCAGTTTGGTTCCATCGGTGACGGTGGAAGCGACGCCAGAGGTGCCGTCCAGGAGCTTCTTGCTGCCGAATTGCGTGTTCTGAGCGATACGAGAAATGGACGCCGCGATGGACGTCAGCTGAGTCTGGTCCGCCTGAATTGCCGACTGACTGAGCGTACCTGTGTTGGCAGCGGCAACTGCGAGGCTGCGAGCGCTGAGAAGAAGGTTGTTGACCTCAGCGAGAGCGCCGTCCGCCGTCTTAGCGAAGTTCACGCCGTCCTGAGAGTTCTTAATTGCCTGGTCGAGACCCGAAATCTGCGCCTTATACTTTTCTGAAATGATAAGACCAGCTGGGTCGTCTGCCGCAGAGTTGATTCGAAGGCCCGTCGAGAGCCTTGTGATCGACTGCGAGAGCGAGTCACTGTTGTTGTTCAAATTACGCAGGGCGTTCATCGCCGTTACGTTTGAGTTAATTCTAAATCCCATTCGATCCTCCGTGATTCCGATGCCCCGCTATTGGCGGGCTACTCTTCCTGTCATGCGGCCCGTCGCGAGACAAAGCCGTCCTTCCCTCAAGTCCATTACCGGTTCGACCCGGTACACACCTTTCAGATTTGATTGCCTGGAATCCCTAATCCCAGTACATCTGCTAAATTCCCGTAGGCTGTGGCGAGGGGCTCAGTAAAATCACCAGTAATGGGTTCCGGAGCTCCTGTCAGAGCCGGATTCTGGAATTTTTACCAGGTCATACGGCGTCCAGGATGCCGCTGTTAAAGGCTCGAATCATTCCCGCATAGGCTCCATCGAGCTTCATGAGCTCCTTATGGGAGCCAACTTCAAGGACCTCACCCCTGCGGAGCACAAGGATTCGGTCAGCTCTGGATGCGGTGGTAAGCCGGTGCGCGATGAACAAAGTGGTGCGATGCTGCATGATTTCGTCCAGGGCTTCCTGAACCGCCTTTTCGCTGTGAGCGTCGAGGGCGCTGGTGGCTTCATCGAGGAGCAGCATTGCCGGCTTGCGCACGATCGCGCGGGCGATCGCTATTCGTTGCATCTCGCCTCCGCTCAGCCGGATGCCGCGCTCTCCGAGCGCAGTCTCGTAGCCATTTGGCATCGTTGAAACGAAGACGTCCGCGTGTGCGGCCCTGGCAGCCTCTTCAACTTCGTGGTCTGTGGCGTCTGGCTGACCCAGGCGGACGTTTTGGGCGATGGTGCCAGCGAAGAGAAACGTTTGTTGCGGCACGACGCCGATTTGTGAGCGAAGCCAACTCACTCGTAGTTCCCGGATGTCCACGCCATCGAACATTATTTGACCGACCGATGGATCATAGAAGCGCAGCATCAGATCGGCGATCGTGCTTTTCCCAGACCCACTGGGGCCGACGAGGGCCAGTGAAGTCCCGGGTTGGATTGTAAAGCTCACACTGTTGAGAGCAACGGTGCCGTCGGGATAGGAGAAAGAGACATCTTTGAACTCAATTAGCCCTTTGGTGGCCGTCAGTTCCTTTGCGCTGGGCTCATCAACCTGGGCTTCGGGGACATCAAGAACCTGCGAGTAGATCCGATCCGTTCCCGAATCGACTTGAGCGAGGGTTTGTTTCAGCGAGCCGATGTTGCGAAGGCCCTGGTTGATGACGTCGAGAGCAAAGAGGAAGGCGCTCAAATTGCCGACCTTTAGGCTGCCCATTTGGACCAGTTGGGCGGAGAATAGCACGACCAGAGCCAGGCCGACGGCGCCGATGAGCTCGACCGTTGGGCGGAGCGAGGCCATTCTGCGGATGGCGACCATTTGGCTTCCCAGGCTCTGATCGAGGAGGCCTTTGAATTGGGAACTCACATGCCCTTCGGCCGAGAACGCTTTGATGACGCGGGTGCCCTGAAGTGCCTCTTGCATCATTGCTGTCAGGTCGCTGAGATCACTTTGAACCTTGTCTTGAGCCGAGCGCATCTTGCGCTGATTTCTTTGGATGAAGAGCCAGATGACCGGAAACAGAGCGACGGCGAACACAGATAGCTGCCATTGAATAAATAGGATTGCGATAAATCCCGTCGCCACCTTGATCGGCCCGTCGATGGCATCCCGGATCACCCCAATGGCATTCTGGTAGACAGCCACGTCGTTGGTTAGGACGCTTTGGATGGCGCCGGCCCGCTTTTCGTTGAAGTAGCTGATCGGCAGTTTTTGAAGTTTGTCGAAAAGCTTTTGTCGCAAAGAGGCCGTCATCGTGGCCGCCGCCTGACTCAAGTAGTAGGCTTGACCCCTCGTGAACCAATACTTCACGACGAACAGGACCATTACGGCTCCGCTGAGCTTCTGGAGCATCGGTCCGTTTCGATCGGCAACAGCGTCTACGACCAACTTGACGATGAAGATGAGTGCGCCCTGACCAAGAAGGGCGGCTATTGCGGAACAGATGAGCCCGAAGACGATGTTTCGCCGCTGCTCATGGAGCTCGGCGTACAGTCTCGGATCAATTCTTGGCAGCAGCCTTTTCAACGTTTAGAAGTCCGCGCTTCCGGGGGTGCGGTGGAACGGGATCACGTCCCGAATATTTTTCATGCCAGTGGCATACATCATCAGCCGTTCAAATCCAAGCCCAAAGCCGGCATGGGGTGCGCTACCGTAACGCCGCAGATCCAGGTACCACCAATAGGCTTCAACGGGCAAGCCCAACTCCTTTATCCTGCCTTCTAAGACGTCGATGCGCTCTTCCCGTTGCGAACCGCCGATGATCTCGCCAATACGCGGAGCGAGCACATCCATGGCACGCACGGTCTTGCCGTCCTCGTTTTGACGCATATAGAAGGCCTTGATCTCCTTGGGATAATCGGTGAGAATCACGGGCCGTCCGATCCTCGTTTCCGTCAGCCATCGCTCATGCTCGCTTTGCAGATCGCATCCCCAGAACACAGGGAACTCGAACTTCTCGCCGCTCGCTTCCAAAAGTCTGATTGCGTCCGTATAGGTGATCCGCTCGAAGGGGCTGGTCGCGACATGCTGCAATGTCTCAAGAAGCTTAGGTTCGACCCGTTGATTGAAGAACTCTAGGTCAGGCGCGCACTTGTCGATCAAATGCGAGATGATCTCCTTGAGGAATTCCTCGGCGAGATTCATGTTGCCGTCGAGGTCGCAAAAGGCCATCTCGGGCTCGATCATCCAGAATTCCGCCAAATGCCTACTGGAGTTGGAGTTCTCCGCGCGAAACGTTGGCCCGAACGTGTAAATGTTCGTCATCGCGAGGGCAAGCGCCTCACCTTCCAGTTGGCCGCTCACCGTTAGGAATGATGGTTTGCCGAAGAAATCCTCTGCCGGATCGGTCTCCTTCAGCTTGTACTTGCCGCCGTGAGCCTCGAGCAAAGTGGAAACGGCAAACATCGCTCCTGCGCCTTCAGCGTCACTCGCCGTGATGATCGGAGTGTGACAGTATTGGAACCCACGATTTTGGAAGAACGAATGGATGGCCCATGCCGCCTGGTTTCGAATTCTGAAAATGGCCCCGAAGGTGTTTCCCCGGGCTCGCAGGTGCGCGATTTCGCGCAGGAATTCGAAGGAAGCCCCCTTTTTCTGCAGGGGATAAGTCAGGGCATCGGCGGAACCAAACACTTCCACGCCGCTTGCACTCAATTCTACCGCTTGACCCGCGGCGGGGGATTCCACAATCGTTCCGTCAAATCGCACGCATGCTCCCGTCGTGAGAAGTTTCAGGCTGTCTTCTGGGATGGCACCTTCATCGATGACGACCTGAAGATCTTTGAAACACGACCCGTCGTTGATTTGAACAAAGGAAATGCCTTTGCTGTCGCGACGGGTCTTCACCCAACCAAAAGCGGATGCGGAGGAATTTGGTGCAAGTTCGAAGAGGTCGCGGACGTAAGTTCGCCGGTAATCCATAACAACCCTGGCAGTTTACCGTTGAAGCTTCCCTGACGATCTTTTCGGGCGTCCCGTCTAGGTTATTGTGCAAAATGCGCAAGTCTGAGCCTTGCTTTGAGAGTTTGGCAATGAAGGATCAAGAGCGTTGCTGAAGGGTGTTCCTGGAGAAGGACCGCAGAACATGAATCTGAAGCGGTGGGTGCAGCCCGTTGTCGTGTTTCTCGTCGTCATGATTGGCGCACTTGCCCTCGCTCTGGCAGTGAAATCCTTGTGGAGCCCCGTCGAGCACGATGGCCCGGTGCTTCTCTACCCAAGTCACCTCGTGTTCACTGGCCAAAGGATCATCTATCGCGACCTCTTCGATATGAATTTCCCCGGCAGCTACGTCGTGTACGGCCTGCTCGGAAGCGTCACGGCGATGAGCGAGCCACTGATGCGTCTGGTGGATGTCCTACTGTTCGCATTGCTTTCAGTCGTCGTCATAAGGGCGATCGATGCCGGGAACAAGCTGTATCCGTTACTTGCCATGGCCGTCTTCGGCTGTTATTACTTCGCCGATGTGCCGTTTCTCACTTTGCAGCGCGAGTACTTCGTTGTGATCTGCCTCTTTTTATCCGCGTCCCTCATGAGGAAGACCAGCCGCCGCGGGTTGGACCTTACATTGGGTCTCGCAGCGTCTTTTGCATTCCTGATTAAGCCCCATTCGATCCTGGCTTTTGTCTGGCTGGCGGTGATTCGCTGGGCCGACGTCAAGGCTCTGGGCAGCTCTGTAGCCCGGGCCCTGACGACCCAACTCGTGGGCTTTTTCGGGTTGATTACGGTCACGATTGGCTATCTGTCGTTCGTCGGCGGGTTGGGACCGTTCATCGGCATCGTCACGCACTACTTGCCCCTATACGGCGCTATGGATGGCAGCCATCTGATCGCACCCCCGGATCTGCGGAGGCAGAAGCTGTTGACGAACGAGATGCTTGCCGATGGCCGCTGGTGGCTCTTTCTCGTCGCAGTATTCGTTGCCGGGCTCCTGATCTCACGAAAGAGCGAGGACGATCACGGAACGAGGCGCTCCTTGAGGCTGATGCTGGGTTGGACCTGCATCTTTTGGATCTACCCTGCGCTCTCTGGCGGCCAATTCTGGGTTTATCACTGGCTCCCGTTCAACCTTAGTCTCCTGTTGCTGACCATGCTCTGCTTCCAAGTCGCCGTACAGTCAGGCAAGTTGGAATCGATCGCCGTCGGCTTGGTCGCAGGATGTGCACTTTGGTCCATCTCTTCAGACGGGTATGCGAATCTCCTTCTGAAAATCCAACCCGCCAAGAATGGGCGCGTCGATGAGATCGCCCAGTTCCTTCGGGCAAAGCTCAAACCGGGTGACACGGTGCAACCCTTGGATTGGACCGGAGGCGCGGTGCACGCGATGCTTCGTTCAAATGCCGCGATCGCAACCCGCTTTGTTTACGATTTCCACTTCTATCATCACGTGTCCAACCCATACATACGGGGGTTAAGGGCGACGTTCTTGGATGAGTTTGATAAGTCGAATCCGCGGTTTGTCGTGCAATACCTTGGCCCCGACAAACCGTGGCCAAGCGGCCCAGACACGACCAAGAGCTTTCCAGATCTCCAGCGGAGGCTAGCCAGTCGGTACTGGATCGTCTACGAAGGCGATCAGTTCCAAATCTTGCAGCGCTTGCAGAGCTAGCCCTCAGCTTCAGAGATGGACGTTTTTAGAATCGTTGCTTCGTTGCCCTCCAAAGGACAATCTCGAGAGTCCCTCGGAAGCTTCACGATGGCATCGACAACATCCATGCCTTCGATGACTTGACCGAAGGCCGAGTATTGGCCGTCCAAATGGGGCGAATTGGCGACCATCAGGAAGAATTGACTACCGGCCGAATTGGGGTCCGAAGATCGGGCCGCGCTCAGTACGCCGCGGGTGTGTTTGACGTCATTGAATTCTGCGGGAATGGTGTAGCCTGGCCCACCGGTGCCGTAAAGGTGTCTGGAGGCTGACTTGGTGTTGGGGTCTCCGCCCTGGATCATGAACCCGGGAATCACTCGGTGAAACTTGGTGCCCTCATAAAAGCCGTCCCTGATGAGCTTCTTGAAAGCTTCTACGTGTTTTGGAGCTTTGTCTGAGAAGAACCCGACGACGATCTTTCCAAGGTTCGTTTCCAGAACCGCCACTTCAGTTGCTGCATTATCCACGGCTGTCAGTTTAACCGCAAGGTTCGTTCATGACGTCAAGCCCGGAACAGAATCGAGTCCATACCGACGGCGAAACCTTTTAGACACTTGATTTCACGTACGCACAACTTCACGCCTTCCATGAATGATCTCCGTTCCATCGAATCGTGGCGAATCGTGAGGGTTTCGCCTGCACCTCCGAAGATCACCATTTGGTGGGCGACAAGGCCAGGCAACCGAATGGAGTGCACTGGGATGTTCTGGTGCAACCCACCTCTCGCCCCTTCGACGCGAATGTTTGCTTGACGTTGAATCGGTGACTTGACCCTCGAGGCGGCGACCTTCTCCGCCGTCATCATCGCGGTCCCGCTCGGAGCATCGTCTTTTCGATCGTGGTGAAGCTCGATGATTTCGACGTCTGGCATCCACCTGGAAGCCATTTCAGCAAAGTGCATCATCAAGACGGCTCCAATCGCGAAGTTGGGAACGTACATTCCCGCAACACCGGCTTCGTCGCACATCAGTTTGATCTCTTTCAGTTCCTGGGAGGCAAGCCCGGTCGTACCGATCAACGGCGACACGCCTCGTTTAACCGCAGAGGATGCGTGCTGACTGGCTCCAGAATGGTGGGAGAAGTCCACAAGAACGTCGACCTTGACGCGGTCGAGGGCAGCTCCCAATTTCTCCTCAATCACGAGGTCTGGCCCTTTCGGACCAACCAGATCGCGGATGTTCATCCCGACGTTCTGGTTGTGATCGATTGCGATTACGGGTTCAACTCCGTCAGCCTTTCCGATCGAACGAAACACCTCCAGACCCATCTGGCCTGCGGCTCCGACGACGGCGATCTTGATGGTTTCGGCTGAAGTTGCTTCCATGGTGTGGCTCCATTGTGCCCCTGATCCCGGGAAAACGCAACTATTCGGAGAGCAGCATCTTGGCAGCCCGAACCCCGGCCTCAAAAGCCTGTTCGGTACGGCCCCCCATCAGTCCATCGCCCGCCACCAGCAGTCTGCTCCCGGGCCTGTTCACAGAGTCAAAGGACGCAATGCCTTCCGGTTGGCTGTATTTCCAGCGTTTTACGTCGCTCGCGACGGGCGCATCCCACCCTGGGCCATAGAGCCGTTCGAGATAGCCCAAGACGAGATCCACAAGTTCGTCTTTGGAATCGTCATAGTGCCCATGACTGTAGGGCCCGTTGAGTTGGGCGACCATGGCTGTATGCCCGTCAGGTGCGCGGCCCGGGCATTTCTCAGTCTCCAAACTCAACCAAGTCAAAGGGTGGGTCTGTTCCGTGTCGAGGAGAGCGTGATAATGCTGCGGCGGTAAGGCCCTGTCAAAGCCCAGCATGACGCTGAGACAAGGACGATAATTTGAATTCGATACTGGCCGGGTCTCTCCTAGGCTCCATAAGATCGCCGAGACCTGGGGAATGGGAGGCGTCAGGACGAGGGCGTCGAACACTTCACCGCAAATTGAATATCGATGATCCTTCAGTTTTTCGATCTCATCGACTTGGGACTCAAACCTGATTTGAAGTCCTTCCGCCAGCTGCCTCGGCAGCTCGTTGTTGCCGCTAATGTAGGTATAGCGCGGGACGTTGGCTCTGGCCGCGTCTCCTGGGAAGACCCTGAGCGAATTATGGGTATAGATCGGCTTAACGACTTGGATGAGTTCCGACTTATCCAGCTCCACGAGCATGGCATGCTCAATTGCCATACCCCTGGGCGCGATGCTGGTTGCCCCAGTGTCAAAAATATAGGGCCCGATCGTTCGCGTCGCTACCCTGCCACCGACGTGGCTCGATTGCTCAAAAACGAGGGTCTGATGACCTGCGCCCTTCAACACGCGAGCGGCCGCAAGGCCGGACGTTCCCGCTCCCACGATGCCGACTCTCAACGCGCAATCCTTGCGAGCGCAACGTTCATCAAACAATCTTTTACCAGGTCGGTCCCATGGGCTGTCTTGAGAATCGCACTAGAATGGTAACTAGTGCCTTCAAACCAATTTTATGAGGAGGAAGACGCCCAGCAAATTCTGAAGCTGGCCGCGACAAAGCAGGGAAGCCACGGGCCGCTTTCTCGCGAGACCTTGGTTCAAACCGCCGCCGAGCTAGGCATATCGCCGGAAGCTGTGGAAGCGGCCGAGCGCGAATATTTCCAGTCGAAGACACTTGACGACGAAATGAGCGAGTTCAAGCGTGCGCGAGTGCACTCATTCCTGAGCGACCTCGCCACTTTCGCCGTCGTTGGAGGCTTCGTCATCGCCCTCACTCACGGTCATGGAGTGTGGTTGTGGTTGATTGCCATTTGGGGTCTTAGCGTCGCTCGCAAGGGCGTTCGCGCATTTTCTCATACGAGCCGGAGTTTTCGGGCTTCGTTCGAAGAGTGGAGAGTTACCAAACGCGTTCCCGGTGAGGCCGAAGGCTCCGTTCGACGCGAGGTTCGCATCGATTCAAAACGCCATTGAGATGCCGATTGCATTTCATCCCGCATTTTTCACCTAGACGAGCGCAAAGGCCGATCCGAGAATGCGAATATAGGATTCTTACCGAAGGATATGATCGTTCTTGCCGCAAGCCTATCCATCACTTCCATTGTCCTCCACATGCCATCGTGCGGATACGAGAGCTTTCGAGCGGGCAGGGCAACCTATCACATGGTGGTCGCCGACCTATCCAGTGGCGAGATTCATGCAACGACGGTACGATCCAGCCCGAAATCTGCGAGCAAGCTTCTTTATGGCAAGCATCCCGTCGCAGCCATCACCGGCACCTTTTTCAATCCACGTGGAGGCAAGCCGGTTGCAGATGTTCTCGTCGATGGACACTTGACCGATGAGGGTAATCGTGGGTCGGCCGTCGGCATCGGATGGTTCGGTGGAGCAACGATATTCGACGCGCCCTATCGAAAGGAAGTGGATTGGTCGTCCTATCGCTACGGTCTCCGAGGCGCGGTTAGGCTCATAGAAAATGGGTCTGTCCGGGCCGATCCAAAATCTCAACACTTCCAGGACTCACATATTTGGGGACGGACCGCAAGGACCGCGGTCGGCGTAACGCGATCAGGCAAGTTCGTGATGTGCGCGACAAAGTCTAGCGTCACTTTGAGCGAATTGGCGCGTGCCATGCTTTCGCGAGGCGTGCAGGACGCCGTGAGCTTGGATGGGGGTGGATCCACGTGCCTTTATTACAACGGTGATATGGTGCTCAAGACGGGCCGCCCACTGAGCAACATGCTGCTCCTCGTTCGTGATGGAAGCCCAAAGCGGTAGAATCCGCCTGGCTTGAATCCGCCTCACCTTTCGATCGTCGTCCCCGCATACAACGAGCAAGACCGGATTGTCTCCAGCTTGCAGCGTATAGCCGATTTTTATAAGGGTCAGACATATCCTTGGGACGTGACGATCGTCAGCGACGGCAGCACCGACAAGACGAACCAGATCGTCAATGAATTCACTTCTGGTAGGCCGGGATTCTCCCTCGTCGAGTATTCACCCAATCGAGGAAAAGGCTACGCCGTTCGCCACGGGATGCGGCTGGCCAAGGGCGACCTTGTCCTTTTCATGGATGCCGACCTCGCCACACCCCTTGAGGAGACCGATAAGCTGTTGAAACATATGGCTGACGGGGCCGAGGTCGCGATTGGAAGCCGCCCCATGCGGGAAAGCAACCTCGAAAAGCACCAACCCATGTGGCGTGAAGCTCTTGGCCGCATCGCAAACAAATTGGTGCAGGCGCTTGCAATCAAAGGGATCAGCGACACTCAATGCGGCTTTAAGATGTTCACGAAGAAGGCCAACGCTGACATCTTTTCTCGTTGCAAAATGGATGGCTTCTCGTTTGACTTTGAGGCGCTCATGATCGCTCGCGACTTGGGCTATCGCATTGACGAAGTTCCCATTCGATGGTCGCACCAAGACGGCTCCAAAGTGGTTTTCTGGCGCGATTACCCGAGGTCCTTGCGTGACCTGATGAAGCTTAGGGCAATGGGCTCCGCTAGGCGGCTCGAACAACCGACGTTGCCTGATTGAAACCGTTGCCTCATCCGGTCATCCACTTTCACAAAATGAACTTCACCGTAGGCTCCGTCCCCTATACGAACGCCAGGCCGCTGATCCACTCACTGGCCCGTCGGGTGGAGGTCGAGCTTGCCGTCCCGTCCGCATTGCCGGCGCTTCTGGACAGCGGGAAAGCTCAGGCCGTCATGGTCTCCAGCTTCGATGCCCTCAGCGTGCACGGGCGTTGTTTCGCGGAAGGCTGCAGCATCAGTTCGCTTGGGGAGGCCGCCAGCGTGCGGCTATTCAGTCGCGTCCCCTTTGCCGAAATCCGGACGTTGGCGCTGGATCAAAGCTCGCTGACGAGCAACCACCTGGCGCAGGTGATCCTTTGCGAGCGACACGGGGTGCTGCCCGAAGTCGAAACGGCAGCCCCGGACCTGGTCGGCATGTTGGAGTCTCACGACGCTTGCATCCTCATCGGCGATACGGGCATGGCCGCCTCAAGCGATGGACTGCATGTTATGGACCTTGGGCGAGAGTGGGTTGAGTTCACAAGTTTGCCGTTCGTTTGGGCATTGTGGGTTGGGCGTGAAGGTTTGACCCCTGAGCTTGCCCGTTTGCTGATCGAAGCGAGGGTTTGGGGGCAAGGACATCTGGAGGAGATCATTCCCGATGCCGTGGCGCGCTCAGGTTGGTCCGAGGCAACGGTGCGAAAGTATCTCGGGGAGACCATGAATTACGACTTGACCGACCGCCACCTTGAAGGGCTGAAGCTTTTTCGTGATCTTCTTCGGAAGCACGGTTTCATCGGCGAACTACCCTTCCCGACGATGGTGCAGGGTGCCTAAAGCTGTGCAATTTAGCGTCTAACGGTTGTTGGACCGCTGCGATTACAAACGCCCGACAGTCCTTCGATCGGGCGGCCCGATTCGGGTATCTTCTGATGCTATCGTGGGGATGTAGCTCAGCTGGGAGAGCGCTGCAATCGCACTGCAGAGGTCGTCGGTTCGATCCCGATCATCTCCACCAGAGATTGAGGTTCAAATTTGGCGGTTTTCTTTACCTCTGTTCTCTCTTTAGGTTTGGGAGCTTCTAACCCTTTCACTAACCCATCGATGAGTCCTTCCAGGTTCCGAGTGGCTTCGAACGCTCGATCATCCAAAGTCCAGGGCAGCATGGAAAACCGCGCGTAGGGATTGCCGCTAAATCATCTCGATCTCAGGCTCGGTCAATTCGGATGGGACACGAAGGATACTCACGGGTTATCTAGTCTAGACGAAGGCCAGACGTGACAAGCCGCCTTCGCGTCCCACCATGAACCAGAAATGTCTGGCTGCCTTAAAGGTCCCGCTTAGAACCGTGGAAAGATGATTGGCCGCACACCGCCATGATTTGGTTAGATTCGTGCAACAATTACCTTCGTCGGGCCCCGATGGGTGGAGGTTGTCCGTGAACTTTGAGAAGAAAGCGTATTCAGTCAAGGAACTTGTTGATGCCTGGAATAGTGGCTCCATGGTCCGTAACCCTGAATATCAACGGGGGGAGGCTTGGACATTGACGCAAAAGCAAGCTCTTGTTGATTCACTTTTCCGTCACTATCCGATTCCCCCACTATTCTTGGAAAAAAAGATGCTTCCAGGGCTCGGCGGGGCAAAGTCCGAGAAGTACGAAATCATTGATGGTCAGCAACGGCGGCTCGCGATTTCAGAGTATTTTGCTGGTTCATTCCCCCTTCTCGCCCCCACCGATAAAAGGCTGAAGTTGCCCGTCAGCTTGCGCCCAAGGCCAGCGGGATGGGCAGATAGGCGATATTTGGCGCTTGATGCCGATTTACGCCATGAGCTCGACAACGCGAAGGTAGATGTCTTTCAGGTCTCCAAAGTCGATCATGCGGACGAAGTGCGAGACCTCTTTATTCGCCTGCAGTCTGGCACCGCACTAACACGGCAACAGATTCGCGATGCTTGGCCCGGCACGTTGGGCCCCTTTGTGGAATCTCTTGCGGGCAAACTAAACAAGAGACCGAGATTCGAATTGTTCGAATTGGTGGATGGCCGCGGCTTGCGAGACGAAGAAGGTGATGCAAAGGACCCATATGTGAAGCACCGGCAAACGTGTGCGCAACTTATGAGGATCATGCTCGGAAGGATGGCCGAACCGTTTGAATTTCCAAGCATCTCCGCTGGTGACCTCGACGGGCTCTATCACGAATTCACAGACATTGACCCAGAAGGTGATTCGATTAGGCGGGTTCTCCAGGTTTTTGAACAGGTCGAGGAAGTTAGCAAGCAGATCGGTCGGCAATACCTGCGAAAGTACAAGATTCATAAGCAAGGAATGTTTGCCCTGTGTCTCTTTTTCCAGGATTCCTTTCGCAATCCGAATTTCAAGATGGACCAAGAATCCATTCGGAAACTGGCAAAATACGTTACTGTGGAGGCACCTAAGGCGGAAGGAAAGTCCAGTTCTGCGGCCTCAAACGCCGCATATTACGAAAAGTGGCGGAGTCACCTGCCGGAGGGTATTGGCCTTAAGCTGGACGCTAAAAGGCTTTTCGACGATGCGCAAAAGGCGGAGCTCCATCGATTGGCTGGCGGGAAGTGCGTGAAGTGTGATGCGGAAACGACCGTCGAGGACGGCGAAGCGGACCATTTTCCGGTTCCGCATCGCGACGGTGGTCCGACATCAATTGAGAACGGAAGATTTGTTTGCAAGATTTGTCATCCACGTGGACGACCAAGGCTAGAGACTTTAGCCTAATTCCTCCGCACTACTGCAACTCAGATTCAAGCCCGTCTTCGATTCTCGCAGCCATAAAAGGGGACTAACCCCAATTACTAACCCTTCTCATGTCGCGAGGGGTTGCGTCAGGTTCGCGGAGGCTTTCGGA
>CAZUCK010000041.1:12274-22152 GCA_964619505.1 uncultured Fimbriimonas sp. | reverse complement strand
GTTGACGGCAAGTTGGGTTGGCACCAGGCTGGGCGCCAGGATGCAGACGCCGAGGTGATTGTCCCAACTTTCGGCCGATCTGCCACCATAAGACCGTGGATCGAAAGTCGCTTGCAGGAGCATGCATGGAACTTGGCCTGGCACTTTCGACCGAGCAGCTCGATTCCTTCGACTCCTTCGAGAGCGCGCTGTTTTCAGCGAACGAAGTGATGAACCTCACGCGCGTTCCCCGAGACGAATGCTGGCTCCGGCATTTTGTGGATTCCCTGCTCATGCAGGATCTCATTCCCTACAAATCCGAAGTCCTAGACATTGGTACGGGGCCCGGCTTCCCCGCATGGCCGTTGGCATGCGCAAGGCCAGATCTCCAAGTCACGGCCATGGATTCGTCGAACAAGATGACGGGATTCCTCCGCAAGCATCCGCTCACCAACCTGCATGTTGTCACGGCAAGGGCAGAAGAGTTTGCCGCCAACGGAACCTTCGACGTCATAACGGGCCGCGCGGTGGCACCGCTCGCGGCCCAGCTCGAGCTCAGCGCCAAGACTTGCAAGCTGGGGGGGTTGGTTCTCCCGATGCGTACCCCAACAGATGCCGAGGCCGCTGAAGACTCCGGGGCTTCTAAGCTGGGACTGCGGCTTGCCCAGAGCGTGATCCGCAATCTGCCCGGGACTGATGCGGTACGGCTCTTCCCCGTTTATGAAAAGGTGGCGGCAACCCCAGACCGATATCCGAGGCGGTGGGGGGAATTGAAGAAGGCTCCGTTGACGGGACCCTAGGCGGCCCTACCTGCTCGTCACGCTCGGGTGCTTCCTCGCGCAAGTGTTGGTCAGCTCTTGGTCAGTCCACAACTTCGACGTCGACCTTCTGCACGATGCCGGCTTTGGCACCCTCGCTCAACAGCAGTCTAATGGCTCGTACGCCTTCCTCGCCCATGTCCAGGGTTCGCCCATTGACGTACATACCAACGAACTCGTCGCTCGTCGCGACATCCATGCCCCTGGCAAACTGCAAGGCGTAGTCAAGGGCTTTGGCGCGCTCGGCGAGCCCCGCGCTGATGCTCTCTCGCATGCATCGGCTCACGTCTTTGACCACCTCCGGTCCAAGATCTTTGCGAACCACATTGACTCCAAGAGGCAGGGGCAAGCCGGTCTTGGCCTTCCACCACACGCCCATATCGGCCACCAAGTGCATGCCATCTTTGGCATAGGTTAACTGGCCCTCGTGAATGATGAGTCCGGCTTCATAGCGCCGCTCTTGGATGGCGGGAATGATCTCGTCGAAGGGCACGACCTCGAACTTGGGCTTGACCCCTTCTCCGAACTGATCAACGAACCAAAGGTGGAGTTGCAGGAACGCGGAGGTGAGTTTTCCTGGTACCGCAATGGTCAGTTCTTGTACGTCAGCCGCGGCCATCGGGCGTGACGCAACAATCATGGGCCCGTAATCCTCGCCAAACGAACCTCCGTGGCGAAGCAAGGCATACTTGTCCGCAACATAGGCGAACGCGTGGACAGAGATTGCCGTGGACTCGAGCCGACCCTCCATCGCCCATTCGTTGAGGGTTTGGATGTCCCTCAAAATGTGCTCAAACTCAAAAACGGACTCAACCTGGCCGTTTGCCAACCCCCAGAACATGAAGGCGTCGTCGCTGTCGGGGCTGTGTCCCAGCCGAATCTTGAGAGGGGTCTTGGTTTGCACGACTGATTCTACTCGCGCGAGCGAGCCACAATAAGCGGTGGCCCGAAAGCCGAACCTCAGCCCGAGCAAGATCACAACCTATCTCGCATGCCCGGTCCGTTACCGCTGGACCTTCGTGGATGATCGCGGAAAGTGGTACTTGCGAGCCAAGAGTTACTATTCGTTCGGAAGCACGCTTCACAAGGTGCTCGAGCGGTTCCATGATGCCGGGGACACGGGCGTGCAGACTACCGCCGAGGCTATGGCCGCTTATGAAGAAAATTGGATCGATGCCGGATTCTCGAACGCAGAGGAAATGTCGGAAGCCTACGGAGAAGGCAAGACGATTCTCGAGAAACACATCGAACGAGAATCGAAAAGGACCGTTTCCGCAGAGACGATCCTTGTAGAGCGGATCCTGAAATGCGATTACGACTTGTTTCGCCTCGTCGGGAGAATCGACCGCTTGGACAGGCATGAAGACGGCACTCTCGAAATCATCGATTACAAATCAGGACGCGAAACGGTGTCGGCGGAAGAAGTTGCGGCCGACATCGCGATGGCTTGCTATCAGCTGCTTGTGTCAAAGCAATATCCGGGACACCCCGTGATGGCAACGATCATCGCACTTCGGTCGGGCGAGCAGGCGAGCGCGGCAATGTCGCTTGAGGACCTTGCCGCCTTCGAGGTTGACATCTGCAAGTTGGGAGGGGAAATCGTTTCCAGCGATGATTTTTACGATCGCGTCCCAGTTTTCAAGCGCCTTTGCCGCCAGTGCGACTTCATTCCCATGTGCCGCAAGCACGAAGATTTCATCGAGACGCCAGAGTGATCAGCGCGCAGAAACGATGCGCGTCGTGCTGCCCTTCAGAGTTTCATTCGCCGCAAGCCTCATCTCGTCAATTTGAACCGACTCTAGAGACGCTAGAAGGTCTGTTTCCGACCAGTTGCGCCCCGTCTTGATCTGCCAATACGCAGTCATGAAAGTACGGTCCTCCTGACTTTCCCCGACGGCACCCTCCGCCTGAAGAATCATAGGGTTGAGACCCAAACCCCGACCGTAGACGGCCTGTGCCATGGCCAAAGCCCTTGCACGGGTCGCGTCGTTCCACGTAGCGACGTCTTCCAACAGAGCAGCCCTAGCCGAATCGGCCAAGGTGGCCTCATTGTCTGAGGGCTTGACTGCAACAAGCACTCGCGTTCTAAAACCTCCGGGCGTCGGCCACAAAAATGCTTCTTGCCGATAGCTCATACGCAGCCCCTGCCGAACCGCACGGAACACTGCGGATTCCTTGCCAACTCCCAGCGCGAACGTCGTCAGCAACTGGCTCGGGAATCTGGGGCCCTCCACGAGCGCTTCTGGCCCTGCCAATTCAAGAGTGGAAATGGGCTGAGAGGGCCGAATCAAACCCCGTTCGGGCCCCGAACCCGGGATCAAGGGCCAATACCCACGGGGCTGCCAATCCTCGCAGCACTGCAACCATTTGTTGCGGGCCTGCCCAGGTGAAAACGGACCACTAACGGCGATGGACAGGCGATCGGGCCTAAAAAGGGCTCGATACATCCGAACGACATCATCCCTCCTGATTCCTGCGTAATCGGCAATCTCGGGCTGTAGTGCCAAGGACCAGTAATCGGGCTTCGCAAAGGGCATCGCCTCCATTGCGGAGTCGATGGCGTCTTGCGGAAGAGAGGCCTCGTCGATGATCGAAAAGACCGTCCTGAGTCCAGCTGCCAAATCCCTCGGTGCGAAGCCCAATTGGATGCGGACATGATCTGGCATGACGGTGAACTTCAATGGCTGGCCGCTGCCCAATGTAAGGGCTTGCAACTGGCGTTTGCTATATTGGTCTGTACCTTCCAAAAGCACCTTTGTAAGGATCCTCGAAATAGCCCGGTCTCGTGCCCCAAAAGCGGGAGTCGGGGCCACCACGGACACGCAGACGGCCGTCGCATCCGGCATGGGGAGCTCTGCAAAGCGACCTGTGAGACCAGCGAACGCAAGACCAGCGAGGATCAACGTACACCCACCACAATGACGGCCCTCTCCTTCGCGAAAGCGCCAAACGCCTTTTCAAAGGCAAAAGTGTCCACTAGGTCCAAGCTTTCAAGGAGTTCTTCAGGGCTGGCCGAGTGCCTTTGGCACATTAGCAAGCCTCGCAGATTCGAGCTTGACGTCGGATTCCTCAGTTGGCTCTCAATCCATGTTTTCACCAGCGCCTTCCCACGTTCCAGCATGGGAGGCAAGTCATCCACCGTGAGGCCGTCGATATACAGGCCCACGCCGCTCGACTGGTCCGTCCGTCCGACGGTGATGAGCCCCCGCTCTTGGGACGGCGTGTAGGTCAGGAAACAACCGTCCACTTCACTTGCCACCGCGAATGCGAAAGCAAGTTCAGCCGCGTTCGAAATGCCTCCGAACGCACCGCACGTGGCGGCTCTGGCCTCTCCGAAGCCTTGGCATTCCACTCGACCCGACTTTCCTTCCCCGCGGGCTGTAACCGCCTTGTAACCGCCTGAAGGCAACGAGAGAAGGGCCTTGCCCTGTCGCGTGGCTTCATTCACATCGACATCACCGGCAATGACCAACGTCAAGGCGGAGGGAGCAAACTGTCTAGACTGCACCTGAGCCAGAGCATCCGGCGTAGCGGTCCGGATTGTGGCCATGTCCCCTTGGGGATCAAGACCTTGTTCACCGAACGCAGCCGTCCATGCAGCCGCGGCCAACGAAGCTGCATCATTCGAGAGGCCTATTTCCTGTTCGATGACCGCAGCTTCACGTCCAATGTCGCGCGGCGTCACCTTAAGGGGAGCAAGCAGTTCACTCAACGTCTCCATTCCGAGCGAGAGGTCTTTCGGAGACAAGCTGATTTCAAATTGCATGGCGTCTCGCAGTGTGCTCGCCCGCAGGAACGCGCCTTTGGACTCCAGTCGTTGGTCGATACTCCCGCTTTGACCCCGGGCGACAAGGTGCTCAAGCAAGTGCCGGAAGCCGTGGGTCGCCGGTGTTTCGGGCGTGAACTTAGCGGAGGCAAACAACTGGACCGTCAACGAAGGCTGATTAGGCATCCGCTCTACGAGGATGGCGGCCCCGTTTGGCAACACGGTTCGCAACCTGTCCGGTGGGGGCAGTTGACCGATCACCAAAGCGGCCGCGATGGAGAGCATCACTTAGAACGGACGGGTGAACTCAATGGAAGTAACTCGCACCGTTGATGTCAATGACGACGCCGCTCAGATATTCCGCCGCGTCGGAAAGAAGGAATGAGGCTGTTGCCGCACAATCTTCGGGACTCGCCATGCGGTTGAGGGGGATTCCCTCCAGAATCGCTGGGAGACGCTCTTCCATTCCTTCCCTAGACATTGCGGTGTCCACCCAGCCGGGTGCAATCCCAAACAGCTTCACGTTCTTCGGCGCCAACTCAACGGCGAGGCTCCGGGTGACGTTGATGAGGGCGGCTTTACTCGCGGCGTACAATGCGGCGCCACCCTCGCCTCGGAACCCGACTCGGCTCGCGACATTGAGTACCTTGCCACCACCGTTGGCGGCGAAGTGTTTACACGCCGCCCGCATGAGAGCCACCGGTGCTTCGAAATTCACGACGAACGTCCGATGCATATTCGCAGCAAATGAAGCGTCACCAGCACCGATGAAATCGATGGGCATGTACACGCCGGCGTTGTTGACGACTGCGTGAATCGGACCATCTTTCAGGCATGCCTTGAACAGTTCCGTCGCCTTTGTGGCAACAGAAAGGTCAGCGAAGTAGGTGCCCGAGACCGCTTTGCCTATTTCTTTGATCGCATGCTTCATGTCGTCGCACTCGACTGTGCAATGAAGACCGATCAACCATCCTTCCTCAGCGAGCTTTCGGGCAATGGCGAGACCAATGCCCCGTGACGACCCGGTTACCAAGGCGCGCTTTATTATCACTGCTGGAATTCTACTTCGCCGACGTACCTTGTTGAGGTAAATCGCATTGACTCATTCCCCTCCCCGCCCCTGTCCTTTTCGACTCCAGTTCTGGCCTATAAACCTGGTAATTAAACCGTGATTCCAGGCAATTCTGCGGTGACCATAAGAAAGTCCGTGCTTTCCTTTGAAAAGCGATATATAGTGTCATTGATTGGGTCGGCGCTGCGCGTCAAGTTGTCCAGATTCGGCCCGGTTTGCATCACGAAGGAGAGGTTCTATGTTCTTTACACTCGCTTTAAAGCGCAGTGCTACTGCGGCCATAGCCGTCACAGCTCTGTCGCTTCTTGCGGCTCCCAGCCACGCCAACCGTACAGATAAGCTGAAGTTGGACCGCATGTCCGCCATGGGTCGATTCGCCCATGCGCAGGTTACAAAACTTCACGCCAATAAGGTCAAAGCCAATGCTCAGTACAACCCCAATAAGATCGTGAACTCCATTGGTGACGATGACGGCGGTTACGACGACAACAACCTAGGAGCCACAAACTCTGAAACGTCCATCGCCGTTGACTCATCCGGCCAGCACGTGGTCGTCGGTTTTAACGACTTCAGAGGCGTTTTCAACCCAGTTCTCTCAGTCTCGGGCTACATGTATTCCGATGACGGAGGGGCAACTTTCACCGACGGCGGGCAGCTTTTTGACTCCGTGGGTGCAAATCCGCAGGGGATCGACGGGGACCCCGACATCAAATATTGCGGCGGAAGCAACTTTGCCTACGCTTCAATCCTCATCAATACGAGTGGATACCAAACCATGTGCGTACACGTGTCGACGGACTACGGCCACACTTGGCAGGGACCCTACGAGGTCACTCCGGCGACTGACCCCAACAGCTTGGGAGATGCCGCGGACAAGGAGTACATCGACTACAACATCTCCACCGGCAGACTGCTGTTCAGCTGGACAAACTTCACAAACCTGTATCCGAACAACACAGAAATCCGAACTACGACTTGCGACAACCTATTCAGCGGCACCCCGACGTTTGCGCCGAGCACCGTTGTTGGCGCAAGCCTGATCGACGGACAAGCATCTTGCCCGCGCTTCGGCCCTGGCAACACGGCATACATCGTTTGGGAACAGTTCACTGACAACTTTGGTTACTTCGGCAACACGGGTTTCTCCCGGTCTTCGGACGGTGGTCAGACTTGGTCGCCTGAGATCAGCCTAGCTGGTACGAACTACTTCACCGCGGACTTGATTCTTGGCAATGACCGGTCCCATGACTTCCCATCTCTTGCGGTGGACAAGTCAGGGGGTCCGAACAATGGAAACCTCTACGTCGTGTACGAAGAGAACAACAACCACGACGGCGACGACATCGCCTTCCAACGCAGCACTGACGGCGGCCTCACATGGAGCGCGCCGGCTACGTTGAACTCGCGACCGGGAGCCGACGGTCCGCAGTGGTTCGCTTGGGTTTCTTGCGACCGAACCACGGGCCGCGTCAATGTGACCTACTACGACCAGGGCAACCAAAAGGGCGACCTCACGGATGAGACTTATACGTACTCTGACGATGGCGGCGTTACCTTTAAGGCTCCGAGCCCCCTCAACAATCGTCCGTTCCATGGCGGTTTCGGAAACGACACCAGCCAGCCGAACCTTGGCGACTACAACCAGTCGGACTCCCAAAGCGGCAAGATGTATGCGGTTTTCGCCGCTACCCCTGCCCATGTGAACTTCGATGACGGCGAGCCTGCGCTCGTGTATTTCACGGCGGTTGACCCGGTCGTGAACGTTATGACGGGCAGCAATGCCGCGTTGAGGCTTGGCAATGTTTCGTTCACCGTCCAACAAACGGCGGGCGAAATCGGCGCCAACAATACGGTGAAGATCAACCTGCCGCTCCAGAGCTATGCTCCGGGCTGGGGTGGGTTCACTCACGTCAAGGGAACGATCTCCAGTTCGACCCCGGGCGTCTCGATCAGCAACGCAACGACCTCTTACCCGAACATCGGTGCGGGGGCGACAATGATGCAGAACGGCAACTACATCATCACGACTGGTCCCTCGTTCGTTCCTGGAACGTTCATAACGCTTCAGCTGAATGTTACGAGCGACCAAGGCAGCACAACCTTGCTCACAGACCTGACGACAGGGCATGGCGTCGGAACGGTGTTCTTCTCGGAGAACTTCAATTCAGTCACGCCCGGAACCCTGCCTGCAGGTTGGGCAAACTCATTTGTGAGCGGCTACAACAACGTTCCTTGGACGACGAGCAGCACTAGGCTTTACGCCGGCGGCAACAACTCGCTGTTCCATCAGAACGCTGAGGACGGCCCTCTATATGGCTATGGAATCCGCTACCAGAGGGTGTTCGCGCCCACGCTGGTCATTCCTGCCAACGACTACATCACGCTGGATTTCGACGTCGCTTACAACTTGGAAGACGACCCGAATTACAACGTCTTGGCCTTCGACGGCATGACGGTTAGGCTGTGGGATGCCACGCCCGGCATCAAGCAGAACCGGCGCGTCCTGATGGAAGCTTGCGGCGATGAATTCACCACCGGTGGAGTTCCCCATATGCCAAAGCACCTTCCTCGAAACAACAGCTCGGCCTACTTCCAAGACATGAGCGTCTGGTCAGGAAAGTCGGGGGGCTACAAGCACGTTCACGGTAAGTTCTACAACACCGCTGGGCGGACCTTGAGGCTCTGCTTCGAGTACACCCAGGACTACGCGGGAACTGGCCTGGACACGCACCCAGAAGTCGGCGATGCCGGCGTCAACGTTGACAACGTCGTCATGACGGCGTACACCAACACCCAGCCTGCGAAGAAGTAAAGCCCTTCGCCATCTGGCCAACTGACCCGGCGGCTCCAGCCGCCGGGTCTTTTTTTGTTTGGAACATGAGTCCGTCCCCGCAAGCTATCAACCTCGAATCCCATCCATGACCTGCCGACAGCATTTGTTAGAGCCCTCGGGGTAACCGTCTCGGTTTGCTCGGGTCAACGATACGTACACTCGCCAAGAGACTAGGCTTGAAATAACCAATCCCAACGTCGCTTTGGGGGCGCCGTGCTCAGGGCCGGTTCAGCAACTCTTCCCCAGAGCTGAAATGATTGGATACGGTAGGCGTAACTCGGTAATGGAGGGATCTTGTCCCCACTTGCTTGCAGCCAAGTCGATCAAGGGCGGCGATGTGATCCTTGTAGATTCTGTCGTTCACCCAATAGAAGAATAGGAAGCGACCCGTCCCCACGAAAATCAGCCTGTAGCCCAGCTTCCTGAGGTATTCAAAGGAGCCGACGCGAAAATACGCGATGTCGATTTGGTCCTGCCCAAAACCGAACTGATGGTACATGGTGACTACGTGATCCATGTACTGCGCGTCAGTCGGCCATGCCTCGGGATTTGCCTCCTTGTAAGCCAGCTCCCAAAGGGCGACGATTCCGGGTTTGTAGTTAAGGAGGGTCGCCGGATTTCGCTTGCGGTGCAGAATGTTCCCAGGTCTTAGTGGGTCCACCCTTGAATAAGCGATTTCTGGGGTTGCGAAGCCCATCAGATCCACGACGTCGCGGTCCGCGAAGTACATCATGGTCGCTTCTTCTGGGCTGCCAATCAACTCGTTTGGAGACGTCGTCTCTTTAAGAAACAGGCCATAGGCACCCAGCGCATTAACCCTTCCCCACTGCCAATAGTAGCCATTGTCGTTGACGAACCGTCGTGAAAGCCCGAAAGCGTTAAGTCCATCGCTTGCCTCGAAGAATGGCTTTTCAGCAATGTACGGTGCACACACAAGTGCGATGGCCAAGGCAGGTTGGAAGTAACGTACGTGCGCTGCGTAGTGGCGTGCTAATGTGGCCCAACTGCCCCAAAAGACAAAATATGAAGCAAGTATCGCCGGCATGAAATAGCGCGCCCAGTGGGCTGGGAACCAATCTCCACCACCGACAAGATAGGGGGCGGAGAATGCGATTAAGATCAGCCACGCGACGACCAGCTTGCGAATCCACCGCTCGGCGAAAATGGCCACGATTGCGGCGGGCACCGTCAGAATGAGCAACTCCCGCAATTCGAAGGAATCCAGCACACCTTTCAGATAACCAAGGCCCGACCGGATGAAGACGGGAACCCCGCCTGCTTTCTTCAAGGCCGCTGGACACGGAAAGGCTGGGCCGAACGCCAAAAATCTAACGCCGGCAGCAGACGCAAAAGGGGTTGCCAAACTTCAACAAAATAATCATCAGCTTCTTGCAAACCTCCCCCTGGACG
>CAZUCK010000041.1:0-12264 GCA_964619505.1 uncultured Fimbriimonas sp. | reverse complement strand
AAGGGCCGCTGGCGCGGAAAAGGGGGTGTAAAAACCAAAATAACGGACGCGGCAAGCTACTGCAAAGCGGGTGGCCAACATCACGCCATATAGGAAAGCGCTCTTGATTGCCTCGCCACGCTCGTTGCTCCTCACAAAGGATTTATATCGGGAGACGACGAAGAGGTACAGCCAAACGAGGAAGCAGATCAAGACCCCTTCCATGCGGAAAAGCGTTAGAAATGCCAGCAACGCTAGACCCCAGGTTCGAGCGTTCGGACGGTCGGAGAAGAACAGCGAATAAATGGCTGACAGAGCGGCGGCGGAAAAGAGGCAGCAGAAAAATCCGCTCATCGCCGTGATGACGACACAAGGAAAGAGACCTACGCCCGTTGCATAAACAAAGCCCGCGGCCACACTACGGGTCAGCCGTGAAAAGAACTTATAGGCAATCAGGATCAGCCACAGGTTCCCCAGAAGACCCAAGGTAAGCAAGGTTTCGACGATTGGAAAGCCAAGTTTTGCAAGGAGACCCGTCGCGAAGAGAGGCAGGAATTCGGTGTTGCCTTCCTGCATGTTGCTCACGTTGTAACTGAACTTGTTTGCTACTAGCATCGAGTGGGCATGTTTCGCTCCAATGAACAACTCGTCCCAGCCGTTGCAAACCTTGAACGACACAATGGCGGAAAACATAAAGACGCCGGTGAGGGAAATTCCGAGCCACAGCCTGTGGTTCACAGGCTGTTTGAGACTCCTGATCGCCAGCATCAATAGAACAAATGCCGCAAGTCCCAAAAAGAGCGATCCCATCGTTTTCTGCTGCACTTGGCTAAGCAACCCGCCAAACAGGTGGTTGATCGGCAGCGGGATGTTCAGCGGCTGCTGAGCTCTAAAGATGGTCACGTCGATCTCGCCTTCACTTGGCGCAGCGAAAGCGACCGAGGAAAGGGCGATGGCCAACAGGGCTGCCGTCAGCCTTGCCGACTGTCGGTGCCAAACCTGATTCGAAGCCACATGTCCTAAGTCCATCTTCTCTCTGAAACTTCAGGTTCTAACTTATGGTCAGGTCGGTTCCGTTCAATGCCTTCGCCTGCTCCAGCGCCTTTGAAGAGACGTTCATTGCCAGGAATTTCTCCAAGTCGGATGGAATACCAAGGCCATACATCCCTTCATTCTCTGCCCCGACGTTGAAAAATTCGATGCGCCCGCCCTGCTTCAGAATTCCGTTGTAAACCGGCGCCACATAGAACTCATTGTTGACCCTTAAGTCCTTGGCAATCATTTCCTCAGCAGCCTCCACGAACTGGCTGCCGCTTGTGAAATTGTAAATGCCCACGGTGGCTTCGTTGGAAACAACCTGCTTTTCGACGACTTCCGTGATGGCCCCCTTGCCATCGAGCCTCACAAAAGACCACTTGGGATCGTCCGCTCTCATCGTCATGATGAGACCGCTCACGCCGGGTTCAAGCGACTTGGCCAAGTACTCATCAATCGCGACGTCAACCCATTGGTCACTGTTCGCGATCATCAACGGCGTCTCGTTGTTGATCAGATCCCTAGCCATGAGGACCGTGCAAGCGGCGCCCTCAGTCACCGAATCGAGGCTAATCACCTCGCAGCCAGGAGATAAACGCTTAAGCGTGTCCGAGACCCGATATTCGCGTTCGTGCTCACCTAAAACGATGAATATGAACCTATGCGACCCTCGAGGACGGAGATTGGCGATGACGTACTGGATCATTGGCAGCCCAAAGACGTCAATCAATGGCTTTGGCTTCGTGTATCCGGCGTCTGCAAAGCGGCTGCCGCGCCCTGCCATCGGTACAACGATGTTTAACATGACATTAGTCGAGATACTTGTCTCCCGCCACGGATGGAACCTTAACGATGACAAGTGTTGCGTCTTGAAGAGCCTCAAAGCTTGAGCTCTCACCAGGCTCCAAAACGATGCCTTGGCCGGCACTGACTACTGTGTTCGCCATCACGATCTCACCTTTGAGAACGTAAGTGAGTTCTGTTCCCACCTTGTGATGATGACGCAGCTCTTTCACCCCACTTACATAGCTACGCACGGCGACTTCGCAATTCGGCGTTCGAAAAGCGGTTGGCTCGAAATCGCCGATGAACCAGCCCTTGGTCATCTCGCCGATGTCAAACGTCCTCACGCCTGCGCTTCCTTCTTATTGAGACCGCTTACGTACAACTCAACGCTCTGCGGTGAAGCGAGGGAGTGGTACTGCCCGGGCTCGATTCGAGCTACCCCGATCCGCTTCTGCAGCAAAATGAGTTCATTGAGGGTTGGGCAAACGTAGAATTTGCCTCCAACTTGGGCATCTTTCGTAATCATCCTTGATGCAGCATCTACGAAATCCGACCCCTTTCGATAGTAATAAAAGCCTGCGGTTGCGTGCTTGCTGATGGGTCGCTTTTCGGCCGCTTCAATGACGAAACCTTGCTGATCTAGCCTGACGAACGACCACCGAGGGTGAACCGATTCAAAGACGATCGTGCCCGCATCCAGGTCGGCTCGCCGAAACTGGTCGATGACGGCCAGAAAATCGGTGTCGATGACATGGTCGCCGTTTGTGATGATCAGTTCGTCATCGTTCTTGATATGTTCGACTGCAAGCAACGCCGAACAGGCTGCACCACTCGTGGCTCCTGTAAGTTCAATCACGAGCGCCTCGGGGTGGATCAACCTAACCACCTCCGCGGTGTGAAATTGGCGCTGTTCGTCGGCTTGCATGATGCAGACCAGCTTCTGGCAATTTTCACGCAGAGGCTTAAGGTTCTCCAACGCGTGCTGCACCAGAGGGACCCCGTTTATCTCGACCAAGTTCTTGGGGTACGGGAACCCAACGTCACGAAATGGATCCGTTGGACCCGCCATCAACACCAGCAGAGTCAAAGCGGCCCTCCTCCCAACTCCTCAATCCGCTCGCGAATCCGGCCATAAGTGACTTCATTCACGGTTTCCACGACAAGTACGTTCGCGCCGGCGCCTGTGGCGGAGCGAACCCCATTGTCATTGTCTTCAACCACAAGGCACTCATCAGGCTCAACTCCTAACACTTGGATGGCCTTGCAGTACATCTCAGGGTCTGGCTTCGCTCGCTTGACATCTTGGTTGCTGAGCATGACGTCGAAGTAAATATCCAGGTTTGTAAGGTGCATCATCGTGTCCACCGACTTCCTGATGGAGTTCGATGCAACGCCGATCTTGAAGCCTTCAGCTTTCAACTTCGAGAGGGCATATTGATGAGCGAAAACCGGCTTGCATTTGGCATAGATGAGCTCCAAGGTGTAAACCTGCTTCAGTTCATTCAAGAAATTGTGCAACTCTCGCGGTAACCCTCGTTCAAGCGACAACATCTCCAATTTCTTTCGCGTGGGCAAGCCGTCATAGGTGATCAGGTGGTCGAACCGGCTGATCTTGTATCCGAAGTGATTAAGCGCCCGGTTCAAGGCGTCGTAATGCCAGTCTTTTGCGTCAACGAGGACGCCATCAAGGTCAAAGACAACCGCTTTAATGCTCACGGACCACTTCCATCACTTTCGACGCCATATCGGTGCACAGCAATAGGCGGTTTAGATGATTGTCGTCAAGGGCGTTCAGCCCGCGCCAATAACTGTCGGGAGCACGGCCATGGAGTTCAGGCGAGACCACCGCGACCTCTTTTCCGCATAAGAAGTGCTTCCTTATATTAGCAGGAGTGATGGAATCCTCGTTGGAAAAGCAGTCGAGCCAAACACCGGCCGCCTCGTCATAAAGATTCGGGTTCGGCTCGTGCTCGGATTGCCGCGTAAAGAATCGCAAACCTTCCCTGCGATAGCCCAAAGCATCGGGAACGGACATATCGAACGAAAAAAACCGCAGAGTTGGTGCATCGCCGAGGAGAGCTCTCAACGGCTTTTGTAGCCCGTCGCTCTTGATGTTCAGTGCCAGAACAGCCGTGCTCGAGTAGGGCTCGCAAAGACGCCAGAACGCTTCGAAAGGCATTTCGCCCCCTTTCGGCATATCGTGCGATATGACCAAGCCGCCCGCAAGGTCCCTGACATCGGTCTCGATACCGTTTCCGCCGTCCAGGGCACGCTGAAACGCAAGCGTCGTGTTTTGCTCGTCTCTCTCGGACCAATGTCCTCGGTGGCACAACAGCTTCATGGCTAACTCGCTCAGGCTGAAAAACTATACACCAACCCTGTTGGAGCCCAAGTTAAGCCTCTGAGAACCGCCAATGGGCATAGGTGGCCTTGAAGGTGTTCTGCCAGCTCTAGCCGTAGCCCAAATGAACTCCCGATTAGATCAATGTTGCATGGGGTCGACCTATCAGCCGGGCGGCCGCCCGCGACCGTGACAAGAGCGCCTCGCTCACTTGGAGAACCTTTGGATCAATATTGCAAATCAATATGGCGTCACCAAACGATAGGACACCGACCAAGTTTCCCTTTTTGTCGTTCACGATTACACGCCCAACTTTCTTGTCCCGCATAAGGGTCAAGGCAACGTCTATGTCCGAGTCAACTTCGACGGCATGAACAACTTGGCTCATGACCTCTTGCACCGGCCGCTCAGGCGAAATTGATCGAGCCACACACCGAATGGCCAGGTCTCGGTCGGTAAGTATGCCAACGACATGGCCAGAGGGTTCCACGACTGGCAACATTCCAACCTCAGCAATAGCCATGATCGTTGCAGCGTCTTTGATTGCAGTTTGGGGGCTAACCGTCTTGACGTTCTGGCTCATCGCTTCACTAAGCTTCATCTTCGAACTCCTTGAGTCTCCGACAGAAATTGCGGGGTGCATCGCTTACCCAATCGGCATCGTCTGCCTTCGCCCAATTCACAGACCACTGTCGTGAGATGCGTGTTCTCACGGGCCGCCCAAGCTGAGCTGGAGATGTGCTAAACAGTCTCATGCCCACCCGACCCAACGTTATCGTCACGCTTGCTTTGGTTCTCGTCGCATCGCCAATCCACGCACAAAAGCGCTCTGTTACGATGGACGACATCTTCGGCAAAGTGGGGAGAGCGGCCGTCGCGCCACACTTCGATTGGATCGCCGACCACACTCTCCTCCGATTCGCCGCCGGCAACGACGGAACCCTCTCCTTACGTTCGTTGGATCCCGTCAGCGGTGAGCATAAGGTTCGAGAGCTTGGCCGCGAAGTACTGCGGGCTATTCAGGCGGCAGGTGGACCCAAACTTGATGGACTGTCGGAGCCGTCGGCGTTCGACCCCCAGGCAAAAGCCCTTGCCTACCGATTGGGGAACGGCATTTACATCGTCGACGTGGAATCAGCGAAAGTCACTCGCGCGACAACGTCCGAGGACGATGAGAGAGATTTGACCTTTTCGCCGGACGGCAAGAAATTGGCATTCGTCAGGAACAACGACCTTTATGTCTATGCCTTGAATAGTGGTCAGACTTCTAGGCTCACCCGAGATGGCAGCAAGACGACGCTTAACGGCACGCTTTCTTGGGTCTATTGGGAGGAACTCTACGGCCGCCAGGACCTTGGATTCTGGTGGTCACCCGATTCGAGCAAGATCGCGTTTCTTCAATCGGACGACTCGCCCGTTGCCCTGTCGACGTTCGTAGATCACCGGCCCTCAGCTGAACGCCTAGTTGAGCAGCGCTACGCGAAAGTTGGAGGCACAAACCCAGTAGTCCGAGTAGGCACCGTTGAACTCAGCGCCGGGGCCATCAACTGGGTGAGCCAGAACGTCGAGCCCTATGAATACGTGTGTGCGGTGGAGTGGACGTCAAGCGGCCAGGTCCTCTTTGTGACCCTCAATCGCCCCCAGACAGTCGCTATGGCCTACTTGGCTGACCCCGCCGGGAAAGCTGCAAAACGGGTGCTGAAAGAAGAAGATCCAGCCTGGATCGACAATACCAACCAGTACCAACTCGTCTCCGGTGACAAGGAGATCGTATGGCCATCGGCTGTCGACGGCTATCGAAGGCTGTATCGCTACGATCTGGACGGGAAGCTGATGAATAAGGTCACCAACGGCGACTGGCAGGTTGTGGATCACTCGGCCGGCATCTTCCCCGCCGTCACCGTACTGGCGACGGATGAAACCAGCAAGTCGCTCTACTTCATGGGCTTGAAAGACGGACACATGCAGCGCAATCTTTACCGGGTCCATTACGATGGCACCGGAATTGAGCGAATCTCAAGGGAACGGGGAGTTCATGCCGTTTCCTTCAGCCCAGACCATCAGGTCTACCTGGACGCACACTCCAACATCGATGAAGCTCCATTACTGACCGTGCATGAAGCCAATGGACAGCTTCTCAGAACACTTTGGAAGACGGACATGGCGGCGGTCAAGAACCTGAAGATCAGCAGGGAGGAGATCATCGCCATTCCGACAGCCGACGGATTTTCGATGCCGACGCGCATTCGTAGGCCGGTCGATTTCGATCCCAAGAAGCGCTATCCCGTGATCATGATGGTTTACGGGGGTGCAGGAGCAGCACAAGTTGCCGACCAGTACTACACCCTTAACCTCAAGAGCCAATTGCTCAACGACAACGGGTACATCGTCGTCACCGTGGATCCTCGAATCTCGACTTTGATCAACAGGCGTATGGCGGATTCGCGCAAGGGTGTTGCCATGTTCGAATCGGTGCGAAATGACCTCATTGACGCTGCGCGATGGCTGAAGAAGCAATCTTGGGTCGCCCCGAACCGGATTGGGATCACAGGCTGGAGTGGAGGCGGGACGAACACGATCAACTGCATGGAATTCTCGAATGAGTTTCGAGCCGGCATCAGCGGCGCTCCGAACGTTGATTTCAGCCTCTATGACGCATGTTGGTCGGAGAGAATGTTCGGGGTCCTCCCGGAGGGTCTAAACAACTACGATCGATTCAGGCTCTCCGAATACGCCAAGAACCTAAGGGGCGAGCTTCTTCTCATCTGGGGCAGTTATGACGACAACGTCCATCCGCAACACGAGTACCAGTTTATCGATGCCTGCATACAGGCTGGCAAGCCCATACAATTGATGACCTACCCCATGCGTAAGCACGGGTTTACGGATGTTGCCGCCCAACGCCACCTCCTCCTAACGCAACTCAAGTTCTGGAAGGAGAAGCTCTAAGGGATCAACTTCTCAAACTCTCCTAGCCAGGGCTCGTAGCGACGCCACCGTTCGACCGAGGTTTTGTAGACGGGTTGCCTGGCCTGCCACAGGCTCGGCGTCCTGATGGCACGCTCATTTTCCTCGGGACGCAAGCATAAGTCATCCCAATCGAGACCGCAAAAATCGATGACTTGCCTCGTCACGCCCTCCCGATCGTCAACAAGGATTTCGTAGGAAACTTCCATTAGTCGATCAGGTGGCAAAACCTCTCGCCAGTGGTCCATCAACCGGAGGTGCTGCTCATAGGCAAAGACGATGTTCTCCCGATCATAGGCGAAGTCAGGTGGGTTCCCATAAGGGGTCATATAGATGGAGAGACAGTTGTCGACCGAATTCCGTCGACAGTAGATAATCCGTGCATTCGGGAAGGTCAGATGGATCAGCCCAAGCCGCTTGTAGTTCTCCGTCATCTTATCGGTGACCTTGTCCGCGTTGGGATCCAAGTTGCGGAGCAGCTGAAGATAACTCTCCGCCAGTCGCTCAATCTTCCTCCCGTCAACGTTGCCTCCCAACACTTCCAGCTGGCTATGCCGAGCGTCGTCGCGCCAGAAACTCAGTTCGTCCCCCGCTCCAACTTTCGGGTGGCTTGAGACGATCTGTTCCACGAGGGTCGTGCCTGATCGAGGCATTCCTACGATCAGGATAGGCAGCTCTGACCTGGAGCCGAATTCCTGATGGCGCACGAAGAACTCTTTGGTGAAGGTCCTAATCAGTTGATCGAATTGGTCCTTGTGGCTCTTCTTGTCAAAAGCACGCCCCGATGACTTCACGATGCCTTCCGATATCCTATTTGCCTCGACGTAGTTCAGCATCGCATTCTCGAAGTCACCGAGGTCGTTGAATGCTTTGCCCAACGTGTAATGTAGACCAGCGCGGTCTACGGGGGCCGGTTTGCCTTCCTTAAGCATCTCTGACACTCGTTCCACGAACGGCCGGTCCGCTTCCGAAATCTTCTTCGCCTGCCCTATTCCCACATAGGGTCCGACCATCTGTGGCTGCAGAGCGATGGCGCGCTCAAAATTCTCGATCGCTTCCTCAAACTGGCCCCGTTGAAGCAGAACTTCACCAAGGGACGCCAATGCGTTGGCCGCATTTGGATCCAATGAAACGGCGCGGCGGATTTGCGCTTCCGCCTCATCCATCTTGCCGTCCTCGACCAGCAGCCTAGCAAGCTGAATGTGGCCCCCCACATAGCCTTGGCCTATCTCAGTTGCTCGTCGGAAGGAGGCCTGCGCCTCCTTCCTGTTTCCCAGCGCAAGCATCACCTGACCGAGCCTGGCGTGGAGGTCAGGCACATTCGGGTCTAACACGATGGCCCGACGATAAGCCTCCGCCGCCTCCTGGTTCTTGCCCGATTGCTGAAGAGCCAAACCTAAATTGAAATGGAGGACACCAATGCCGGAATTGACCGAAAGAGCCCTTCGGAAGGCCCTTTCTGCATCGACCGCCCGTCCCTGGGTCATGAGGCATGTTCCCAGGTTCAGATTCGCGCCAACGTCTTGGGGATTCAGGCGAATGGCCCGCTCACAAATGGAAATCGCCTCCGCGAGTTGCCCGGTGGCTCGAAGCAGGAAGGCGAGCCCGTTGAGCGCATCCGAAGAATTGGGTTCGATCTGAAGAGCTTCTCGCAAGTACTGCACTCCAAGTGGAGCTCTTCCTGTGTTCGCCGCAATGCTCCCAAGGAGCAGAAGAGCAGGCAGATATTTTGGCTCCAACGCCAATATTCGCTGACAAGCCGATTCGGCATCGGTAAGGCGTCCATCGCGCAAAGCAGCTTCAGCGGTCTGCATCAGCGTCTGGCACAATGCGCCTTGGCCCTCAGCCACCGGTCTTTCCGTCCGCTGGATTCTCTTTCAAGAGCTTGCAAAAGGCGCCAAGCCAAGGCTCGTAGCGTCGCCATCGCTCCACAGAAGTTTTGTACACCGGCTGACGCGCTTGCCATAAGCTTGCCGTCCTGATTTCGCGCTTATTCTCCTCGTGGTGAAGACATGCGTCATCCCAGTCCAAACCCGCGAATTCGATGATCTTGCGCGTCATGCCTTCCCGGTCGTCCACCATTTGCTCGTAATCGACCGTCATCATCGTGTCTCTAGGGAGCACCTCGTTCCAGTGCTCCATGATCCGCAGGTGCTGCTCGTAGGTGAAGACGATGTTCTCACGATCATGAACGTACACCGGCGGATTGTTGAAATTGTTCATGAAGATCGATAGGCTGTTGTCGACGGCGTGGCGTCGGCAGTAAATGATCTTCACCTTCGGAAAGATTAGGTGAATGGAACCCAGACGCATATAGTTTTCGGTCATCTTATCGGTGACCTTTTCTGATTCCGGGGCGATGCTATGAAGCAACGATAGGTAACTTGCTGCCAATTGGTCCAGCCGTGGCCTGCTTAAGTCGTCCGCGGCCGCGTCTTGAAGCACAGCTTGCCATTTGCCTCCCCAGTACCCAAGTTCGCCGCCAGCGCCGACTTTCGGATGACTGGACACGATCTGTTCGACCAACGTGGTGCCCGAACGCGCCATCCCACAAATGAGGATCGGCACGTCACTGCTTGATCCAAGATCCTTATGGCTTTCGAAGAACTCTTTGGTGAATGTCCTGATGATTAAGTCGAACAGGGCTTCGTGCTGATTCCTGTCAAACGCCTTGCCAGACTCCTCCAACATCTTTTGCGAGATGAGGTTCGCCTCATCGTAGTTCTTCAGCGCTCTCTCGTACTCCCCGAGGTCGTTGAACGCCTTTCCGAGCGTGTAATGAAGGGCGGCGCGGGCGATGGGGCCCGGGTTTTCCTCACGCAACAAGACGGTGATCCGGTCCAGTAGAGGACGATCCGACTCCGCCACCTTCCTAGCCTGAACGATGCCCACGTAGGGTCCAAGCAACTTAGGTTCCAATGACAAAGCATGTTCGTAGCAGTCGATTGCTTCCTCAAAATGGCCCCTCTGAATCAAAACGTCACCCAACACGGCGTGGGTATTCGGAGCATTGGGGCTTACGGACACTGCCTTGCGGACATATTCCTCGGCTTCTTCGGTCATTCCTTCTTCAGCGAGAAGGCGCCCAAGCTGTAGATTAGGATGCTGGGCCGGTGGACCGAGTTGGGACGCCCTTTTGAAAGCCTCCAGCGCTTCTTTGCGATTGCCTTTGGCGAGAAGAACTTGGCCATGTCGAAAGTGGGGGTCGCGAACGCTTGGACCCAACTCTATGGCGCGTCGATAGGCGGTTTCCGCTTCGTCGTTTCGCCCCTGTTGCTGCATCGCGAGCCCAAGGTTGTAGTGTAGGACCGCGAGATCCGGCTGCAGATCGAGTGCCTCAGCGAACGTCTCACTCGCCTCGAAAGGACGTTGTTGGGTGAGTTGGCACGCCCCCAAATTCAGATAGGCACCGATGTCGAACGGATTAAGGTCCAAGGCCCGCTTGCAAAGAGCTATAGCTTCGTCCACTTGGCCCGTGGCCCTTAGGAGAAAGGCGAGGCCGTTAAGCGCGTCGGGGTTGTCTGGCTCAATGGCCAACGCATCGCGGAGGCACCTGATTCCTTCGGGAGCCTTTCCAGTGCGCGCGGCGATGTTGCCGAAAAGGAGCAACGCATGAAGGTGTCGCGAGTCGATCGCCAAGATCTTACGACAGTAATCTTCGGCTTCAGTGATTCGGCCCGCTTGGAGTGCGGCCTCTGCCGATGCCAGATACTTCGCGCAACTTGCTGAGGCCGGGAGGCCCTGTCCCGCCGCAGGCGCCCATGTGGGTCTTGGCTCGAATGGGAAATCTGGCATTGGCTTACCGATTTTACCTTTGGCAGGTTGGATTGCCTGAACCAAACCTTCTACGCGGTTCGTCGGAAGTTGACGATAGCGATCCTAAATGTGCAAGGTGTGCGGCCTCCATGAAACTGAACCCCGCGCCATAATCAAGCCTAGGCCCAAATGATGAAGTCGAAGAAAGTATTGAAGCAGCTCACCATCATTCTGTCGATATGCGCCGTCGCATCAACCGTCCTGATCGCCTGTGGCGGAGGCGGTGGAGGCAGCGCAAATTCATCTGGCAGGCCCCCCGTCGCGCCTCCTCCAGTCTGCTCGGCCGCTGTAACCGCACAGGTGCCTACACCAGGTCAGGTGCAACCAAAGATCGCCGCAGGTGATCCTCGAATCGCAGTACCATGGTCGTCGATTCCACGACCCGGCTTTGCTCACACAAACCACCTTATCCTCGCAAGCAGCTTGGCGAGTCCTTCGGTGTCGCCGAGCGGGCTCTCACCCAGCAAAGTGCGAGCGGCTTATAACATCACGACTAGCGGTTCAGGCGCAATAGCGATTGTAGACGCTTACGATGACGCAAACGCACTTTCGGACTTCAACGTGTTCTCCACCCAGTTCGGACTTCCAACCGAGTCATCCTCCAACGCAACTTCAAGCTCAAACGCGGTTTTCCAGGTGGTTTATGCCAGCGGAAGCAAACCTTCCGCTGATGCCTCAGGGGGATGGCAGGAGGAGGTCTCGCTTGACATCGAATGGGCTCACGCGATGGCTCCCGCTGCAAAGATCTATCTGGTGGAAGCCGCCACTTCGTCTGTATCGGATCTGATGGCAGCCGTCAACGTTGCGAAGACCTTATCGGGGGTCAAGCAAGTCTCCATGAGCTTCGGAGTTCAGTTCAACACGTTGAACCCGGAGACGGGCTGCTATTATGTCGATTACGATTCAACCTTCCTTCACTCAGGTGTCACGTTCTTTGCCTCTTCCGGCGACACAGCCGCTGAACACGATTATCCCGCGCTCTCGTCAAATGTGACTGCGGTCGGCGGAACCACTCTCAACCTTGACGGTTCTGGCAATTGGCTCAGTGAAACCGTATGGAATGGCACCGGCGGAGGAGACAGTACGGTTGAGCCCAGGCCCGTCTACCAAGACGGTGTGGCCAAAAAAGTTGGTCGCTACCGGCGAGCTTTCGACATCGCAGCGGTTGCCCATCCAAATACTGGAGTGGCCGTGTAAGACAGCACTCCTGACACCAGTCCGAGCTTCGCGGGCGGATGGACCGTCTTCGGAGGCACCAGCCTTTCGTGCCAGCTCATCGCCGGCATGGCCAACGCGTCCGGCGTCTCTCAGACAAGCTCGCAGGCTCAGAATGCGACGTT
>CAZUCK010000040.1:0-23963 GCA_964619505.1 uncultured Fimbriimonas sp. | reverse complement strand
CCTGCCACAATGCCACTCCCAAGTCCCACCCAAGCTGAGTGAGTCACAAAACTCCCCAACATGCCGAAGTAAGCGCCAAACAACATGGTGCCTTCCAGCCCAATGTTGATGACGCCCGATTTTTGACAGACCGTCTCGCCTATTGCCGCAATGGCCACCGGAGCGGCAAACACAAGCAGTTGGGGCGCGTCGATCATACGTCGCCCTCCCTTCTCATCAGCTTTCTGACGTTCGAGGACTGTGTGGCAAGGAGGGCAAGAACGGCCACCGCCTGAATCACATAGATCAGAGTCGCGCCGGTCGGAGTGAACCTCGCCAACTGCTCAGACCCCGCGAACAGCGCCCCAAAGTAAAGGGCACTGACGAGAACCCATTGCGGCTTGAGACCGCCAAGCAATGCAACAGGTATCGCGAGGAATCCCCACTGCTGCGAAAAGCTCGCTCCCAACTGCCCTGCCGTGCCTGTCAGCTCTATTCCGCCAGCCAGCCCGCACAGCGAGCCTGATATGAGCATGGCGCGCTCCTGGATGCGTTTTGCATCAATCAGATTCGCACGTGCAACGCGTGGATTCGCGCCCACCACTTGTAGCTCAAAGCCGGTCTTGGTCCAGTATAAAAACCCCGTGATCAGCAGGAGGGCTCCCATGGCGACGAACATTCCAGCATGCAAGTCGAGTTGCGGATCAAACTTGGGCAACATGACCTGTGTGGGCAAGAGCTCCGATTGCGGCAAAGCGCGCGCGCTTTCCTGCAAGGGCCCCGTGACGGCCCAAGCCAAGAGCTGGATCGCTATGAAGTTCAAAAGAATCGTCGAGATGACCGTCTCGACGCCACGTCTCGTGAAGAGCCAGCCAGCGAACCACCCGTAGACAGCTCCTCCCAAGGTGCAACACAAGAGAATTCCGGCTGTGAGCACGCTCGAAGGAAGCCCCGTGCCCACAAGTTTGA
The DNA here is from genome assembly GCA_964619505.1 of uncultured Fimbriimonas sp. Lineage (GTDB taxonomy): Bacteria > Armatimonadota > Fimbriimonadia > Fimbriimonadales > Fimbriimonadaceae > JBBQMJ01. The sequence continues at coordinate 23,015 of CAZUCK010000040.1, read as the reverse complement.
AGAATGCGCCTCCTGCAAGACCCCCGACGATGAATTGTCCTTCCCCTCCTATGTTGTACATCCGAGCTCGCCATGCAACAACGATTCCGAGCCCTGTCACGAGGAGCGGGATTGTCTTCACGATGGTTCTTGAAATGCCAAACCTATCTCCGAAAGCTCCTTGGAACATGAGTGCCAGCGACCTTCCAATGGGCAACCCAAAGACGGCGAGGGTGATCAGGAGGCAAAAGAACAACCCAGCTCCATAGAGAGCAAGCCTTCCAGCTTTGACCATCAACCTCCTCCAACAAAGGCGTTTGCGTTGGATGAGGCGTATAACTGGCCGGAGCTCATAAATACGGTGCGGTTGGCCAAGGCTGCCAATTCGTCGAGGTCGTTTGAGAAGAGGGCCACAGCTGCGCCAGCATCTCTTGCAGAAAGGATGCTGTTATGTACGAATTCAGTCGCCCTGATGTCCAAGCCGCTCGTCGGGTTCACGGCCACAAGCAAGTCCGGCTTAGATTCGAGCACGCGGGCGACGATAATTTTCTGTTGGTTGCCTCCACTCAATGACCCGACCGGTTCTTCGATCGAGTCGAGTCTAACGTCATAACGATGCACAACGCTTGATGCCCACCGCGCCAATTCTCGCCGTTTCAACAGACCCTCGTTGAGATGCCTTACGAGGAGGTTGTCTTTCACGGAAAGGCTAAGGGCAAGACCATCGTTCTGCCTATCCTGAGGGACGTAGGCCACAACCGGCGCCTCAGTGTTGATTTTCAGGGTGCCCGAAAAGGGTCTTACGCCCGCAAGCGCTTCTGCCAGTTCAATTTGACCGTTGCCGTCAACGCCGCCGAAACCCACGATTTCGCCGCGTCTGACGCAAAAAGTAGCGCCTCTCACGGCTTCTTCACCGCGGTCTCCGACAACTTGCATGCCATCGACTGACAGTAAAACGTCTCCGGTTTCAGATTCCGATTTGTTCAAACCAGCCGGCAAATGCCCCACCATCCATTCGGCGAGCTCCGTTTCGTTCGTGTCTGTTGTCAAAACCGTTGCGATGACTTGACCCTTCCTCAACACGGTGATCCGGTCCGAAATTGCCATGACTTCAGCAAGTTTGTGCGCGATGAGCACAATCGCCTTGCCACTCTCCTTGAGCTTTCGCAAGACCCGAAACAGATCTCGCACCTCATCATGAGAAAGGGCGGCTGTCGGTTCGTCAAAGATCAAAACGGACGTTTCCCCAACGAGAGCTTTGAGAATCTCAACCCGTTGCTGAAGTCCAACGGGCAGGTTGCCCACCTTTGCCTCAGGATCAAGCGCCCAGCCCAATTCTTTCGCCACCGCCAAAGCATCCGCTGAAAGCCGAGTGATGTTCAGCGGTTTCCAGAGAGACTCAAGCTTTGCGAGAGCCAAATTCTCGGCGACGGAAAACTCCGGCACGAGTGTGAAGTGCTGATGAATCATCCCAATGCCTCGGCGTTTGCTTTCAAAAGCTCTGCCCATTGGCAACCTAAGTCCATCCAAAGTCACTTGGCCCTCATCTGGAACGACGAGACCGGCCAATACCCCCATCAAAGTGGACTTACCCGCACCGTTCTCGCCCAACACCGCGTGAATTTCGCCTGGAACAAGGGTCATTGACACGTCGATGACGGCCTGAACCGCCCCAAAGCGCTTCGAAATCGAGCGCGCTTCCAGCAGCGGCGTGGGTGCATTCATTGCCGTCCGCCGACCCCTAAAATTCCATCTTGGGCACCACCAGCTTTCCGCTCTTGATGTCCGCTTGAGTGTCTTGAATTTTCTTCAGAAGTGGCGCGGGGATTTTATCCTTCAACTTAGGATTGATGATGAAATCAATCGCACCGATGTCCATGCCCATCAGGGTGATGCTTCCCTTATAGGTCCCCGCCTGCACCTTCTTGGCCAGGTCCACAAACGCTGGTCCAGCGACGATCACTGGGGAGGCGAGGACCACCCCACTTGCATTGTCGTTTTGATCAAGGTTGGCACCAAAGGCATAAATGCCTTTCTCTTTGGCGGCATCAAAGACTCCTTGCGCCGCCGCGTTGGCCTGATGAATAACGAAATCAGCTCCTTCGCTTATCGCTTGCAAGGTCGCCTGCTTTGCCTTGGCAATGTCGGTGCCGTTGCCGGTGAAGATCTCCTTGATGGCAATATTCGGCTTCTCCCCCTTAGCGCCAGCCTTAAAGGCTTCGAACGTTGAGTGAATTGCGGGCACATCGTCACCGCCAATGACGGCCAGTTTGCCCGTCTTGCTCATGTCCGCCGCCATCATGCCCGCGAGGTAAAAGCCTTGCTCCAAGTAGAACCGAAACGCCCCAACGTTGGCTGCCGTTTTGCCGCCGGAGCTGCTTACGAAAACGGTATTGGGGAAGTCCTTTGCCACGGCGATTGCGGGCTCGTTGTACTCGTAGCCGTGGCCGATGACGAGGTCATAACCGCCTTGAGCATAGGATCGCATGCTGTCCTTGATCTTTGTTCCTACCGCTTCCTGGTTATTCACCTCGGCACCCAATTGGGTTTTGATGGCCTGCAAGCCGTTGAATGCCAGCGCGCTCCAACCGGAATCGCTCACTGGTCCTGGAGTAAGGAGAGCGACTTTGAGTTGCTTTGCGGCCTTGCCGTCGCCGGCAGCCTTGTCTGCACTTGCGGGCGCTGTTGAAGTGTTTGAAGAGCATCCAATCGTGGCCAGCAAAAGCAAAAAGGGGATCAGGCGTTTCATGCCCCCATCTTATCCTGAAGCATGGCGCCTTTGATCTCTTGCGACCCAGAGTTAGACAACCGATGCATGGCCCCACTGCACCGGATGGATACAGCAGGGCCAGCCAATCGACTTTACGGCTTGTTGATCTGGGTGATGGCGTCTTCGAAGAAACCAGCCGCAAAGGGAATTGCCTTCTTCAATTGCTCCAAGTCCGGAATGACCTCCTTGACCTTGCGTTGGATGCATGTTTGTAGGACCACCTGAAGAAGCCGGAAGTTATGTGACGTGAGGCCCGCTCGAAGCGCCGGGACGGTTCTGGGATCATCTCCTTTCAGAGAAGCCATTGCTCGGAAGCCGGCGGTTCGGACGTCGTCCGGGTTCGTGTCCGATACAGCGGCAAACACGAGGTCTAGGGCACCGGGCGCTCCGGCTTTCGCCATGGCGGAGATCGCGGCAGCTCTGATCGTCGAATTCGTAGCCGTCCTTGCCTGTCGCTCAATGACGTCGGCACTGGACGCGAAGTCTTGATCTGCCAGCCCATTTATGACGGCTGCGACGACGGAATAAGGCTCGACATCGTTGACAAGCCCTTTCAGGCGCTGAAGTTCCGTTGGATTCTTGGACAGTGCTGCCAGCGCCTCAACGGCGGCGGTGCGCCGCTCGAAGGCCTCATGTTTCAACTCGCCCTCAAAGAATCCACGCAGGTCTTCCCGTTTCAGTTTGACCAGGCTATGATCGTCGTCGAAGGCCGGAAAGGGTCCCGTGTCCGCTTTCAAAGCTTCGACCACCACCTGAACATCTGAGTCCGTGGGATTGCCCTTCAAGAGCGTGTCCATCGCCGTGGCGCGATCGATGCAGTTGGGCGCGAATCGCACGATCGAAGTTAGCTCTGAGTGTGCCCACGGCTGCTTCGGAATCTCACGTAGGAAGTCGTGATCCGGGTCAAACACCACTGCGTCGGGCTTTGCCTCCGCTGAGAGTCTGAACTCCTGATCGGCCGCGTTCAGGTGAATGCCCCGGCGTTCAATGCCGCCTCTTAGCAAGCCCAACCTGGCCGCCACATCGTAGACGGGCACCCCGTTTGCGACGTCCTGAGTCTGCTTCACGTGTACGACCACTTCCTTCTTTGCCTCGTCCCAATTCCATGAGTAGTCGATGACCGGGTGACCAGGTTTAAGGATCCACTGGTTGAACCAGGGTTCGCAGTTGATTCCTGTGGCATCGGTCATTTCATCACGAAGCTGAGAAGTTTCCACCGGCGTATGCTGATGGACGTTGAGGTACCTCTTGATGCCCGCGTAGAACGGCTTGTCGCCCAAGATTCTTCGTAAGTTGTGGATGAGCACACTTCCCTTCGGATAAGTGTGCTGATCGAACATCACGTTTGGGTTCTGGTAGAAGTTTGTCGCCAAGGGCCTCTGGTACCGATGGCTCTCTTCAAAATAGCCTTGGCTGTTCGCTTCGAGCTCTCTCTGATAAGCATAGAGGCCGCGGCTGTGCTCAATGTAAGCCATTTCCATGAACGTCGCAAAGCTCTCGTTCAACCAAACCTGACCCCAGTCCTTACAAGTCACCGTGTCGCCAAACCATTGATGGGCAAGCTCGTGTGAGTTCAGGCTGTCCATGTTGTGGTAACCGGCTCGTTTGTCGGTGAGAAAGTCCTGCCCAAGGGTGGTGGCGCTGACGTTTTCTTGGCCCCCAGGGAACTCAAAAACGCAGTCTTGTGCGTATTTGGGCCACGGATACTTATAGCCAAAGGTGTCCGAAAAGAAGCTCAGCATGTCCTTCGTGTTCTCGAAGGTGTAGTCGATGAGCCCGCCTTTGCCGCGGGGCACAACGTACATCAAATCCACTCCGCGCCACTTGTCCTTCTTGATGTCGAAGGGCCCAGCGGCGAGCGAGAAGAGGTAGGTCGCGTGCGGGATGTCGAGCTTCCACACAACCGTCCGGGTCTTCCGGTCTTCGGACAGTTTGTCAGACTGCTTCACGCCGTTTCCGACGACGTCCCAGTCCGATGGGACGGTGCATGTTGTCTTGCTCGTGGCAAAGTCGTTGGGATAATCCCAAGTCGGAGCCCAATCGCGGTTGTTTTCGGGTTCACCAAAGGTGAAAAACCCCATTTTGGAAGGCTCGGACTTCTGCTCATCGAGCCAGTGAAAACCTGACTGCAGCGGGGACTTTGTCTCCGAGCGCTTGACGTGATAGCGGATCGTTACCTCAAGCTTTTGCCCCACTTTCGTCGGTGCGGTGGCAACTTCGACGCCGTCATCCACACGCTTGTATTGGGCCGGGGCGCCGTCCAATTCAACCCCATCGATCTTCATATCGCCGGCGTGGAACTTCAGCGAAGTGGTGCCGTCCCGAAGGGCGCGAAGCGTGTTCACAGTCTGGCCGCTGAAGGCCCGATTTGGGTAGTCGATCGTTAGGTCAACGTCGATGTTCTGCAGGTCGTACTGGCGGTCGGGGGCGTAGTGGATGCTTGCATCGGGCGGAGAAAACGGGTTCTTGACGCCCCTTGATTGTCCTTGGGCAGGCGAAGTCGCCACGAGAAGAGCAAGAAGGCCAACGGAGGCCGCCAAAGCGACCCAAGTGCGGACAGATTTATGATTCATATGCTTAGAAGTCCTTGAACAGTTCTAAGCATGGCCTGAAAACGCCTACGAATCAATCGAACAGAGCACTTTGCACTAATTCTTAGGCGAAGGCATTGGGTCCAAGAGCCTTTCTTTCGTATAGATGAAGTCCTCGCGCTTGTAGCTGGCAAGCTCGAACTCTTTCTCCAAAACGATGGCGCCCGTTGGGCAAGCCTCTTGGCAATAGCCGCAAAAGATGCAACGGATCATGTTGATCTCGTAGCGCACGGCGTAGCGTTCGCCAGGTGAAAACCGTGCTTCGTCCGTATTCTCGGCTGCCTGTACATAGATGCATCGCGCGGGGCATGCGCCCGCGCAAAGTGAGCAACCGATGCATTTTTCAAGGCCGCTGTCGTAGCGTTTCAGGGCGTGGCGCCAGCGAGTCCGAGGATATTGCTCGCGTTTCACTTCCGGGTACATGACGGTGACCTTTTGGTGTTTGAGACGCCGGGCTGTGATGCCGAATCCAGCAAGAATGGGCTTGGCGATGTCTTTGATGAGGCTTACGCTCATGAACGCACCTCCTCGAGCTCTCGAGGCCCCGTTAAGCCTTCCCAAAGCCTCAGCTCTTTCAGGTTGCGGTGTTGTTCGTTCTTGATTTTCTCCTGAAGTTTCATCACGGCGTAGATGAGGGCATCGGGCGAGGGTGGGCAGCCTGGCACATAGACGTCGACGGGAACCACCTGGTCGGCCCCTTGGACGATTGCGTAGTTGTTGTACACGCCTCCGGAGCTGGCGCAAGCGCCCATTGAGATCACCCATTTGGGCTCGGGCATTTGGTCGTAAATCTGTCTGAGAACGGGGGCCATCTTCTTTGAGAGCCGCCCCGCGATGATCATGACGTCGGCTTGTCTTGGGGTCGCTCGGAAGGCCTCGGAACCGAATCTTGCGAGGTCAAAGCGTGCCGCCACCGTGCTCATCATTTCTATGGCGCAGCAGGCGAGCCCGAAGGTCAACGGCCACAGGGAGTTGGCTCGGGCCTGTTTGAGCAACGTGTCGACGGTGGTGATGACCACGTTGCCGGCTTTTTGGGTGTCTCCGAACACGGGGGTTGCGCTATCGTGGAAAACGATCGTTTCGACTTTCTTTGGCATAGGTCGTCTCGGGTTGGAGTGTACCGAATGACTCCCTTTCCTTCTACGTGTAAAAGGTGCCTTTGGACGTTTCTGGGCGAAGGACGTCGGACAGCGACCTAAGGACGCAACCGGATTCGGATGGGTAAAATTTCACCCAGATGCGGATAGCCGATTGGGTTCGCCACCTATCGGAGCACCCCGACCTTAAACCCCACGTTTCCAGCCTGGACCACGCGTCCGAGTGGCAATCGGTGGCCTATGAGGCGCGGCCGGTGCTGTTCGCCGCTGCCTACCACGCCCATCCTCGCAAGACTCTCATCGTCACCGCGAACTATGAACGGGCTCTTCAATGGCAAGCAAAGTTGGCACTCTGCGGCATCTCGCCTGACAAGATCTGTCAACTTCCCAGCGGCACATCGGCTCTGTTCGAAGATGCGATGCCCGAGCATATCGCGCTTTCCGATCGGCTTGGCGCCGTTCGCGCCTTGGTGGAGGACCGGCCTTGGATCGTTCTTACGACTCCCCAGGCCTGCTTAGAGAGGACTTTGCCAAGGGAAGCTTTGCGCGATTCTTTTGTCGAGATCAAGCCGGGCCAGACGATTGATTCGGACCGGCTTTTGCAGCAACTCGTCAATCTGGGATACGAGCACCAGGAGCCAGTTCGGATTCCAGGACAGTACAGCCGCCGCGGAGGGATCGTTGACGTTTACCCGACGGGCCATGACGTACCCATTCGCATCGAGCTCTTTGGCGATGAGGTTGAGAGCGTGCGGTCTTTCGACCCCAACAGTCAAAGGTCCATCAGTCAGCTGCCTGCGCTCAGCCTCTCGCCGTCCCGGGAGACGCTTTACACGACGCATGATTCCGGCTTGGCTGGTCTGCTGATCCAAAGCGCGGAGCGGGAGGCGCTGCAGCTCGAGCCTGAGGCGGCTTCCCGGTTGGAGGAGTTGATTTCGGGGGACGCCCAGGCCCTTTCAAGCCATCAGTATTTTGATCGCTTGGACCTTTATCGTCCGCTGTTGCATCCCGACTCCGGGTGTGCCATCGACCTTCTGGGGGGAAAGGACCTCTTGGTGCTTGATGAGCCTCTGGAGCTGGAATCCATCGCTGCGAGAGCGGAGGAGGAGTTGCGCGAATCGCTGGCCGCACGCGCGGAGCGGGGCGAGATCCTCCACAGCACGACGAACGATTATCTCCTTCCAACAGAGCACTTCGGCAGTTTTGATCGAACGCTGGTGATGAGCGCCATGAACGGGCTGCCTTCGTGGATCAAGCCCGGCCACACCATCGATCTTGGTGCAAGTTCGATGGAGCCCTATCGCGGCCGAGCACAGGCGTTGACGACCACGCTGGGCAATTACGCGAAGCAGGATTTCACGGTCGTGTTTTGCACCGACCAGCCCAACAGGGCGAAAACGGTGCTCAACGGCGCAGAGATCTTCCCCACCGAAACAGCGGCAAAGCCCTTTGAGCCGGGAAGCAGATTGGCGGTTGGCAACCTTGCCGGCGGCTTTGTGATGCCGGAGCACAAACTTGCCCTAGTGACTGATGCCGAACTGTTCGGCGTCGCGAGGCTTAAGCTTCCGCAGAAGCGGTTCATGGAGGGCGCACCGATCGCCACCGTCATGGATTTGAAGCCCGGCGACTACGTCGTGCACATCCATTTTGGAATCGGCATCTTCAGGGGCCTTGCCAAGCGCGAGGTGGAAGGGGTGGAGAAAGAGTTTCTATTCATTGAGTACCAAGCGCCTGACAAGCTTTTCGTGCCTGCCGATCAGTTGGATCGAATTCAGAAATACCTCAACCCGGGTGACGAACACCCCAAGCTGAACAAGCTCACGGGAGGCGAGTGGCAACGCACACTGGGAAAAGCCAAGGAGGAGGCAAAGGCCTTCGCGAGAGACCTGGTTAAGTTATACGCCCAACGAAAGAAGGTGCAGCGAAAGCCGTTTGGGAAGGACACTCCGTGGCAAGCGGAAATGGAAGGGACATTCCCTTGGGTGGAGACGCCGAGCCAGATGGACGCCATTCAGGAAACCAAGCACGACCTCACGATGGGATATCCGATGGACCGTCTTGTGTGCGGGGACGTAGGTTTTGGGAAAACGGAGGTGGCCATTCGCGCCGCTTTCAAGGTGGCGCAGGCGGGGCGACAAGTCGCGGTTTTGTGTCCTACGACCATTCTGTCTGAGCAGCACTATAGGAATTTCGAAGAGCGGCTGGGCCCGTTTTCCGTGCGGATGGCTCTCTTGAACCGATTCCGCACCACGGCTGAACGGCATAGAGTCACGGCTGAGCTTGGGGAAGGCAAGGTCGACATCATCATTGGCACACACGCCTTACTGAGCCAGGAAGTGAAGTTCAAGGACTTGGCGCTCGTCATCATCGACGAAGAGCAGAAGTTTGGCGTGAAGCAAAAGGAGATGCTGAAGCAGTTGCGGACGGAGGTTGACGTGTTGACGCTCAGCGCAACTCCGATCCCACGGACGCTTAGCATGGCTCTGATGGACATTCGGCAGATGTCGTTGATCAACGATCCACCACCGGGTCGATTGCCGATTCGCACCTTTGTAAGACCCATCGCGCCCGATGTCGTTCGCGAAGCGATTCTTCGCGAGATGGCACGGGGCGGACAGGTGTTTTACGTTTACAACCGTGTCGAGAGCATCGCTCACGTCGCGGAGAGGCTGCGAAAGCTCGTGCCCATGGCACGCGTCGGAGTGGGGCATGGCCAGATGACCGAGAAAGAGCTTGAGCCCATCATGATTGGATTCATCAAGGGTGAGATCGACATCTTGCTGTCAACAACGATCATCGAAAACGGAATCGACATCGCCAACGCGAACACCTTGATTGTCGAGAACGCAGATCGCTTAGGGTTGTCGCAGTTGTATCAGTTGCGGGGTCGAGTCGGTCGATCGGACCGACAGGCTTACGCATATTTGCTCTATCAGGGAAACAAGGATTTGAACACGGGAGCGTTGCAGCGGTTGCAAGCGCTTCAGGAGTTCTCCTCACTTGGCTCGGGCTACTCTCTTGCGTTCCGAGATTTACAAATTCGCGGGGCTGGGGAGTTACTCGGTTCCAAGCAGCATGGCGCCATGGCTGCCGTCGGATATGAGCTCTACACACAATTGATCAACGAAGCGGTCCTTCTGATGAAGAGTTCCGTGGACGGCGAATTACCCGACCGGGGAGAGCTTAAGGACCCGCTGGCATCGCTGACTCCGTTGCCCGCGTTTGAATTGCCTGTGATCGCCCTGATTCCAGATCACTACATCAAGGACCAGGCACAGCGGCTGTACTATTACCAGCAGATGATGACGGCTCGAGACCAGAGATCCTTGGGCGAGGCGCAATCCGAGGTCGAGGATCGTTATGGCCATCTCCCCGATCCCGTGCGAAACGCTTTCGCAATCATGTCGTTGCGCATGAGGGGCAGGGACCGCGGCATTGACAAGCTGGACGCGAGAGGGGGACGGCTATCCATTGGATTTGCAGACCGTGCGCTGGTTCCACCACGGGTGTGGTCGATACTCTCGAAGATGAACCGAGAGTGTTACGTGACGCGGGAGCAATTCATTTGGCCCTATTCCGGTGACCCGGTGCAGGCGGTTGACCGAATGCTTTTGAGCTTGGCGAAAGCATCTGAGCAAGTTGAGGCGGAAAGATCCGAGATGCCGGTGTAGCCGTGTTGCCCGGTAATTGACGCCGAGGTTGTGAAGATCTACAAACTGTCATAGCAAACGTCATGCAAGACGCCCCCGCGTATGCGATAATGCCTAGCGGTGACTAAGTACGATGTGATTCTGCCTGCCGGGGGCACCATCGAGGCGGCATTTGCGGAAAAGGTCGGTACGGACTCCAAGGCGCTTGTTGAAATCGGCGGCACCACAGTTCTGGAGCGCACCATGGCGGCCCTCAAAGGCAGTGGCGTCGTTAACAGGACGGTTGTCATCGGCGGAGAGAAGGTTAGGAACAGCGTTGGCGGCAAACTTGCTGACTTCACGCTCCCTGAGGGCTCCACCGGGCCGGAAAACATCTTCCGAGGACTCGACGCCTTGGCTAAGGCTGACAATCCTCCTGATAAGGTGCTCATCGTCACCTGTGATCTCCCGTTTTTGACTCCCGAACTCATCAAGGGCTTTGTCGAATCTTGCCCGGAGGACAGGGACATCTGCGTTCCCCTCGTAAACCAAAAGTCCTTCCACGCAAGATTTCCCGGCACGGACGCCAGCTTTGTAGCGTTGAAGGACGACGTGTGGACAACAGGGTGCATCTTTGTCATCGATGTCGCAGCCTTGCGGAAGGCGCGGCCGCACATCGAACGGGTGTTCGAGAACCGCAAGAGCAAATTTGGGATGGCGAAGTTGCTCGGTCCAGCATTCGTGTACAAGTGGCTTCGGAAACAGTTAACCCTTGCCGATGTTGAGGCCAAGATTCAATCTCTGCTTGGTTGCTCCGGTAGGGCAATCGTCCACTCGGCACCCGAATTCACTTTCGACATCGACTACATTGAAGACTACGAGTATGCGGTCGAAAGTGTGAAGTCTGGTCGCGAGGCGGCTGGGTCCGGCAACCTCTCATGAAACCCATCGAATCGGAGCCTGAAATCGAGTCCCTTCCCGTCGTTCATCTTCATGACACCCAGGAAGAGTCCAATCGCGAGATTCCCGACGTTGAGTCCCCGTATGCCGGACAAATTCTAACGTTCCTCCAGCACTTCAAGATCAGCTCGTTTTGGTTCGCTTCCAACTTCGTCTGGGGAGCCTTGCTCATCGTCATGTTGCCCAGCGAGGTAAGGATTCTCGCCTTGAAGTCGGATCTTGACCGGGCAAAGCTTTTGGGGGTGATCACAGGGGTAGCAGCGTTAGTGGCCTTGTTCGTTCCCCTGGTCGTCGGGGCGTTGAGCGACCGTTGCTCGAGCAAGTGGGGCCGAAGACGTCCCTACATCGCGACCGGAACCCTGGTGAACCTCATGGGTCTGGCCACGATGGCGATTGGCTTCCAGAGGAACAGTGTTCCCGTCTTCTTCTTGGCCTATGTGCTGGTGCAGCTTGGAAACAACATTGCTTCTGCGGCTTACAGCGGCATCATTCCGGACTTGATTCCCGCGAACCAGCGTGGCGCGGCGAGCGGCTATATGGCTGTGATGTCGCAAGTGGGCACGTTGATCGGCGGATTCCTGTGTGGCGTGCTGCTCAAAGATGCTGGCGAAGAAGTCAAGTACGCGGCGATAGGCGTCGTCATGGCGGGCGTGGCGTGCATCACCATGTTTGGAATCAAAGAGAACCCTTTGCCTGTGGCCCCGCCAGCTCTGCAGTGGAAACCTTACTTAAAGAGTCTTTGGATCGACCCTAGGATTTACCCAGATTTCGCCTGGGTGTGGATCACGCGGGCGCTTGTCATGGTGGGGTTCTATGCGATCTTGCCCTTCATCCAATACTATTTGAGTGACGTCATTCGCGTTGCGAATCCCTCTGAGACATCACCAAAGCTCCTCTCTCTGATTTTGGTTGGTGCCACTTTGAGCGGTTATTTTGGGGGTTTCATAAGCGACAAGATTGGACGAAAACGTGTCGTTTACTTGGCCAACGTCGTGATTGCAGTGATGACCGTTGCATTGATCTTCTGCACGACTCTTTCGCAGACGCTTCTGGTCGGGGTCCTTTTTGGACTGGGTTACGGCGCCTATATCAGCGTTGATTGGGCACTCGGTACGGATGTATTGCCGAGCGAGAAGGATGCAGCCAAAGACATGGCCGTTTGGCACATTTCGATGACCCTTCCCCAATCCATCGGCGCACCTGTCGCTGGGTTCATTCTCGCTTCGTTTGGACAGTCGATCTCCTTTGTTGCGGGGGAAAAGATCACCCACTACAACATGGGAGGATACGCGGCGGTCTTCACCCTTTCCGCTGTCTGCTTCCTGCTCGGAGCATTGTTGCTCCGCAATGTCAAGCGAGTGAAATGAGCCGAGCCTAACGGAGAACGACTGCGCTGAGCGTTCGTTCTTTAGGCTCCATGCATTCGGTCGACGTACAGGCCTGGTACCCAACTTTGATCTCGAACTCGGCAGCTTTTTCAGAGGATGGCAATTCGACTCTGAATGGAATTCGGACCTCGCCAGTGTATTCGTCACTCGTTGCCACCGGATAATCCACGGCGCTTTTCAACGGTTGGATCTCCAAACTGGTGGGTATCAACCAGCGGGCGGGCGGTTGGGGACCGTTGATGTGAAGGCCGTCTGGCACCATGATGACAACCTCAGCGTGCGCCCATCCCTTCTCATCGACTTGAAGCTCTTTCGCTGAAAGTGTCACTTCAACATCTGCCGAGATGACCTTTGCCGAAGGCTTGCCGTTCTCGACCGCCGCCGCGGGCACCAAGGGCAGGGCAGCGGAAAGCAAAGCCTCTGTTGCCTGCGGTGCCTTTTGCATCCAGCCAAGGAGGGATTCGACGGTTTTGGAGGCACGCTCGCGATCTCCGATGGCTAGAAGACAGCGCAATGCAAGCGCGTTTCCGCTCGGAATGGGCTGGTCGAATACCGGTTTGGTTCGGCCAAACAAAACTTCATGATCGGAAGCGGTCGAAAAGAATGCACCATGCTCCTCATCGTAAAACCGCTCGACCATTTCATGGCAGAGGCGAGCCCCATGTTCCAGCCAGAGGCGACCCTCACGCTTACCCAACTTCAGGCCCATCCCTGCGAACTCCTCGGGTGCTTCACGCTGCAGCTGAGCGAGCAATTCCGCCGTCGAGCCGAGTTTTAGGAGGGCGTCAACGAATGCGGCATAGTCGTCCAAGAAGGCATTCCCGCCAGGTACATCGTTGGAGATCTGATGAGGCAAGCGGCCGTAGGCGGCCTCGGCCGCCAAAATGGCATCGCAGGTCCGTTCGGCCTCAACCATTCTCCCGGAGTCCACAAAAGCGCTGATCATCAGACCGTTCCACGCTACAATCGCCTTGTGATCAAGGGCGGGCGTGGGGCGGCCTTGCCTGGCGCTCCTGAGCTTCTTGATCTCATCCTTGGGTTGAAAAGAGGGATCCGCAAGGAATGGAATGTTGTTTCCGGACTGTTCACCCTTGGACTCGTCGCGATAGTTGCCAAGGTCTTCAAAGCCGTAGGCAGCGAGGAATCCTTCCGCCTCACCAGCGAGAACTTCCCTGACCTGCGCGGAAGTCCAGACGTAAAACTTCCCTTCTTCTCCCTCGCTGTCAGCGTCCAAGGCGGAATAAAAGAGCCCTTCTGGCGACACCATTTCCCGTCCGACCCAACCGATGAGGTCTTGGGCGGCATCGGTCAACAAGCTCTCAAGGTCCGGGTCGATTTGCGCTGCGATGGCAGAGCCATGCACCAGGTTGCCCAACATCAGAGCGTTGTCGTAGAGCATCTTTTCAAAATGCGGAAGCAGCCAAACCTCGTCCGTTGAATAACGATGAAAGCCCCCTCCAATGTGGTCGCGGATGCCGCCTCTCGAGATGCGTTCCAAGGTCGCAAGTGCCATGCCGAGCGCCGCCTCACGAAGTTCGTCTCGGGACTGGGGCCGGAGTGCGTAGCTCATTAGAAGCTGGATGGCCCCATGGGGTGGAAATTTCGGGGCCGTTCCGAAGCCGCCGTTCTTGGAGTCGAAATCCGACGCAATCGCTCTGACACTTTGCTCTACGAAGTCTTCGTCAAGTTTGGCGAAAGTGCCGGGCGCGGGCTTTGTCAGAACTTCGGCCAACGCCTTTGAGAATTCGTCTGCCGCGTCAAGAAGTTCTTTCCTGCCCTTCGACCATGCTCCGGCGACTTGGGCAACCACCTGAGCAAAGTTCGCTTTGGGAAAATAGGTGGCGGCAAAGAAGGGTTTGCGCTCAGGGGTCATGAAGACGCTCATCGGCCATCCGCCGCGGCCACTGCTCAATTGCACCGCCGTCATGTAGGCTTCGTCAATGTCCGGTCGCTCTTCGCGATCCACCTTGACGTTGACGTAATGCTTGTTCAACGCCTCAGCCACGGCGAGATCTTCGAAAGACTCTCGTTCCATGACGTGGCACCAGTGGCAGGAGGAGTAGCCCACGCTTAGGAAGATTGGTTTTTGTTCAGCTTGGGCTTTGGCGAACGCCTCGGCGCCCCATGGGTACCAATCGACAGGATTATACTTGTTCTGGAGACGGTACGGCGACGTCTCGTTTGCGGGGAGATTCGGCTTGACTCAGATTACTCGCGATTCAACCCAAAGGCCAATGGATCAACATTGCGTCCCCCGGTGGTCGCAGACATATCTCGGTATCTGCATCCCAGTAGAGTCGGTTTACGTTAACATAAGAACAAGGTGATCTATCAAGTCCTATTCTTCACGGGAGCCATCGGCTTTATCCTGATGGCGCTGTTTGGGTTTCTAAGTGGACATTCTGGAGGTCACTCAGGATCCGCGGTCGGGAGTCACGGGCCGGCGATAGGTCACGGGCCCCACGCCGGAGTCAGCCACGGGGGAGGAGCCCACGGCCACTTGGGTGGACCGAGGGGTCCCATCCACAACACAGCTCACGGCGAGAGCTCAGTTGCACCCCATACGCCCGGTACGACGATGCTCCATTGGGCGCAGTCGGCGGGCTGGCTTCTCGTTTCGCCGCTCGATCTTTTCGCGCTTGCAACCGGCGCAGGCTTGACTGGCATATTTTTGCGACACCAGATCGCCAACGGGCCGCTTACGGCGATCGGCGCCTTATGTGGAGCGCTCGTTTTTGACTTTCTCTTGTTGAAACCTTTGATCAACCTCATGTTTAAGGCTGCCTCGCCTCCCAGTGAGGGCTTGGAGGGCACGGTCTCAAAGACGGCCGTCGCGGCGACCAATTTCGACCGCTCGGGCAAGGGGCTCATAAAGCTCATCCTTGACGGGCAAACCGTCCAGCTTCTCGGCAACCTAGATCAGGTCGAGACCAAGAGTGGTGTCACCGTTTGCAAAGGAGACTCGGTTATCATTTTGGAAGTCGACGCTAAGCGCAATGTCTGCCGAGTCAGCCGGGAGATTGCCAACTAAACCCATTTGACGTTTGCTACGTACGCATCAGTGAAACACTATGGACCCTAACGCACAAAATGCTATTCCTCCTTCGTTCTATGGCTTGGCCATTGCATTGCTGATCATCTTGGCTCTGATCACCGTGGCTCGTTGTTTGACGACCGTTGCAGCCGGAACCATCCGCATCATCAGCGGATTCATGGGAGTCAGGGTTTTCAAGGGCCCTTGCAAAGCCATCGAATTTCCACTCGTGATGACGTCGACGACCATTCCGTCCAAGGCAATCAACATTGACTTGGACATCTCTGACCAGACGGCAGACATCGACCGCACCGGGCAGCCTAGGCCGATCAAAGTGCGGGTGCTTGCCAGCGCGATCGTGAGCGTTGGGGACAGCAACGAGATGATTCGGACCGCAGCAAACCGATTCTTTGCCAAGCCTCCTCCCGAGCAGACTTCAACCTTGACGGACCTTCTCACCTCGACGGGACGCCGCGCCATCAACCTGCTTCACCACGATGAACTGTTCAATTCGAAAGTCAGCAGGCCGTTCGCGACTGCGGGGGACAAGCCCGAGGAGGTACAAGCGCCCGTTCTCAGCATTCCGTCAGCCGCGCTTGCAAGTGTCACGGAAGAGGACGACCGATTGGCTGTGATCATCAAGAGCGCCTGTTCTCGCGAGCTGCAGGACCTCGGTCTTGTGTTCAATTCATTGAACATTAAGGAAGTGCAAAGCGAGGTCGCTGAAGCGAGGCGCAGACAGTCTGCGGTCGAGGCAAAGGCCAATGCGGACATCGTACAAGCGGACCAGGAGCGCCGTTCTCGTGAGGCACAGTTGGCGGCAGAGCAAGCAGTCAACGACAAACAGCGAGATCTTGATCAGCGCAAAGCGCAAAACGCGGCAGTCATCGCCGAGGCGGAAGCCAAGAAGCAGGCCGCATTGGAGTCCCTAAGGGAGGCTGAGCTGCGCGCCACGCAAATCGCACAAGCTTCGGCTGACGCTCAAAAAGTGAAAATCCAGGCCGAAGCGTCGGCGGAAGCTGATGCGGTCCGCATCCGGGTCACTGCGACGGCACAAGCTGAAGCCATCCGCCAGGTCAACTCGGCCATTGCAGAAGGAGGCGACTCGTACCTTGCGCTCAGGCAGCTTGAGCTTCTTCCCCAAATTGCTCCTGTCATTGCAAACGCCTTGGCTCAAGCTAAGTTGGTGAACATCTCCAGCGACGGCAAGGGCGCAGCCGGTGGAGCGGCCGATCAAATTTCCGGCGTCATCCAGACGGTTTTGGCAGCGCAACTCGTGAACAGCACCATGCGCTTAGATGACCGGGACAACGGCCAACAACAGGCGCTAAAGGTACCAGGAGCCATGCCAGCTGAAAGGGAAAAGGATGGCCACGATGGCCCGGAACCTAAGCAGATGCAGCCGTCCACGCCGTCACCAAAAGTGCCGCCGAAATTCAACACTTGAGAACAAGCGTTGATGCATCGTCGTCCATCTCTCGGGGATCGAGCCTTCGATCGCCGGGAGACCAATGAAGAACGCGAAGACATTCTGGGCCGTCGGTGGCATTGCTGGGCTCGTGGGCTTGACGTTCCTTGTGAAGCAAGCTCTCAAAGATCCGACCGTGCGCAAACGTTTGAGCATGCTTGGAACGCGCTGTTCCGACCGCATGGTCGACGAAGCTTCGGAAGACTCGTTCCCCGCCAGTGACGCACCAAGTTTCACTCCCACAACTTCGCTAGGCACTGTAAGATGAATTGAATGTCAGGTCATAGATCAAGGGCCAAACAATGAACAAACAACGCGGAATCTTCATCATCGGTGGAAGCATGGCGCTTCTCGTTTCGGCAGTCACGCTGACCCTTTGGATGCGCAAGCAGAAAGCCGCGCAGGTTGCTGAGGACGCCTTGAACGAGGAAATGGTCGAGCATTACGAAGAATATGTGAAAGCGGAATCGGCCCCGAAGCCAAAGCCCCGTCGAGCCGCGCACCCAAAAAACGGCAAGGTCGTTAAAGCCTAGCCCTGATCAACCCCGCCTATGCGCGATGCATGGTGGTAGGGTTTCTTCAAACGGCGTGAATTGGGAACTTTGAACAAAGGGCGACAACGTCCTTCTTCACCGATGCCAGTTCACCATCGTTTTCGGGGCTTTTCAGCGCTCTTGCGATGAGCGCCGCGATTTGTTTCATCTCTGGCTCTGTCATGCCTCGGGTCGTCGTGGCCGGCGTTCCCAGGCGGATGCCAGACGAGACAAAGGGTTTTTCCGGATCGAACGGTATCGAGTTCTTGTTCGTCGTGATGTTCACCTGATCCAACACGATCTGAGCGACCTTGCCGGTCACCTTAAACGGTCTTAGGTCCACCAACATCAGGTGCGAATCGGTGCCGCCGCTCACGATTCTGAAGCCTTCATCCGCCATTGCGCCTGAGAGAGCGATGGCATTCTTCTTGATCTGCTCCTGATAGGTCTTAAACGATGGCATGGCCGCTTCATTAAAGCAAATGGCCTTGGCCGCGATGACATGCATCAGTGGGCCACCCTGAATGCCGGGAAACACTGACTTGTCGATCTCCTTGGCAAACTGCTCTTTACAGAGGATCATGCCCCCGCGCGGACCACGAATCGACTTGTGTGTTGTGCTCGTGACGAAGTCGCAATGGGGTACAGGTGATGGATACACGCCGGCGGCGATCAGTCCGGAGTAGTGCGACATGTCGCACATGTGAAAGGCGCCAACTTCGTCGGCGATCTCGCGGATTTGAGCGAAATCGAAGACCCTGGAATAGGCGGTCGCGCCGCTGACGATGATACGGGGCCGGTGCTCGTGTGCGAGTCGACGGAACTCGTCATAGTCGATGACCTCCGTATCTTCTGTGACCCCGTATGGCACCACCTTATAGAGTTGCCCGCTGAAGTTCACGTGCGATCCATGCGTTAGGTGCCCACCATGGGCCAGGTTCATTGCCATCAGCGTATCGCCGGGTTGCATGAAGGCGAAATAGACAGCCATGTTGGCCTGAGCGCCGCTATGGGGTTGGACATTGGCGTGTTCTGCTCCGTACAAGGTCTTCACCCTCTCGATTGCGAGGTTCTCCACCTCGTCGACGACTTCGCATCCGCCGTAGTATCGCTTTCCTGGATAACCCTCTGCGTACTTATCGGTCAGGACGCTCATCATCGCTTCTCTCACGGCGATGCTGGCGATGTTCTCGCTGGCGATGAGTTCCAGATTGTGTTCTTGCCGCTTCTCTTCCCTTTTAATCAGTTCAAGAATGTCGGGGTCGACTTCGCGAAGGGGTGCGCGATGAGCGTCGAAAGCGGTGGTGACGGTCGCCATGACCCATTATTACACCGACCCCGAGGGACGTACGCTGTCATCAAATCGTCCATGGCGGTCATTCGCGTTGAAACTCCGATCAAGGCGTCCCTGGAAGTGTGTTTCAATTTGGCGTTGTACGTTGGACTCCACGTCAAATCAACGGCTAGCACGAGGGAGAGGATTGTCGCAGGAAGGACAAGCGGCTTACTTGAACTCGGGGACGAAATCACGTTCGAGGCACGGCATTTGAGAATGCGGCGGCGATTGACCGTCAAGATTTTCGAGTTCGATGATCCCCAGCAGGTTTATCGACATCATGCTTGAAGCGCTTTCGCCCGTATGAGGCACGAGCACCGATTTGAGCCTTCAGGCGGGGCACGCACATGATTGATTTTGTCGATTTCGCGTGCCCTTTTGCCCGTTCGGGGCCCTGTCTCTTGAGGCTCAGCGTCGGTTACACGGGCTATGTCAATGTGATGTGGAAGCGTTTCCTGTGTTGCTACCGGGAAGTGGTTGGCCAACCCGTAGCGTAATCTTCGATTCATCCGCGCGTCCGGCATTTGATTCGATTACCACCGGCTTTGGCAAGTGGGCCATCATCTGCGTTGAATCCAGCATCTTGTAGCCGTCCGCTTTCAGCTTTTCCAGAATCTGGGGAAGAGCGGAGGCCGTGTCGGGATTGTCGTGAAGGAGAATGATCACGCCGTCGTCTAACTGTTTCAGGACGCTGTCGGCAATGAGTTGTGGGCTTTGGGTTTTGCCCTTGAGTGGGGCCCCGATAAAATCTTTCGCTCCAATGTCCCAACCGATAGTCGTATAACCCATTTGGTTAACGGTCGCCATGATGTCGTCGTTGAATCGCATCCCGGGGGGCCGAAACAGATGCATGTGCGCTCCGGTTGCGCGATAGAAGTTGATTTCGCAGTTGATCAGTTCGTTCTTGACCTGATTTGGTTTCAGCGTATCAAGCCGCAAATGGTCCTGTGTGTGGTTGCCCACTTCGAACCCCTGATCCAGGATGGCTTTAGCGAGTTCCGGGTGCTCCTTGATCCGTTTGCCCACAAGAAAGAACGAGGCTTTCGCGTCGTATTTCTTCAGTGTGTCCAAGATGGCCTGGCATGATTGGGGATGCGGGCCGTCATCGAACGTCAGGCAGACTTCGTGGTTCGCGCGGTTACCCCTCTTGAAGAAGCGTGTTTGGGGGTTATAGAGGTCCGTACCGTTGAGTCTTTCAGTCCAGTACGCGCGGCTGACCATGTTTTTGACTCCGCCGACGTCTTTGCGGATCAGATTAAGTTTGTAGAGTCCGGCAACGGCAAGCACCAGCACCAAGGGCCACGTCCACGGGCGTCGTCTGGGCCCTGGAATCGGTGATTCGGTCGTTGCGTCCATCATGATTACTTACGAAAAAGGGGCCACTTCTGAATGAAGTGCCCCTTAAAACGTCGCCGAAGGAAAGGGTTACTTCTTGCCCTGGTTCGCCATTTGCTGACCGTAGCGCCGCATGAATTTCTCGACGCGTCCGGCGGTATCCACCAGTCTCTTCTGACCGGTGTAGAAAGGGTGGCTGAAGGCGCTGATTTCGAGCGGCACCACGTAGTGCTCCAAGCCGTCGATGACTCGAGTTGTGGCGGTCTTGGTTGTGGATACGCCGATCCACTCGTGCTCGCCATCGACGAACAGAACTGGATGAACCTTTGGATGGATGCCTTCTTTCATACGGTCTCTTACCTTAACCCGAACATTATGGCCGAATGTCGGGCCTGATCTCAAGCCCTACCCGGCCGGAAGGTTGCGGCACAGGTGCTTATGGAGTTTCCAAGTCAAACTTTATTGAGAGAACATTCTCTCCCATGAATACGAAATCTCGATCTTGGTCTGCGACGCACCTCAGGAAAGTCCGCGAGGTTGCCTCGCGGGGCAGCATCCAGTCATGGAGTTCCACGATCATGATGGGAGTTCGCCCGACCCATTCAGTATGGCTTTCGAAGAGCGTCCTTTCAAAGCCTTCAATGTCTATCTTCGTGATGAACGGCCAATTGCCTTCTTTCAGTTCCTCCTCATAAATACCGCTCACGGTGACCGAAGGCACCACCTTGCCGCCGCCGCCTACCGGAGCAGTCCGCATGCCCCAATGGCCCTCTCCAGGATCAACCACCTCCAAAGAGCCTTCCGACGACGAGAGTGCTCCATGGACGCACCGAACATTCAAGCCCTCTACATTGCGCTTAAGAAGATCGAAGTTGCCGCCCTCAGGCTCAATCGCAACGATCTTGGCATCGGGGCACATCAACGTGAAGAATACGGCACTCGCACCCATGTTCGCTCCCGCGTCAACTATGAGGGGGGTACGTCCCAACCTCTTATAGCGTGCCAATAGAGCGTCGAACTCAGGACTGCGTTTGATGTCGAAAATTTCGTAATCGTGTCTTTCGAATACCTGGTGAATGACATCTTGGTCAGAGGTGCCGCGCCGAAAAAAGAGCTTGCGGTCTCCGAGGCGAGTTTTGATGTTTAAGAAGCCAAGTTCGTCTTCCATATTCGTTACGTCATGGTGTCCGTACTCTCCGACCGGTCGCGCACGTGACGTCTTGCAAACCTATGGCCAATCCACAGCGTTGTTGAGCTCCCGGTGCATGCTGGTTGCCCGTTCATCACACCAGCGGATTCGTCTCCTAAGAGCCCGCGTCCTGAATAGGAAGCCGCATTGCTGGAAGCAACGCGGTCTTAAACTTAGCTCTTGATTTCGATGTCGACGCCGCTCGGCAGGTCTAATCGCATCAGTGCGTCGATCGTCTTGTTCGTCGGCTCCAAAATGTCGATGAGCCGGTTGTGCGTGCGAAGCTCGAAGTGCTCCATGGACTCCTTATCGATATGCGGTCCACGGATCACGCAGAACTTTCGGATGTTGGTCGGCAGCGGGATCGGTCCTGACACCCTCGCGCCGGTGCGCTTTGCGGTGTCGGTGATCTTCTCAGCCGACTGGTCGATGATCCGGTGATCATAAGCACGGAGCCTGATTCTAACTTTCATTCCTGCCATAGGGTTCCCTTTCAGTTCGAAGCCCCGAGTTCTTTTTTTGGAACCCGGGGCTTCTCTTCTGCTAGTTGCTGATCTCCGTAATCGTGCCGGCGCCGACCGTTCGACCACCTTCACGGATGGCAAACTTCGAACCTTGCTCCATGGCGATCGGCTTTCCTTCGATCAGTTCGATTTCCATCGTAATGTTGTCGCCTGGCATGACCATTTCAACACCGGCTGGGAGTTGAAGCGTACCAGTCACGTCCGTCGTGCGGAAGAAGAACTGCGGGCGATAGCCGCTCACGAACGGCGTGTGCCGTCCACCCTCTTCTTTCGAGAGGACGTAAACCTCGCCTTTGAACTTGCGGTGGGGCTTGATTGAACCTGGCTTCGCTACGACCTGGCCGCGCTCAATGGCGTGGCGGTCGACTCCGCGGAGCAACAGGCCGACGTTGTCGCCTGCCTCACAGTAGTCCAAAGTCTTGCGGAACATTTCCACGCCGGTTACGACCGTCTTGCGCGGAGCTTCGCTGAGACCGACGATCTCGACCTCTTCCATCGACTTGAGCTGGCCTCTTTCCACACGTCCGGTGGCAACCGTGCCGCGGCCGGTGATCGTGAATACGTCTTCAACGGCCATCAAGAACGGCTTGTCCTTGTCGCGAGTCGGAGTCGGGATGAAGGAGTCGACGCTGTCCATCAGGTCAAGAACGGCCTTGACGTAGGGATCAGCCAAGTCGACGGAGCCCTTCTCAAGTTGCTCCATGACCTTGACGGCGGAACCTTTGATGACCGGTGTGTCGTCGCCGGGGAAGCCGTACTTGGTGAGCAGCTCTCGGACTTCCATCTCGACGAGCTCGATGAGCTCGGGGTCATCCACGAGATCGATCTTGTTGATGAAGACCACGATGTGGGGGACGCCAACTTGGCGGGCAAGCAGGATGTGCTCGCGGGTCTGCGGCATAGGGCCATCGGTCGCCGACACGACCAGGATTGCGCCGTCCATTTGGGCGGCACCCGTAATCATGTTCTTGATGAAGTCGGCGTGACCAGGGCAGTCGACGTGCGCATAGTGTCGTGACGCAGTCTCGTACTCCTGGTGCGAGATGTTGATCGTGATACCGCGCGCCTTCTCTTCAGGTGCATTGTCGATCTCGGCATACATGACCTTCTTTGCAAGGCCCTGCTGGGCGAGAACGCCCGTGATTGCGGCGGTCAACGACGTCTTGCCGTGGTCAACGTGGC
>CAZUCK010000039.1:4928-24744 GCA_964619505.1 uncultured Fimbriimonas sp. | reverse complement strand
TCGTGCTTTCGGTTCACACGATCGTGTCCTACGACTTTGCGGTTTCGATCGTGCCCGGTTGGAACATCACGGTGTTCCCGCCATACTTCGTCGCCGGCGCAGTTTTCGCGGGATTTGCAATGGTCATCCTTCTCGCGATTCCGATTCGTGCGATGTACGGTCTGAAGGACCTGATCACAATGCGCCATATCGATTGGATGGCGAAGATCATGCTTGCTACCGGCCTCATCGTCTTCTATGGCTACACGCTTGAGGCCTTTTACGGCTGGTACAGCGGAGAAAAAGTTGAACTGGCCCTTCTTTGGTGGCGTTTCACCGGCCCGTACTGGCCCGCTTATTGGATGCTGATTTTGTGCAACGGCCTCATACCGCAGCTCATGTGGAGCGTCAAGTGCCGTCGCAACATTCCCATTGTGTGGTTTGTTTCCTTCGTCGTCAGCGTGGGAATGTGGTTGGAGCGTTTCGTCATCATTCCGATGAGCCTCACTCGCAACTATTTGCCTTCCAGCGACCGGATGTACTACCCCACCGTGTGGGACTTCGCGATGTTCTTCGGATCCATAGGATTCTTTGTCTTCTTGATGTTCCTCTTCGTGAGGTTCTTGCCGGCGATCAACATGTTCGAAATGAAGGACCTTCTTTACAAACTACACATCGGCAAGCGCCATGAAGCGGAAGGCGAACCGGTTACGGCGGGGGAGGGAGCTTAAGCGTGCGCAAGCGACAGCAAATTCAACATGGCATGGTGGCCGAGTTTGATTCGCCCGAGGCGATCATTGAGGCCACCGCCAGGGCCCGGGAAAAGGGTTACAGCGCCCTCGAATGCTATACGCCCTTCCCGATTCACGGTCTCAGCGAAGCGATGCACTTCAAAGACGAGCGTGTGCCATGGGTCTTCTTCCTCAGCGGAGTGACCGGCGCCATTTGCGGACTCGCCCTCGAGACTTACACCGCCGTTTACGACTATCCGATCAACGTTGGTGGCAAACCCCTTTTCTCGTTGCCGTCATTTTTCCCTGTGTTGTATGAATGCACGATCTTGTTCGCGGCGCTTGGAGGCACCATCGGCATGCTGGCGTTGAACGGCCTCCCAAGGCCCTACCATCCGATCTTTTCCGCCCCAGGTTTTGAGAGGGCTTCTCAAGACAGATTTTTTCTCTGCATCGAAGCGACCGATCCGATGTTCGATGGCGAGAAAACAAAGAAGTTTCTGGAGGGTCTCAAACCTTCTTCGGTCTCCAGCGTGGAGGGCGAAGAATGAAACGAATAGGATTCACCCATCTCGTCGTGCTGGTAGGCATCGGCTTTGTGGTGGCAGGTTGTCACACGGACATGTGGCAGCAACCTAAGCTCGCACCTCTCGATGAGTCGCCTTTTTTCAGTGATGGTCAGTCTTCGAGACCGCTCGTGGCTGGCACGGTCGCAAGAGGGCACCTCCGCACCGATGACGCGTTCTTTGCAGGCCGTGCGAATGGCAAGTACGTGGAAACATTTCCGATCAAAGTGACCAAAGAGACCATCCTCCGCGGTCAAGACCGATACAACATCTACTGCACGCCATGTCACGGCAGGCTCGGCGACGGGAACGGCATGATCGCCAAGCGCGGATTTGCCTTGCGCCGCCCCCCGGCTTCGTACCACACGGATCGACTGCGGAACATGCCCGTGGGCCACTTCTATGACGTGATCACAAATGGCTATGGGGCGATGTTCAGTTACGCGTCGAGAGTGGAACCGCAAGATCGTTGGGCGATTGCAGCCTACATCCGGACGCTGCAGTTCAGCCAACACGCCTCAGCTGCGGATGTCGATCCGACCGAACTGGGCAAGCTGAACGCTCAGGTTTCTAAACCCGAGGGAGCAACGGCACAACGATGAACGAAAACGCGCACGAATTGGTCCACGATAATGCTCCTCCGGCCAACCTCGGGAAACTCCAGGGGGCGGGTCTGCTGGTCGGTGGTCTCGCCTTGCTCGCCTACCTCGGGATGATCTTCACCTCCACCGGCGAGCAGCATACGATGCTGCTGCAATCCTATCTATTCGGGTGGGTCTGCTTCACCTCGCTGACGCTTGGAATGCTCGGTTTGGTCCTGCTGCACCATACGGTGCGAGGTTCATGGGGCCTGTCTGTTCTACGGATGGCTGAAGCTGCTGCGAGCGCAAAAACGTTCGTGGTGCTCTTTTTCTTATTCCTGCCGATCCTGTTCTTTGCCAAAGAGCTCTATCCTTGGGCTGATCCAGCCAAGGTTGCGGCGGATCACGTTCTCTCGAACAAAGCGGGTTGGATGAACACAACCGCGGTCGGCATCCGTGCGATCCTGCTGTTTGGCTTCTGGGCGCTCGTTGCGAACGGGATGCGCAAGTCCAGCCTCAGGCAAGATGAGAACAAGGATGAGAACGAAGCGCAGAGTCGCACCAACTACGCGGCACCTGGTCTCGTCTTCCTGGTGCTATCTATCACCTTCGGTGTAACAGATTGGGTCATGTCGCTTGACCCTCATTGGTATTCGACGATGTTTGGCCCGATGTTCGTTGTCGGACCGGGGCTCGGTGCGCTCGCTCTGACGTCGCTCCTGCTTGGACTCAATGCGCGCCGGGATCCGTTCAATAAGTTCGTGTCCCCAAGTGTCACGAAGGATTTGGGCAACATGATGTTGACGTTCACCATGTTGTGGGCGTACTTCAACTTCTCACAGTTCCTCATCATTTGGAACGGCAACCTGCCGCCAACAGCCGGCTACTACACCGCACGGTCGGCTCAGAACTGGAACTGGGTGGGATGCGTGCTCATCATCGGCCAGTTCTTCATCCCGTTCCTGATGCTTCTGTCTCCGCGCACGAAGCGCTACCCGCTTAATCTCGCAAGAGTGGCGGCCTGGCTGCTCTTGATGCGGTTGATCGATTTGTACTACATGGTGACGCCGATGTATCGGACGACAGGTCCCATGCCGTTTTGGGGAGACATTGTCGCCCTCATCGCAGTCGGCGGCTTGTGGGTGACCGTTTTCTGCCACGAAGTAAAGCAAGCCCCGCTCTATCCGGCCCATGACCGAAGGCTTTTGGAGGCAACCCCTGAACATGCATGACCATCACAAGCAAGAATATCCTCTGAACGATATGGGCTATGAGGTCCGTGACCTTGACATCAAGACGATTGTCAGGGCGTCGACCATCTTCTTCGTCTTCGTCACCGCCATGTTCGCCGTCGGCTTCGGCCTTTTTGCCTGGATGAACCCAGCCATGAGGAATGAACAAGCCCCTCAACCGCCTTTCATGAAGAATGCTCCACAGCCGCCTAATCCGCTGCTCCAAACCAACATCACAACTAAAACGGACATCAAGGAACTCCGCCAGAACGAAACTGCCCAACTTACGACGTCGGCAGTTCTCGATGCCAAAAAAGGAGTCTATCGGATTCCCATCGATCGCGCCATCGACATCGTCGCCCGGCGTGGTCTGCCGTCAAAGCCGGACGTAGGCATCCATTCGGGGGGCAAATGAAACTAAAAGCCTTCCTGTTTGCCGTCCTGGTTTTGGCCGTCCAAAGCGCATTCGCCCAGTCGGGTCAGCTTAATCTTGGTCAACGGATGGGTATCGATCAGAGGCTCGGGGACCAGGTCCCGCTCGACACCGAGGTCGTAGACGAGCATGGCAAGCACATCAAGCTCGGCGACGTATTTCAAGGACGCCCGGTCGTCTTCATGCCCATCTTCTACACCTGCAAAGGCGTCTGCGGCATCGAACTCAGCAACATCTTAAAGAGTGCCGTTCGCATGAAGGGCACGTTCCCGATCGGCGAAAAGTACGATCTCGTTGCTCTCAGCATCTTTCCAAAGGAAACCCCTGATCTGGCGCTCGCCAAGGAGAAGGACCTCCAAGACATGTACAACCGGCCTGCATCCCTTGGCGGATGGCACCTGCTGACCGCAAGCGAAGGCAACATACGCAAGGTAACCGATTCCCTTGGATTCCGGTACGAATACAACTCGGTCACGGATCGGATTAACCACCCCTCTGGACTCATGATCTTGACGCCGCAAGGCAAGATATCCAGCTATATCTACGGCGCAGACTATCCCACAAAAGTGTTGCAGGACTCCCTCACCCTAGCCTCCACAGGCAAGGTGGGTGCCAAGGCGGAAGTGATTCTGTTGGGGTGCATCATGGTTGACCCAGTGACAGGCAAACGAACCGTCGTTGTCGAGCAGGTGATGAAGATCGCCGGAATTCTGACTGTCCTGATCCTTGCTTTCTCGATTTTCAAGATGTCGCGCGACTCCAAAAAGGCCGCTGCGAACGGAGGGACGCCCACTCACGCTTAGGGCTGAAGCTTTATGTTCAACTTCCCACTCGCACCGCAACCGGCCTCATCGATCTCTGGCTTCCACGACGTCGTCTTCTATACGCTGTCAGTCCTGACCGTGATCTTCACGTTGCTTGTCGGGTTTTTGGTGATCCTGTTCGCGATTCGATATAGAACGGGCAGCAAGGTCGATCGCTCGCGACCCGTGCACGAACATCTGCTTTTGGAAATCAGCTGGTCCGTTCTTCCGCTCCTGATGGGATTGGTCGTCTTCTTCATGGGAGCCAAGCTGTTCATCGACGAGCGCGTGCCACCGAAGGACGCCATGGAGATCTACGTGATCGGTAAGCAATGGATGTGGCACATCCAGCATCAGAACGGGGTTCGAGAGAACAACACCATACACATCCCGATCGGAAGGCCCGTCAAGCTCACGATGATTTCTCAGGACGTCCTCCATGCGTTGTACATTCCAGAATTTCGAGTCCAGTATCACGTGGTCCCTGGCAGGTACACGCAGGTTTGGTTCACCGCAACTAAAGCGGGCACCTATCACCTGTTTTGCGGAATGTTCTGCGGCACTCAACACTCCGAGATGGGCGGAACAGTGGTCGCGATGCCGCAGAGCGAATTTGCAAAGTGGATTCAAAACGGAGGTAACGATGCTCCGCCGATGTCGATGGAAGCATACGGTGCAACCGTTTATCACAAAATGGCTTGCGACAACTGTCACGGCGTGAACGACACGGAACGTGCGCCCAGCCTCTACGGGCTGTACGGCAAGGCACGCAAATTCCAGAACGGTGGTGGCGCCATCGCGGATCAGATGTACATCCGCTCCGCGATCCTGCAGCCCTATGACAAGATGCTGGCCGGATACACGAACACCATGCCCGTGTATCAAAATCAGATCAGTGAGGAAGACCTGCTAAGCTTGGTCGCCTTCATCAAGACTCTCAGCAACGTGCCGGGAGCCACGGTTCTCAATCAACCACAGACGGGAGTGACACCGACCAACTCGTTCGCCCGCCGCGAACCGGTAAGAGCCGCTGGCGCACTCGCCACCCAAGAACCACCGAAATCCGCTCCGCCCCACCAGGGCAATCTGGCCGTGGGCGCCCTTTCCTCACAAGCCAAAGGAACCAATTGATGTCAGAACAGACAAACGGGACGAACTACCTCAACAACGGCCACACGATCTCATCGTGGTTGCTGACGAAGGACCATAAGCGAATTGCGGTCCTTTACCTGGCGTCCATTTCGTTCTTCTTCTTCCTGGGAAGCATCGCCGCATCGATGATCCGCCTTGAGCTCATGTCGCCCACCGGATTCATGATGGAATCGGAGACATACAACAAGATGTTCTCCGCGCACGGCATCATCATGATCTTCTTCTTCCTGGTGCCTTCGATCCCGGCCGTGTTCGGAAACTTCTTCATTCCAATTATGATTGGTGCCAGGGATCTTGCATTCCCACGCCTAAACCTGCTCAGTTGGTACCTATACATTGCCGGCGGCTCGTTGATGCTCATTGGCCTTTGTATGGGCGGCGTTGACACTGGCTGGACGTTCTACACGCCCTACTCCAGCCTATATTCAAACTCCCAGGTTTCGATAACGATCATTGGCGTCTTCCTCGCTGGTTTCTCATCGATCATGACAGGCATGAACTTTGTCGTCACGATCCATAAGATGCGCGCGCCCGGCATGACCTGGTTCAGGATGCCCCTCTTCGTATGGGCGCACTACGCGACGTCGCTTCTGATGATTCTGGGAACGCCTGTCGTCGCAATCACGCTTCTTCTCGTTGTCGTCGAACGAACGCTTCACCTTGGGATCTTCAGTCCGGAACTCGGCGGAGACCCGGTGCTTTTCCAACACCTCTTCTGGTTCTATTCGCACCCCGCCGTGTACATCATGGTTCTTCCCGGCATGGGTGTGCAGAGCGAACTCATCGCCAACTTCTCACGCAAGCGGGTCTTTGGTTACCACTTCATCGCTTTCTCCAGCCTTGCCATTGCCGCACTCGGATTTGTGGTGTGGGGACACCACATGTTCATCTCAAGCCAGGGCATGTACCAAGGCGTCGTGTTTTCTCTCCTCAGCTTTTTGGTTGCGGTGCCCTCCGCAATCAAAATTTTCAACTGGACTGCGACACTCTATAAGGGCCACATCAGGCTGCAGACACCGATGCTTTACGCGTTGGGCTTCATGGGCCTATTCACCATCGGCGGCCTCACCGGGCTGTTTCTTGCTTCCCTGGGCACGGACGTGATGCTGACCAATACCTACTTCGTGGTCGCACACTTCCACTACGTCATGGTTGGCGGTTCCCTGACCGCTTTCCTTGGGGCTCTCCACTACTGGTGGCCCAAAATGTTTGGTCGTATGTATAGCGAGACCTGGGGCAAGATCAGCGCGATGTTGACGTTCGTTGGGTTTAACGTCACGTTCTTCCCGCAGTTCATTCTCGGCTTTCTAGGAATGCCACGGAGATATCACTACTACTATTTCGCACCCGAGTTTCAGGCTTATCACATCATGTCAACGTTGGGCGCCTCAGTCTTGGCGCTGGCACTGATCTTGCCAGCCATCTACCTGCCCTACAGCCTTATCAAAGGCAAAAGGGCGACCGCTAACCCCTGGGGAGCCCACGGGCTTGAGTGGGACATCGATTCGCCTCCGATTACGCAAAACTTCGTCTCCAACCCGCTCGTCACCGGTGAGGTCTATGGCTTCTCCGAAGCGGACGAGATGGAGCTTGAACAAGAGGAAGAATTCACGCACGCTGGGAAGGGAAGCTAACGACTATGGCCGCAACCGTTTCAAAAGACGAACCTATGATGGAAGAGCACCACGGGTTGCCCTACCACCAGTTTGAGGACATCGATCAGCAGAACGAGTCCTACATGGTCGGCATGTGGACGTTCCTAGTAACTGAGGTGATGTTCTTTGGCGCCCTGTTCCTCGTTTATTGCCTATTTCGCTGGAAGTACTCTGCGGACTTCACCGCCGCCCATCACGAGCTCAACATCACGATGGGCGCCGCGAACACGACCGTGCTCTTGTTCAGTTCGTTCACGATGGTGATGGCTGTCCACTTTGCCCAGCTCAAGCAGAAGGCGAAAGTTCTCCCATTCCTCGGCGCCACCATAGCTTGTGCAGCCACATTCTTGGTCGTCAAGTACTTCGAATATTCCCAGAAGTTCGAGCACCATTTGTATCCGGGTCAGAATTTCAAGCCCGAAGCGATGCACCTCCACGGCGCAAATCCGAATGCGGCCCAGTTGTTCTACAGCATGTATTTCGCCATGACGGGCCTCCATGCGATCCACATCATCGCCGGCATCCTCGTCATCGGCGCTCTGATGCTGTTCTGGGTGAAAGACAACCCACTTGTGACGGAAGACTTCATGCCGACGGAAATGGTGGGCCTCTATTGGCACTTCGTCGACCTGGTCTGGATCTTCCTTTTCCCGCTTTTCTATCTGATTCCGAGCTAAACGATCATGTCAAGCCACGAAGCAACGACCGAACAACACGCCCACGTCCTGCCGCCTAGCACCTACGTCAAGACGCTCTTGGCGCTTGTTGTCTTAATGTTCTTGACCGTGTGGGCTGCTCAACAAACATTTCCAGGCGGAACGATCGTAAACAACATCATCGCGATGACCATCGCCGTGATCAAAGGCTCGCTCGTCATCATGTTCTTCATGGGCGTGAAGTACGGCACCAAACTGACCAAGCTGTGGGCCGCCATCGGCTTCGTATGGTTCACTCTGCTCTTCATGATCTTCGCGGATTACATGACCCGGCACTACGAGGTAGCCCCGTCCTGGGACAAGAACGACATTGGCAGCGCAATGGCCCGCGAAAAGCGCCCCGCGATGGGGCCGCGAGGCGAGGACATAGAAAAAGCGCCCGAGCACGACAAGAACCTCATCAACGTGCGACCCCGCTGAGCTCCCATTTGCCCAAAAGAACTACCTCCTCCCGCCGCGCGGTTCGAGGAAGGTGGCTATGGCGATACGGCTAAGGTGTCTCTAATAGTCTGCGGCGGGGAGCGAACCAACGTTGAATCCGCTCATAGGCAAGGCACCGTATTTTGCAGGAACAAGGTCATAGAGAGGTCGTCTTACGAGTGAACCGGGATGGTGGCATGTCGTTAGAGAGGAAAAGATGCTCGAAACCATAGTTGTTTTACTCGTCGTGCTGTGGCTGCTTGGATTCTTCGTTATGAACCTCGGTTCGTTGGTCCACATCCTATTGGTCATCGCGCTCATAGCCCTCGTCCTGCGGCTCGTAAGAGGCAGTCCGCGAGCGGTTTAGGCACCAACGGGTGGGCTGGCGGGCCCGCCTTGACGCGGGGTTCTTTTCGTCAACGGACAATCGCAACTAGGCGCCAAGCGCTTTGATGAAGTAAGCACGCCCTAACGAATGCCGGTTTCGAGCTGTTGGAAGGAAGACGTTTGCCGTGCGACGACTTTTTCAGCGGTCGCTTTACACGTGGCCGTGCCTCAGGCTTTTCCAGAAGTCCCCTAGGATAACGCCCATTTGAACGTCTGCTCAGCTCGGAGAACATGCTGCGCCAGGCAACCATCTCACGACGTACTATCATATATGGCTTCCGAACCCTCCCGCTCGTTTGAACTGCTTGAGAAGATCGCCGAGCATGCCCCCGCGGACAACCAGCGCCTCCATAGCGCCATCGCGGCGCTGAAGCAATCTCTACAAGGCGACGCCAAGGAGAGGGTAGCAACCGAGAAAGCCATTGCCGAATACGAAGAGGCCTACAACAAGCTCACCTCCCCCGCCAACCGCCTCGGCGTATTCCTGCAATGGTTGGAAGAGAAGGAGGGCCAGCGCAACGCTCTCATCGCCGTCGGCGACCAGGAGTTCGTCGCTCAGGTGGATCCTAAGACGCCCGAGGACCAATTCAAAACGGGGGCGCGAATCAAAGTGAACGACGCCTATGCCGTCATTGGGATTCTGCCCAACAATCACGGTGGCGGCATCACCAAAGTCGCCGAGGCCTTTGAGGACGGACGTTTGAGAATCGGCAACGATATGCCCGGCTCCGACGGGCGCATCGTGGTTCGCGGCGAGGAACTCGCCGGCGTCGTCATCAACGTGGGCGACGAAGTGCGCATCGATCCCACCGGCCGCGTGGCGCTCGAGCACTACGCGCGCAAAGAATCCCGCGACTACTTCCTGGAAGAGGTGCCAGAGATTCCATGGGAGAACGTTGGAGGCCAGGACGAGGCCATCCGATTGATTCGGGACACGATCGAGCAACCCCTCCTCCACCCGGAGATCTTCAAGAAGTTCGAGAAGAAGCCGATCAAGGGCATCCTGCTCTACGGCCCTCCTGGCTGCGGAAAGACCCTCATCGGCAAAGCCACCGCCCACAACCTCACGAAGGAGTACGCCAAACGCACAGGCAAACCGGTGAAGGAATACTTCATGGCCATTTCAGGGCCAAAGATTTTGAACATGTGGCTCGGTGAAACCGAGCGCATGGTGCGCGAAATTTTCAAGACGGCCCGCGACAAGGCCAAAGAAGGTCGGCTCGTCTTCATCTTCATGGATGAGGCGGAGTCGGTGCTGAGGACCCGTTCTGGCGGCAGATATTTGAACATCAGCAACACAGTCGTGCCCCAGTTCTGCGCGGAGCTTGACGGCCTCGTGTCGCTTGACAACGTGGTGCTGATGCTGACCTCAAACCGCCCCGACTACATCGATCCAGCAGTGCTCCGTCCGGAGAGAATCGATCGCAAGGTGAAGGTCACGAGGCCCGACAAGACTTCGACGATGCAGATTCTCAGCATCTACCTTCACGCAACCATTCCTTTGGATCCCGTCGTGATGAAGTCGAATCACGGTGAAGTGGATTGCGCTCGAAAGGAACTGATCGAAGCACTGACCGCCCATTTGTGGCGTAAGACGAAGGAAACTGAGTTCTTGAAAGTGTTCCTCCGCAACGGATCCACCGACACCCTGTATTACAAGGATCTGATCTCGGGTGCGCTGCTGAAGTCGATCGTCGACCGCGCAAAGGACTTCGCCATAAAACGAGCCATCGCCGATCCCAAGAGCGAGCAGGGCATCTCCCAGCAAGACCTCTTCGACGCGGCCGACCGCGAGTACAAAGAGAACGAGATCTTCCCCAAGAGCGACACACAAGAAGACTGGCTGCTCCTTCTCGACTACGCCCCCGAAAATGTGGCGTCCGTCAAACCCATCGGCCGGAACCGCGGCGAAGAGATCTCAAAGAAATCGGTCATCTGATCTCGGTGGGGCCCGCGGGGCGAGCCCGTTCTCGTCCGGGCGACAACCGGGATCGGGTCAAAGCGTCCCTTTTATCCGGCGCCCGACAGCAAACCGAGGACGCCTCCAAACGTCTGATCCCTAAATGGAGCCGCACCTGGCCCGCCAAAGCTTGTGCAACAAATCCCAAAATTCCCCACTTGGGTCGATCCGCACCCGATACCAACGCCCCATACCTCAACACCATGGTTTTGAGGTATCATTCGCACTTGCCGAAAGGCTCTCTGCTCCGCCCGAAAGCGGCGGCGCCAACCTTACAGCCCATAGGGAGCATTCAATGAATAACCGAAAGTACGAAGCCTTATACATCGTTAAGCCTGAACTGGCCGACCCCGACGTTCAGAAGATCGCCGACAAGTTCAAGACCGTCGTTGAAGAGAAGGGCGGATCGGTCGACAAGGCCGGCAAGTGGGACAAGCGAAAGCTGGCCTATGAAGTGAAGGGGTATAAGGAAGGTAATTACGTACTGATGAATTTTGAGGCCCCAACCCAGCTTCCCGCTGAGTTGAACCGCCTTATGAGGATTTCAGACGACATCATCCGACACCGCATCTACCTGATCGAGGAGTAAACACTGTGCTTAACCGCGTCGTGCTCATCGGCCGCCTCACTCGCGACCCCGAACTTAGGACAACCAACACGGGCAAAAACGTGTGCGATTTCACCGTCGCCGTCGACAAACGGTTCAAGCCAACCGATGGCTCCTCAACCGCCGATTTCTTCCGCGTCAATGCTTGGGATAAGACGGCTGAGTTCGTCGCGAACTACCTTCACAAGGGTCGCCTTGTGGCCGTCGATGGCAGGCTGCAGTCCCGCAAGTACACGGCCAGCGACGGAACCAACCGCGAAGTGGTTGAGATCGTGGCCGAGAATGTGCAGGGTCTAGATCGACCCCGAGACGATTCGTCCGCAGTCGTCGCCGGTGAGCCCGTTGCCGCCCATGCAGGTGGTGGTGGAGCCGCTCCCTCCGCCGACGAGTACGATCCTTTCGCCGACGAGTGATTGAAAATCAAGCCTTCCCCTGAACTCCTTCCCTCGGAGCCAGCTAGGGGCCTGGTGGCTCGGTCCCGCGAGACGTAGGAGGTTCCCCGGGGTATGGGGGAAGGGTGTGAGCCCATGGTGCACAGGTAAGAGGGCGTTTGCCGTTCCCACTCCGTTTGAATCCCACTCGAAATTGGAGCTAAACTCCCCGTGCTGGCTTCTAACTTGAATAGGCAGCGGCCTTGAAGGAGAATTCGATGAGCCAACTCGATGATCGTGCCTGGGTCACCCGACTGGACCCGCGGGGCATGCTGGCCCTTTTCGAGCAGTTTCCGCAGCAATGCCGCGATGGCTTAGCCATCGGCCAAGCGATCCAAGTCGAAGAACTGCCAACGCGTCCGTCAGTTGTCTGCCTGACCGGAATGGGCGGGTCGGCCGCGGGAGGGGACTTCGTGAGGGCCCTTTTCGACGCCTATGGGACGACCCCCTTCATCGTCAACCGCGATTACCACTTGCCCCATTACATTGGGGTCGGTGACGTCGTTTTCTGCGCCAGCTATTCGGGCAACACGGAGGAGACACTTTCCGCGTACGCCGACGCCAAAAGATCGGGTGCCAAAGTGATCGTCGTTACGACCGGCGGCAAGCTCGCTTACTTGGCCAACGCCGATGGATTTGCGGCAGCGATCGTTCCTGGTGGGCTCCCGCCGCGAGCGGCACTCGGCTACATGTTGATGCCCGTCCTTGCGATCTGTCAAAAGCTCAAACTCCTACCGGAGTTCGATTACGATAAGGCTTTCAAACTGACCGAGGCGTGCATTCAAAAGTGGACCGTTGAAAACACGACCGGTAACGCAGCCAAAGCGCTGGCGGCTGCCGCGCACGGCAAACTAGCTCTGCTCTACGGATTGGGCAGCTGGCAGGGCCTTGTGGCAAACCGCTGGAAGGCCCAGATCAATGAAAATGCCAAAAATATCGCTCTCGCGAATGCCTTTCCCGAACTCAACCACAACGAAATCCTGGGTTGGGTGGGAGCACGCGAACAGGGTGTGGCCAACTGGGTGATCATCGTGCTGCAAGACGGCCACGAGAGTCTCCCGATGAAAGAAAGGGCGCGGATCACGGCTCATCTAGTTGGCAATTCAGCCGAATTTTACGACGCCTTTGCGAACGGGGAATCGCTTCTAGAAAGGATGCTGACGCTGTTGAGCCTCGGTGACTTTGTATCGATCTATTTGGCCGCTCTCAACGCAGTCGATCCAGAAAACATCGACTACCTTAACCGGCTCAAAACCGAACTCGCGAAGGTGTCGTCTTAGGTAAGAGATGAAAAACGGTCTTGCATGTTTGGCGGCGGTGGTTCTCCTAGTGGGATGCAAGCCCAGTGCTCCCGCGTCGCCGAGCTCGCCACCTAAGCATACTGCCCGCGGCGCCGCACAATCTTCATCAGGTCAGGGCGGCGACGCTGCTACCGTTGAAACAATGGGACCCAACGTCGGCGGAATCACACCCGTCACCGGCACCGACGCGTTGCAAGGATCGGGCTCGGCGATGGGACCAGGCGAAGTAATGAAAGAAAGAGCAAGGGCGTTGCCCGGTGCGAGCGGAACCCCGGACCCACCACCGGAGCAAACCCCTCAAGATGATCATTGAGTGATGCCAGAGATCTTTGAATCCCTAGTAGGAGCTTGGAACCTTACCGGCGAGATACTGGGTAAGCCGCTCGTTCAGGACGTCGTCGTAGATCGAGTCTTGCCCGGCCAGTATTTGAGAATCCACTACCTTCCCAGCACGGTCACACCCATGATCGGCGACCCTTATGAGTGCATCTGTTTTCATTGGATACGATCCTAAGCGCGGTCGCTACATCATGTGCCTCTTTGATACTTTTGGCGCTAACTACACACCGGTCGCCGTTGGCGCGTCAAGTGACGACAGTGTCTCCTACGAGTTCGCGTACGATGAAGGCCCCTTTTACTGCACGTTCAGGCGGGTGCCCGAAGGCTTCGGCGTCGACCTCAAGGGAACGGATAAGGAAGGCAACCTCCAGCCCTTTGGGATGAAGCGGTTGCGCCCGAAGCTCTAAGTGAAGGGCTAAAATAAAGAGCCCATGTCAACAACCCTCCAACCTGCATCCGAATCATCGGCCACCCTCTTCAACGAGGTACTCGGACGCCTTGGCGTCTCCTTAAAGGAGTGGGAGGGCAGTGATCTGGTAGTCACTTCTCCCGTCGACGGCGCCGAGCTGGCAAGCTTACGCACAGATAGTCTCGCCGAAGTCGGGAATAAGGTTGGCAGATCAATGGAAGCGTTCAAATCATGGAGATCCGTACCAGGACCACGGCGCGGTGAGTTGGTCAGACTCCTTGGAGAACAATTGCGGCTCCACAAGGAAGACCTCGCCTACGTTGTGACGATCGAATGCGGCAAGATTTTGGAAGAGGGAAGGGGCGAAGTCCAGGAGATGATCGACATCTGCGATTTCGCGGTGGGTCTTTCAAGGCAACTCTATGGTCTGACGATCGCCTCAGAGAGGAAGGGCCATACGATGCAAGAGAACTGGCTCCCGCTCGGCCCCATCGGCGTCATCAGCGCATTCAATTTCCCGGTCGCCGTTTGGTCTTGGAACGCGGCATTGGCATTCGTGTGCGGAGATTCGGTCGTGTGGAAACCGTCGGAAAAAACGCCACTGTGCGCAATCGCCTGCCAGGTTCTGTTTGATCGGGCCGCCAAGGAGCTGGGCGGAGTGCCCGAGGGCCTCAGCCAAGTGATTGTTGGCCGTGCAGACGTTGGCGAAGCGCTCGTCGACGATAGACGTGTGCCGCTGATCAGCGCCACTGGAAGCACCAGGATGGGCGCGGCCATCGGCCCACGGGTAGCAGCCCGCTTCGGCCGCTCATTGCTCGAACTCGGCGGGAACAACGCCATCGTCGTGACAAAAAACGCGGATCTGGACCTCGCTATGCCATCAATCCTTTTTGGAGCGGTGGGTACGTGCGGCCAGCGATGCACATCCACTCGGCGGGTCATCATCCACGAGAGTCTCTTCGATTCCATGTTTGAGCGCCTCAAAAAGGCTTACAAGGGGCTCGACGCCAAAATTGGCAGCCCGCTGGAACCTTCGACCCTCATTGGTCCACTCATCGACAAGCAGTCTTTCGACACGATGGAGACCAGTCTGGAGCGAGCTCGCAAGGATGCACTTGAGACGGTGGGTGGCGGTCGCGCTTTGGCTGAACGGTTCCCGAACGCCTACTATGTGACGCCCGCCGTCGTAAAACTAGCGACGCAGACGGACGTGGTCAAGACGGAGACGTTTGCGCCAATCACGTACGTGCTGCCTTATAAGACCCTTGAGGAAGCCTTGGAAATCCACAACTCGGTGCCCCAGGGACTCTCCTCGTCGATCATGACGACCGACCTTCGTGAGGCAGAGTTCTTCAAGCAGAACAGTGACTGCGGCATTGCAAATGTGAACATCGGCACAAGCGGTGCCGAGATTGGAGGAGCCTTCGGGGGCGAAAAGGAAACGGGCGGCGGACGAGAGTCGGGTTCGGATTCGTGGAAGGCGTACATGCGCCGCCAGACGAGCACGACCTATTACGGAACTGAAAAGCCAGCGCTGGCCCAAGGAATCTCGTTCGAAACCGACTAGTCCGAAAACGCTCGGGGCCGTGAACCCGCGCTTTTTCCGCTCCTATGGCCATGAGCCTCGAAATTCTTCACCAGCCAAACCGAAGGCAAAGACTTTCAACCTAGAGAGCCCGCGAGTTCACTCGGCCTGTCTTTCAAAGGTGCCACCAAAGAGTTCAAACGGCTACACACTTCGTCGATCATGATGCAACTTTTTGCCTAATCACCAGAACGTCGTCCCAAGATCGACATCTGAAAAACGTTGAGTGCGAAATGGTGTGCTTCCAGGAATGTTTCATTGCTGAATTCAACTGTGTAGGCGTCGATGCGCTTTCCTCCGGCGAGGGTGGACACTAGATCGGCTTCTTCGGTAGTGCGGAAGGAGGTGGATAGAGTAACGGGACCGTTGATGACGAAAGGTTTGGCCGACTTGGCTGCGGCGACGGCCTTTTTGGCCGCGCTTTCGATTCCCGGGAGCGTGACCGAGGGGCTCGGCATTTTGCCAAGCGCCTTTCCAATGCCTTGCTTGGTCGCATAAACCTCGACATCTTCGAGCCAATCGACGGCTTCGTCGCAGCCGGCTTGATCGCTGGACACAAAGACTGTTGGAACGTCAAACGCGCCGGCAATCGCGGCGCTGACGGCGATCTCGCCCGCTTGCCTGCCATTGATATGGAATCGATGCAGCCCACCGACGAGGGCATGTTCCATCATCCCGAATCTTCCCGCCATCGCGTGATAGCCGACAAGCATCGATGCGGAAAACGTGCCGTCAATTCCTTCCATCATTCCGAGCGTGCCTGTGCCGATGCCCGAAATGAGCTGTGTTCCCGGCTCCAACTCGTCGATTAGCAGATTCTTGCAAGTCGCGTGAGAGTCTTTGACGACGACTTCTGTTGCTCCCGCCGCTTGCGCTCCGCGAATCGCAGCGTTGACATCGGCTGTCAATATTCGACGGGCGAAAGGGAAGTCGTAGTGTAGTCCGTCGGGCCGGCCGCATTGGCTGAACGAGGCGATCCCGGTGGCCCCCTCAATGTCCACTGAGATATGGACCTTCACGCCAGCTTGCCCTCGCCTATTCCTTCATCTGTGGCGATGAAGATTACCAAGAGGCACCAACTTGCTTCCGCAAGCTGTGATAAGGGGAATTGTAAATTTTGTGGCATTGCGTAAACGCAGAATAGCATTGGCACCCAATACGACCAGCATGGTATGAGGATGGGCACGATCTTTGTTCTGTAAAAGCCCGTTCGGAATGTGTTGACCAGTGGATGGCCGGAGGAACGACTCTTCCGCCATTCATACAAAATGATTGCCGTTGGGATGCACAGAAATGGGCTGAATAGGATCATATCCACCGCGTTCTTCTCAAGTAGCGTCGTGAGGTTGATTTCGTTCCCAAACAGGGCGCCCTGCAGCCGGTAGAAATAATCGACCTGAACGCCGACGATCCCATAGACAAAGGCGTTGAAGAGCGTATCTGAGATAAAGGCTCGATCTAGTCGCTTGACTTTGAACGTTACGATCTTGGCAGCTTGCGGCAGGACGCCCCCGGATATTGCCCCGCTGATCACGTCGAAGGCAGCACCGCCGGACGCTTTCAGCCGCTGCAGGGAAGTGGTTGCGTCCTGCAGTGCAGGATATCGGTAGTAGGCGAAGACCAGGATTGCAGCCAGCGCCTGCATCAACAAGAACGGGGTCCAATGATGTTTCACCGCCTCGATTCCAGGCGCGGTGGCCTCTCGCAAAGTGAGCGGGTTTTTGGTTGCCTCCGTAGGCGCACTCACAGGATCACGACTCTAAGCGACATTACTTCTAAGGATACTGTTGGACCCGAGCCGAACGTTCGCCCACGCTGGTGCTGCCGCGCGTTCACCACTTTCGTTCCCAATGACAGTATTTAGACCTCCAATAGTCGCGCGCTGAAACCGATGTTCATTCTAGTGCCAACGATGCGCGAGAAAAACTCGCTAATTTTGCCGGTAATGCCTTGGGCGAAGCGGGCAAATGTGGAAGAAGAATGGGGGGGGTAATAGGCGGCTCATGTTTGTAGTTATTGGCATCGTGGTTGTGCTTCTGTCCATCGTGGCAGGCTATACGATGCACGGCGGCAACCTTGCCGTTCTTATCCAGCCCAACGAGCTCGTCATCCTGTTCGGCGCCGCTTTTGGTTCATTCCTTGCAGCCAATGGGCTGAAGAACCTTCAGGCGTGCACCAAGAGCGTTCAAACGCTTTTCAAACCGGATCCCTTTGTCAAAGAGGCCTACAACGACCTCCTCAAGATGATGTACCAACTTTTCAACGTCGCCCGAAAGGACGGCCTGCTGGGTTTGGAAAAGCACATTGAATCGCCTGAATCCAGCGACATCATCTCGACGTTCCCCAGCTTTCTTGCCAATCATCACGCCGTCAGCTTCTTCTGCGACACGATGAAGGTCATTCTCACTGGCGCGGTGGGCCCCCACGACCTTGCGGAGATGATGGAAATCGACCTTGAGATCGCGCACCAAGAAGCCAGGGCTCCGGCCGAAGCCGTGCAAGTTGTCAGCGACGCGATGCCCGCGTTTGGAATTGTCGCGGCGGTCCTCGGTGTCATCATCACCATGGGCAAGATTGGTGGCGACGCTGCAGAAATTGGCCACTCGGTCGCGGGCGCTCTCGTCGGCACGTTCCTCGGTGTCCTGCTCGCATACGGACTGTTTGGTCCCTTGAGCCGCGCCATGGAATTGCGACTTAAGTCAGAAGAGCAATATGTGAACTGCATCTGCTGCGCCCTGTTCAGTTTCGCGAGGGGCGAGTCACCCATAACGTGCGTTGAGTTTGCCCGCCGCAACATTGAGCCAAGCGTGCGCCCTGGTTTCGCTGAAATGGAAAAGGCGGTCAAGGGCAAGGCAGCAGCCTAGGTGAGCCGACATGAGTGACGGCACCCCTATCATCATCAAGAAGAAGAAGGCTTCGGGGCACGCCGCTCATCATGGTGGCGCATGGAAAGTCGCTTACGCTGACTTCGTCACCGCCATGATGGCGTTCTTCATGGTCATGTGGATCATGGGGTTGTCGGATCAGACCCGCGCCCAGATCGCCGGCTATTTCAACGATCCTCTTGGCTACGAAAAGACGCTGCAGCATAGCAAGGAAGTCATCAACATCAAGTCTGCTCCACCCCAGGCCAACCATCAAAACGCCCCCATCCGCAAAGAGAGCCCAGCCGAGGACGAAAAGAGGATCGAGGAGATGAAGGACAAGCTTAAGGAAGCTGTCAAGAATGACGCCGAATTCGACGCGATCGCCAAGCAGATCGAAATCACCGTTACCCCCGAGGGACTTCAAATTGAATTCGTCGAGAACACCGGCGCCGTTTTCTTTGAGTCTGGCAGCGCCGTGATTCGGCCCATCGCAAGGGACGTCATCTCCAAGATGGCCCCCATTTTGGCCAAGTCGGATCGGAAGATGATCATAGAGGGGCATACGGACTCGACGAAGTATCCAAGTGCAACCTACACGAACTGGGACTTAAGCGGCGACCGGGCAAACGCCTTGCGTCGGCTGCTCGTTACCGACGGAGTCACAGAGAAGCAGGTGCTCCAAATCCGGGGTTATGCAGATACCAAACTGAAGCGCCCCGATGACCCCACCCATTTCAGCAACCGTCGCGTGACGGTTTTGCTGCCGTTCAAGAGCGTCACCGACCCGATGCTTGATCTTCCCAAAGAGGACTTTCAGCAGGCGAAGGAAGGCGTCTTTCACAAGCCAACCAATATCGTGCCCAGCAAAGCTGAGTTCACTCAAGCCAACAAGAACCACTGATTGCGCTTCGATTCATCCCGGTGGTTCGTCCTGTATCGCAAGGGACCGGAATCAAAATGGCGAACCTATGCGGCAACCTATGGGAATTCAATTTGGCGAAGATCATCGTGGTTGATGTATCAGACGACTACCGCTTGATGCAGCCACCAATGCCGTCTGATTTCTATCCGGTGCTCGAGGAGATCTGGTTGCCCGCTCATAATCTGGCAGGCTCGCTCCACAAGCGTAGCTTGGTCAGCGGCTACTTGTACGATTGGCACGAAAGCCCCGACCGAGAACACGGTTATTGGTACGTGGGCGTAGTCAAAGAGAACCTTACGAGAAGCAATTCAACCGCCGGCGGGTTCCAGCAATCCGCCTAATCAATTGAAGCCAAGACCGTCCGCAGCTGTACGGACGGTCGGCATTTCGGTCGCTGGTTGCTGGCAAGCACTAACCCGTTGGTTAGCGCACGCTGTCGGCGATGTTGCGGCGAATCATTGCGTCGGCAATGTCATCACCCGTCGGGTTATAGGTGCCGGCTTCAATCTTCGCCCTGAGTTCAGCAACCATGTGTTCGCGATCGGGCATGTTGATGACCTCGCGGGCAACCATCTTGACGAGGGGAGCATCGGCTTCGCGCTTGGCGATGTCGTGGCCGATGCCGGCAATTTCCCCGACGATGGCGTGCTCGCCACCGAGAATCTTCTTCACTTCATTGTCTGATATTCGCATTGGTGTAACCTCCAGCGTTCCATCAGACAGGCATCCCGGCTTTCTCT
>CAZUCK010000039.1:0-4828 GCA_964619505.1 uncultured Fimbriimonas sp. | reverse complement strand
GAGACCCTTAGGCTTTGCGTGGTCAGAGTCACCTCTGCCGTGCCCTTTTCTGTCGTTGGGTGCATGCACCCGATATTGTCTTCGGCTGTCCGTCTCCTTTTCTTTATGGCTCCCAGAAATATTTTTCAAAAATTCTATTTGATCTTCTTTGAGAAGGTTCGCGGTCACCTCCTTTAGGATAGGGTCACTTCCTTCCGGACTGGAGGCCACCGGTGCCAAACCCGGTGTTATTGCGCACCCGTCTCCTTCTTGACGACCCATTTTGGTCGAAAGTGACGCCCTTCA
The DNA here is from genome assembly GCA_964619505.1 of uncultured Fimbriimonas sp. Lineage (GTDB taxonomy): Bacteria > Armatimonadota > Fimbriimonadia > Fimbriimonadales > Fimbriimonadaceae > JBBQMJ01. The sequence continues at coordinate 4,543 of CAZUCK010000039.1, read as the reverse complement.
GGGGCACTTTTTCGCGTCGTACCCAGCCCCTTCCTGTCGCCAAGTAGAATATCTCTGACACACGTTCAAAGGAGTCAACGACGATGCCTCGCTATCACAAGCTCGGACAATTGCCGCGCAAGCACCATATTCAGTTTCGAAAGCCCGACGGTGGCCTTTACGCCGAAGAGCTGTTCAGCACGATCGGCTTCAGCGGACCCATGTCGACGATGTACCATATTCATCTGCCTACTGAGGTCTCCAGTTGGGAAGATCGAGGCAGCGTCAAGATTGAATACCTAGCTGATGAGCCGCTCCGACACCGTCACCTCAAGACGGGCTTAATGAAGCCGCACGGTGACGCCATCTCTGGCCGCGTGCCGCTTCTGGGCAACCAAGATCTCGAATGGAACCAAGTTTACGTCGCCGAGCAAATGGAAACCTACTTCAAAAACGTCGACGGCGATGAGTGCCTGTTCATCCACGACGGCGAGGGAGTTCTGGAAACGATCTACGGCAACGTCGACTTCCGTCCCGGCGATTACTTGGTCATTCCTCGCGGCACGATCTACCGACTCAATTTCAATTCGCTTCCCGTGAGAATGTTGGCGATTGTCAGCTACGGGCCCATTGAAATCCCTAAGCGCTATCGCAACAACTACGGGCAACTCTTGGAGCATGCCCCCTATAAGGAACGTGACATCCGGCCGCCACACGAGCTGATCACCGTCGATGAAAATAAGCCGCACAGGGTTTTGATTCGCGCCCGGCACCGCCTCACGATGTACACCTACCCCTACCACCCGTTCGACCTCGTCGGCTGGGATGGGTACGTATTCCCGTACGCGTTCAGTATTCACGACTTCCAGCCCATCACGGGCCAGATCCATATGCCCCCCCCCATCCACCAGACTTTCGATGGCAACGGCTTCGTCGTGTGCTCGTTTTGCCCGCGGATGCTGGACTACCATCCCGAGGCGATCGTCGTTCCCTATAACCACTCCAATGTCGACTCGGATGAAGTTCTCTACTATTGCAATGACAAGTTCGGCTCCCGGCGCGGAATCGAAGAAGGGTCAATCACCCTGCATCCGCTGGGTATCCCTCATGGGCCCCAACCAGGTGCCGTTGAAGCATCTCTGGGGGCTAAGAGGACAGAAGAACTCGCGGTCATGGTTGACACCTTCCACCCTTTCAAAATTACGAAGGCCGCGCTTCAGATTGAAGACGGCACATATTGGGAGAGCTGGAGGACGATGGTGACCGCGCCGAAGGGCACGCCGACGATCACGGGAGATTAGTCAAGTTCTAACTCCCACGTCTGGCTTGTAAGATTGTGCCCAAAGTCATGATTCGGTTCTTCGGCTGTAAGCTTGAATCCGGCGCTCTTATAGATGTGAATGGCCCCGTCAAGGTTGGACTGCGTCCAAAGGGTGATGCGACTGTAGCCCGCCTGCCTCGCGAAGCGGATGCACTCTTGCACCAATCGGCGCCCCAGCCCCAGTCCTCTCGCTTTGGGCTCGACAAGCAAAAGCCTAAGTCTGGCGACCTCGCTAGTATCTCTGACCAGGCACACACAGCCCAATCTTTCGTCTCCCCGCTCGGCAATCCAGCACCGTTCGGATTTGGAGTCGTAGTTCTGAATGAAATTGGCCGCGACCTCGGCCACCAAGGCTTCAAATCTCTCGTCCCAGCCGTAGTCTTGGGAGTAGATCACTCCGTGACGATGAACGATCCAGCCTATGTCACCGGGCCGTTGGTTGCGGATTACGTACGGTTCCTGTGGTCCAGCCTTAGGTTCAAGGACGGATTGGATCACTTCCATCGCCCGGACGAGCCTTTCCCGGTCATTCGTTGAGAGCCTACCAAGTAGATTCCCAACTTCCTCTGCCGCCTTCATATTGAGGGGTGCAAAGGCTCGGCGCCCCGCTTCTGTCAGCTCCAAGTTGTTGGCTCGACCGTCCTTTGTGGACGGCAACCGCAGAAGCAGGCCGCGCTTTTCGAAGGCGGTGAGAGTCCGACTTATGTATCCGCCATCCAGGTCCAGGTCTATTGCCAGGTCCCTGGCGGTCAGGCCCTCGCGATGTGCCAACTCATACAGAACTCGCACCTCAGTCAGCGAGAACTCACTTTGCAGATGGTGCTCCTGCAAAACGCCGATATGCCGCGTGTAGAATCGATTGAAAGCCCTCACTGCGGCAATCGATTGCCAAGAGTCGTTATGTGCGACGCGCTCCACAGGATAATTATATGCTAATCACATATAAATAGTTGACAAAGGCAAGCGAAGTTCATCGCTGAGTTCGCGTGCCCTTACGTTTCGGATCGCCGTGGCGACTCCCAACGATATGAGTGCCCGCGGGCTGCGACAGAGTGGGATCTGCCAGAAAGTCCTTCCGGTAGATGAGGGCCTCAACGATTTCCATCTCGTGGGCGGAGAGGTCGTCGATCGTTTGTGCTCCCGTGCTTTGGATCACCTCCGAAACGACGCTTGTCAGCGGACCCAGGTTCCCGGTATTCACTTTGCGGTCCATAAGAACAGCCAAACCGGCTTCTGACCTTACAAAATCGGAGACCTTGCATCGGACGGTACCCAGCTCCGTGGCAATCGGGACTGTGTCATTGGTGGGATAGTACATATCCCTTGCAACCTGCAGTTGCGCCACACGAAAGGCATCGCTACGCTGTCCTGCTCGCTGAAAAACAGCTGTAAGTCGCTTGTCATCGATAATCTTCTGCGCAGCTTCAGGTCCCTCGAGTTCCATGCCGGTTGTGGGATCCACGCACACCAACTTTCCATTCAGTTGCACATCGATTCCGTAACGCCTGAAGTCCGTTGCGTAGGTGCCTGGTTGAGTGGCTTTCTCGCGATTAAGTACCGCGCCGAGCGAACCTGCACCAGCTTGAAGACAGGCAAACTGGATGAACCCGACAGACACAAACCCTGTATCGTAGGTATTCACCGAGTCGAACCCGCCTTCGAGCGGCGAGACGGCCGCCATCACCTTATGCTCCGTCTCACTTAAGCCAGCCAATTTGCACAAACGAGTCACCTCGTCAGGAGGAAGTCCTTCCAATTTGCTGCCGGAGGTTGTGATTCCATGCGGGAATCGAAAGTAAGCGTATCGCGGTCGAACATCCACCTGGTCGCGGTAATGGCAATTTGCACCGTCTTCAAAGGTCACCGTGTAAGTGAAAGGCTTCACCGACTCTGCGAAGCGGGGCGCATCCCCGGCCAGATCGAGGAGGCCCTGTGGCATGGGGCCCGGATCGACCAAAGGGTCGATATTGGGCGAGTCCTCATCCCGCTTCTTCCCGTTCGACTCAGCGGCCCTAAGACTGGCTCGTTGGCGGTCGAAAGCCACCTTGGCGTCGATCCAGTTCTCCCAGTCCGCTTGGTCGGAGGTGATGGGGCCAGCGTCGACGAGTGGGTTGGTCTTGCTCAACCCCCGAGCCTTGTTGTAGCGCCAGAGCCATTGAGAGCCTTCTGCGGTAAGGCGTACGACCCAGGAACCCTTGGGGTCGTTCAAGTAAACGCACGAATATCGTCCGGGTTGGTTCCAAAAAGAAACCACGGCCGCCCGCTCGGAGTCGTTGAACATTCGGGCATCCTGCCCTTGCGAAACGAGTGCGAGTCCCAGAGTCAATAGTTTGATCGGCATCCTGCTCCCCTGAACCAAGACTTTGCGTCATGGTACCAGGCTCTTCATTCCCTATCTCGGCGCGAATCGACTTGCAAGGTTAACCGTATAGGTTCTTTTGGGCAAATTCGCCGGTATCAGGCCGTCTTAGGGGTGAAGCTGGACCCACAGCCGCAACTTCGCTGTGCATTGGGGTTTTCAAATTTGAATCCGCCACCGATCAGGTTGCCTGTGTATTCCAAAACGGTCCCCCGTAGGAATTTCGCTGATTTGGAATCACAAACGACTTCGACGCCTTGAAACGAGTGGCTCAAGTCCTGCGGAAGCCGCTTTTCCTCAAGCTTAAGCACATATTCAAGCCCGGAGCAACCGCCTCCTTTCACACCCACTCTCAAAAACACTCCAGGGCGGGCGTCCTTAGCCACCAACTTTTTCAGTTGGATTACTGCCCTTTCGTCCAAAGTGATCGGAAATTCCGGCGTTTCAGCATTCTGCATTCTTAACCTCTTTGAGGCGTTGCGTAAACCTGAACGTTAGCTCGCGTATCGTTCCTACCCATCATATCGGCAATGGTTAGACCCTGCAGCACCTGATCGACGGCAGATTGAATGGTGTTCCAAAGGGAGCGAATACCGCAATCGACATTGTGCCGGCAAATCCCAAGCTGCCCTGTATGTTTGCCACAAAATTCTGCGTCGTACAGCCTGCCCCCGAGCGCGGCCAACACGTCGCCGACCGGTATCTGATCGGCCGGCCGGGAAAGGGTGTACCCTCCGGATTGCCCTCGAGTGCTGGTTATGAAACCGTCCTTGCGTAGGATCATCAGAAGCTTGGCCACATGGGTTGCGCTCAAACCTTCAAGTCGGCTGATCTCCGGAATCGTCATGCTTCCTTCCGGACCCCGCTCGTCGATTTGGGTGAGG
>CAZUCK010000038.1:0-24761 GCA_964619505.1 uncultured Fimbriimonas sp. | reverse complement strand
ATTCCGGCGCGATCCTCGCCAGTGACGCCACCGGCAGCAGCTGGACCACCGCCGTTGCAGGGACGGCGCAGTCTCCCATTTGCAACGCTTCCGGTTGCCTTGCCAAAACAGCCCGCGTGTACGCCCGCCATTTCACCGAGCGGCATCAAGAGTGTGCGGTCGCCTTTGAATCCGACGACTTCCGCCCTGACTGAAGTGCCATCCTCCGAATCGATCAAACAAACGTCGCCGATGCGGGCATTTGGGCCGTCAGATTCGATGACCAATCCCACCACTTGCGTGACCCGACCGGACACTTCGATGAGACGGCCAGCGTCGAGGACCCTTCTGAGGAGAGCAAATCTTGGTGCCTCGGCGGTGAAGTTCACGCGGCCTCTCCAAGTTCCTCGTCGAAGGTCGAGAGCTTTCCGTCGATGCTTGCGTCAATCTGTCCGCCATCACTCTCGATGATGCACCCACCCGTGATCGTTGGGTCATCAACGATTTGAATTTCACGAACGCTGGGGGCGCAGGCTTTGATTTCCTCGCTGAAGGATTTCATCAAAGGAGAGTCCATTGGGTTGACTCGAATACGAGCGGTAGAAGCGTGTGATATCTCCGACATTGCCTCCTTTGCGATGGAGAGGACGCTCTCCCGACTGATCTTGAGTTCTTCGGCAAGGACCTTGCGAACGATGTCCATCGTAAGATTCACGACTTCCGCTTCGGCCAGTTCGTACCAGTTCTTCATCGAAGAATCCGCCGATGCCAGTACCCGTTTCAGGCTTTCTGCAAAGGCGTCAAGTTCCGCCTTTCGAGCGGCTGAGGCAGCTTCCGAAGCGGCGACAAAGGCCTCCTTGCTTCCTTTTGTCCGGCCCTCAGTGAGACCGGCCTCCAGTCCCTTTTGAAACCCTTCTTCGTAAGCTTGGAGGAATGCGTCGATCTTTTTGCCGGCCACTTCCTGCTCCGATTTCTTCACGTGTGCGTGTTTGGCCAAAGTCGGTAAAGTCAGTTTCTTAGGGGTGGTGTCAGCCTTCTCCATCGCCGCGAAGTAGCTGGTGACCACCTGCGTCTTATTCTTGTGCAGTCCTGGTCTAGACAAGGACGTCCTCCTCTCCGGTGCGTCCGATAACAAGTTCGCCTGACTCTTCCAGCTTGCGGATGACGGCAACAATTTTCTGTTGCGCTTCTTCGACCACTCTCAATCGAACCGGGCCCATGAATTCCATATCCTCCTTGAGCATGCCAACCGCCCGCTCAGACATGTTCTTGAAGATCTTTTGCTGAACGTCGACGCTTGTACCCTTGCAGGCGGTTGCGAGGTCCTTGATGTCGATCTCTCGCATGATCGACTGGATGGCACGGTCCTCGAGCTGGATGATGTCTTCGAACACAAACATCATGTTCTTGACCGTTTCCGCGAGCTCTGGGTTGTTTTCGGTGAGCGATTCCATAATGAGGCGCTCGGTTGAGCGGTCGACGCGATTAAGGAGGTCGACCAGTGCCTTTGGACCTCCAGCCTGAGTCATTTCTTGGTTGAGGATCGAAGAGACTTTGCGTTCCAAAACCTGTTCGACGCGTCGAATGACTTCGGGAGGCGTTTGGTCCATCATAGCGATTCGCCCAGCAACGTCAGCCCGCAGGTCAGAGGGCAACTTGGACAAGATTTGAGCGGCGCTGTTCATCGGCATATAAGCAAGAATCAGCGCAATCGTTTGTGGATGCTCGTCTTGGATGAAGCTTTGCACCTGAGCAGGATCCGCCTTTCGAAGAAAGTCGAAGGGAAGGACTTGCATGGCCTGAACGACGCGTTGCGTCATTTCCTCGGCGCGTTCGGTGCCGAATGCCGCCGTCAACAGCTGGCGGGCATGTTCCACGCCACCTTCTGCGATGAAATCCTGAGCGAGGGCGACTTCGTAGAACTCTTGAATGATGTGCTCACGTTGCTCGGGAGTGATCTTGTCGAGTCGCGCAAGCTCAAGCGACAGCTGCTCCGTCTGGTCATCCGTAAAGTGGCGGACAATCTTGCCCGAGATTTCCGGGCCAAGGACCATCAGTACAACGGCGGCCTTCTGCCTATTGTTAAGGTCTTCGGGGCGCTTTCTCATCGTCGTTCCTCCACGAGCCAGCTCTTGATGAGCATGGCGACGACCTCAGGTCGTTCCGAGCTCATCTTCTTGATTTGCTCCAACGGCACGTTGACTTTGCGCCTAATGGAATCGACCTCGTGGTCGTCCTCATCCAAGTCTCCGGTTCGTTCGCCCAACACAGCTAGGCCGCCTTGCGTTCGCGGCAAGCTGGAAGCCTGGCCAGGAGCACCCAACTGCAAATTTCCACCGGACTGAGCGATGGCCTCAGGCGACAGATTCAACCCGCCTTGAGGTAGGGGGATCATTTTTCCGTCTGGAGTCGCCAAGACAAGGGTTTGTGTCTTTGCGAATTTGCCTATGGACCTTAGGACCATGAAGGCAACGAGGACAAGAGCCGCGACGGGGAGCAGCGAGATTATTTGTTGCAATCTGTCTCGGGTCGCCGCGGACTTAGTCGCATCGGCGGCAGCCGTGGCGGCGGTGGTGTCGAAATCGGTTTGGCTCACTTTTGCGACAAAGTTCTTGTCGCTCGCTCTTGCCCCGAGGTAATTGGTGACGAAGTCTTCCACGGGCTTGGGATCCTTGATCTTCTTGCTGTCGGCCATGACGCTGATCGTCATGCTCTTCAGCTTTCCGGCTGGATCCTCGCCGTGAGACGTTTTCTCGTCCATGACGTACTCCGTCTGCTTGGACTTATTCTCGTATCCTTGCGACGAACTTGTGCCTCTGCCCTCAACGGCTGCGGGCGCTCCCGGCGTGTTTGCCCCGACCCCCGCAGTTCCACCGCCGAAAGTGTTGGGACCGCTTGCGCCGCCCGTCATCTTCTCGGTGTTCTCGACGGTTATGAGCGGTTGCGACGGAGTGCGCTGAGTCATGTCGTACTTTTCGCCTTTGAAATCGATTTCCAAATCGACTGTGGCAATGGTTGCCCCTGGGCCGAAGGCGGTGTCCAGTTTGCTCTGAATTTCCCGCTCTCGTCTCTTTGCTTCAAGTCGCTCCGTCTCCAGCTTGGTCATCACTTGACCCTTGCCAGAAGTTTGGTCAGAGGGATCAATCAGCGCCTCACCCCTGCGGTTCAAGACGGTGACTCCCGTCGGGTCCAAATTTGGGACAGAACTTGCGACCAACATCGCGATGCCGCGCGCCTGTTCCTTGCTGATGGAAGTCCCACCTCTTTCGAACACCGTGACGCTTGCGGTGGTCGGCTTCTTTTCGTTGACAAAAGGGGAATCGTCGCCAAGGGCAAGGTGCACGCTGGCGGTTTCAACTCCGTCCAGAGATCCGATGCTCTCGGAGAGTTCGTTTTCCGCGATGGACTTTAAGCGCTCCTTTTCGACCCGCGGAGTATTGAGGTAGCCCATGGCCTGAAGCTCTGTGTTTGTCGACAGGTGGCCCGAAGCCGGCATTTTGCCAGCCATTACGAGTTTTGCGCGGAGTTCTGGAATCTTGTCGCTGGGCACACTGATGTTCCCATTGAGGTCCATTTCGTAGGGAACGCCTTGCTTCTGCAGTTCCTGAACGACAGTCCCTTGCTCGGAGCTGCTCAGCCCGCTCACCAAGAGTCCCATGTGGGGTTTGGAGGCAAAGAGGTAAGTGACGACGATCAGGAAGGCGAGAAACCCACCACCCACCGTCGCAATGGTACGTTGAGTCCTATCGGCTCCGTCCCACCAACTTTTGATTCGCAACAATATTCCGCCCATAAGTGCTTAACCGTACAGGGGAATCAGGCCTGAGATTTCCGGGATGGCTAGATCTGCATATGGCTGATTTCGGAATACGCGTCCAGGATTTTGTTCCGGACGGCCATCGTCAGCTGGAGTGAGATGCTCGCTTTTTCCACGGAGATCATCAAGTCGTGATAATCCACCTGTTGACCCGTCATGAAGGCGTTTTGCTTGGCGGCAGCGTTTTGCTGTGCCCCATTTACTTCCTTCAAGACGTCCATCAACGTCGTTGCGAAATCTTCGCTCCCCTTAGCGCCTTTGGCGCCAACAATCCCGCTTGGAGTAGTTGTGTTGGTCAACTGCTCCAGAGCAGGGTTCTTGATCGCGTTAAAGGCGCTGATACTCATGGTTTGAGGTGTGCTGTGTTAGGTTGTTACGGTTCTAAATCTTTCCAATTTGGAGGGCGTCGCGGATCATGCCTTTGGCCGAATTGAAGGCGGCGATGTTGGCTTCGTAAGCTCGACTTGCGGAAAGCATGTTGACCATCTCCTCAACGGGCTCCACGTTGCTGTAGGTCACGATTCCTGTCGTGGGGTCCGCATTGGGGTTCCCGCGGTCAACCACTTGACGGAACGGCCTTTGATCTTCGACGATGCCCGTGATCTGGACCCCTTCGGGGCTCCCTTGAAGGGAAACGTCGCGACGTCGGTACGGGTCTTTGCCACCTGTCTTCATCGTATTTGCGTTCGCAATGTTCGACGAGATGACATCCATCCGAAAGCGCTCTGCCGAGAGGCCCGAGGAGCTGATTCTAAGAACGTTGTTGAGGCTCATGAGAAGTTTTCAAGTTCCGAGTTACGTTTGAGTGGCCCGCTATTTGCCCTCGTGAATGACACTTTTGAGTTCGCTGAAATAACTGGCTGTGAGACCGGTGAGAGTTTCAAACCGAAGTTCGGTCTCGGACATAGACATCACTTCGCGCTCCATATCGACGTTATTGCCGTCCACACGGAGACTGGTTTGATCGGAAGCGATTTGCGCCTGCTTGTCGCGCAGCGTCTGTTGAAGAACCTTTGAAGGGTTCATTTTCGCGTCAAGCACGACATTAAAGTCGATGTCCTTGCGCTTGTAGCCGGGAGTGTTGACGTTGGCGAGGTTATCTGCAATCAGCGAATGCCGCTGAGTGGTGCGGTCCATTGCCGTTTGCAGGTTAGCAAGTCTTCCCGAGAATAGGTTTTCTATGAATGGCACGGTCGGTTTGCTCCTTCCGCGCTTCCGTTCGCTACTGCCGGCCCGGTCCATCGGTCCGTATGCCTAGCGAATAGCTCGGCACATCAGTAGTGTTGGCAGGTAGTGCGACTGTCCTTAGGGTGCGTGCCCTGAAGGTTGGAAGCGATCGGGATCTAGCGCTTTAGCCATGTGCCAATGACTTGGCTCATTGCAACGGGTTGTTCTTCGAAGCCAAGGGACTCGTAGAACTGGTGATGGTCGTCCGTCAGTAGGCAGACATGCTGACCACCAAGATCTTGCAGTAGGAGCCTCATCATCGTTGACGCGATACCCTTGCGTCGGTACTCGGTGTGAGTCCACACATCAACGATGTAGGCGTTGCACACTCCGTCGGAGAGCATTCGTGCGTTGCCGACGATCCGTCGATCGTCAAAAGCGAAGCAGTTCGCCTGGCTGTTGCGCGCCGATCGCTCATATTCCTCTGCCGTTCGTCCATTGTGGAAGTTGTCGGCCATCAAGGTGGCACGAAACGCTTTCCAATCGATGCCTTCGCACGATCGGTGATACGTGATTTCTCCCATCAGCGCTTGACGCCTCACTTCGTGCGCTTGAAGAAGCGCTTGTTGACGACGGTTCCCGCTTCGCGTTTCCCTCGAATTTCAATTTCACACGAGGTTTCCAAGGGAATAGAGGAGTCAATCCAGGCGAAGGCGATGCCAGCATCCAGGAGCGGGGAATAGACGCCGCTGGAGACTTTGCCGACCTCTTTTCCGCCGACGAACACCGGCATGTCGGGTGAGGCGACGCGCTTGCTTTCAAGACGTATGCCTTGCAATTTCGTGGGGGTGCCTTTTTCACGGGCTTCGCTAAAAAAGGTTGAGCTGTTGAAGTTCTTGGACTTGCTGATCACCCAGCCGAGGCCCGTCGCGATCGGGTTGATGTCCTCCTCCAATTCGTGGCCATAGAGTGGCAGGCCGGCTTCGACACGAAGAATGTCTCGCGCTGCGAGGCCGCAAGGTGCTACGCCCTCCGCAAGCAGGGAGTACCACAACTTGTCCGCGTCACCCTCGGCGCAAATCAGTTCATAGCCGTCTTCGCCCGTGTACCCAGTTCGAGGCGCAAAGCAGGAAACACCGGCGATCTCGCATTCGACGACACCGAACATGGGTACGGAGCGAATGTCGTCAGGCTTTGTGGACATCCGGGCGATGGTCTCTACGGCGTTCGGTCCCTGAACTGCGATCATCGCCGATTCGTCGCTCATGTCTTCGATGGTTACATCGAAAGCGTTTTCAGCCCTCATCCATGCAACGTCTTTTTCATGATTTGAGGCGTTCACAACCATTCGGAATTCGGATTCCGTCATTCGGTAGACGATAATGTCATCCACGCAACCGCCCTTCTTGTTGGGGAGCAACGAATATTGGCCGCGGCGATCCTCCAGCTTTGCGATGTCATTGGCGGTGATCTGCTCAAGGTATTCCAGCACGCGGTCGCCGGTGAACCGCAGTCGCGCCATGTGGCTGACGTCGAACATGCCGACACCGTCGCGCACAGCCTTTGCCTCCGCGATGACGCTGGCATACTGCACTGGCATTTCGTAGCCTGCGAACGGCACCATCCGGCCCCCGGCTTTGACGTGAGCGGAATGAAGCGGAGTGGCGAGGATGGCTTCAGGCATGTGAAAAAGAATACTTGTGATCCCGCATGAAAAGTAATTCGAGGCGATGAAAGATGAGTGTATGGACTTCTTCTGTAGCTCGTTTCGGGGAAGACGGCCTCGCGATTGAACTTATATGGGCCCTTTGTAGCGTCCATTCAGGTAGGTCGGCTTCCATCGCTTTGGTACAATGACACTCCAGGCCGGTTCTTATTCAGGCACATCGATGATTTGTTGCCAGCACTGCCAGACCACGAACAGCTTAGACAGCGCTTTCTGCAAGCGTTGCGGGACCGCCTTGTCGCCAGACGACTTACGCGAAGCCCGATCTCTCCTTGGACGGGCGGTCGGGCAGGGCTTCGTCAAGTTCAACGAGGGCAACATTGTGGAGGCAGCTGCCATCGCTGAGCATGCCCTCGTTTCCGACCCCGAGTTACCCGAAGCGATCAGCCTCAAAGCGATGTGCCATGAATATAATATGCAATTCGCCGAGGCACTCGAATGCTACCGACGTGTGCTGGACATTAATCCGAATTCATCTCTAGATCGGATAAAGGTGGATCAGATGCAGAACATGTTGTCGATGGGCGCTGCGGAGATTCCCGGGGCATTGCCGAATCGTCGAGTGGCCCTTATCCGAGCGACGGCGGCCGCCGTGTTTGTGCTTGCCATTGGATCACTTGCCGCGACAATGATGAGCCACAGGCGCGACGATGGTCCAGCTCCCGACGTTGCAGTCTCCAAACCGGTTGAACAGTTTGCCACCAATTTTCCGGACACCCCAACGACCGCAGCGCAGTCCACGGCGGCACCCTCAAAAGCGTCAGACGAAACACCTGTCGCCAATTCAGTTGCTGCCGTGCCAGCGCAGGAGCGAGCTTCTCCTGCGGCCGTGCAAAACGTGCCTTCGAGTGGGAGTCGGGCACTCCCGGCGATCGATCCTTCGACGGCGAACACGCCAGTGGATCCGCAGCCTTTCAAAATAGAAATCGTGCCCGACAAGGTTGTGCCGGATAAGCAACCGCCGAAAAATGTCGACCCAGATCCAAAACCCGCCGAAACGTTGGCAAGTACGTCGGCGCAGCCTCAAACTTTTGATTCAAGCGTCATCGAAATCAAGGTGTCCAATCCCAAACATGTGACGGGAGGAGCTCAAGAAGTTGCAGACACGAACAATCTGCAAGTGCTGGCGCACACGGCCAGCGCCCAATTTCAGTTGAGACATTATGACTCGGCTGCGAAAGCCTATGAGAGACTCTTACGGTCCGGCGGTGATGCATCCACTGTCAACCAAAGGCTCGGGCAATGCTATGAGAATTTGGGGAGGCGCAGCGACGCGCTTGGTGCCTACCAGAAGGCGATCACGGCCCTTGAGTCGAACATCAGCTCCGGGAAGGGGAACGCAACGAGAGCCCGCAGTGCGCTCGACGCTTGCAAACAGGCCGTTAAGGTCCTTCAGGGGAGCTAGGCGTTGAACGCATTCCGTCTCACCTTTGTCTGCAGCGCTCTCGCGGTCAGCGCTCTTGCAGCAGCCGTTCCGGAAATGCTCATTGTGCAGAGTACTGCGATAAGGTTGCTCCCCACTCCCCTTCAGCAAGTACCCACAAGGAACCCTCGCTCGCAGCAACCAGCACGGGAGGAGCAACCGCCGGAAACACCTTTGTCGCAAATAGACGTTTCAAATCCGATTGCCCAAGAGCTTTATTCGGCGGGGCGAGTGAGTCCGATCGTGTGGAGTTTGGGAGATCCGATCTTTCGGTCTGCGGTGAACGATGGACTCATCAAGAGCCCTTCTGACAATCCGAATTTAGTGGAAGTGCAAGGCGTGCAAAAGAAGCTGAAGATTGAGTTGCTCTTGGTGGTGACCGCCAAGAGGGACGGGGATCAGCTCAAGGCGATCTGCGAGCTCTATCGGGGCTCAAAGCAGATTTGGCGCGACGAGAAATCGATCGGTGCATTGCTTGGCGGCAAATTTGACCGAGACGGTGCGGTTAAGTCGCTGGCAAGAAGCTGGTCTGAGATAATGGCTCAGGATCCTTTGAAGCCGTACAATCCAAGCCCGATACATTTGACGCCCGATCCGGATCCAGGGCAAGCTCCAAAGCTCCCTGACGTGCAGGCTCCGATCGTTCCCAACCAAGCAATCGCCAACACGAAGCTGTTTTCGGACGCTGAATCCTATATGAAGTCGAGCCAGTATGGGGTGGCGATTAGCCTTTTGCGAGACGCCGTTGACGCGGAACCTGAAGACCTTGACCGAAGAAGATATCTCGTTTCTGCCCTTATGCGAGCAGGCAAGCCAGACTTGGCTGCTGCGGAAGCGAGACGTGCTGGTCAGGTTTCCGCGAACAATGTTGAGATGTTCATGCTGGCTGCCAAAGCATGGTTGGCGGCCGGAAAGCCCGAGGAGGCACAAAGGGACTTGAACGAGGTGGTGGCGCGAAACCCCGAGGGCGGACTTGCGCGTGAAATGCTTGGGGAAGCGGCCCTCTGGCAGTTGAACACAACTGCCGCTATAGAGCATTTCGATGCCGCCATGAAGTCAGCCCCGACGCCAGAAACGAGCCTCTACAGAGCGTTGGCCAAGGCGATCACGGGTGACAGCGAAGGTTCCGAAACGGACCTTATTGGCGCGAAAGCACTCGACCCCGCATCCGATGTCGGCCGTTATTCGTTTTGCGTTCTCGTGATTGGCAAGGCCGTGAATCTAGGAGCGGAGGAAATAAAGTCATCCTTTCAAACTGCGGTTGCGAGTCCGGACAAGCGAGTATTGGAAGGCGTTGCCATCCAAAATCGAAGGGTGACGGCATTGGCGTCGGTGTTACAACACGTCGATCCGCCGAAAACCCATGCGAAGTCGCACGAGAGGCGTCTTTTGGCACTGAAATTGCTGGCTGAATCCTTGAGCGACCTTAGCGCTTATCTGGAAACACCGACGGATGACGCGCTGACCGATGCACGAATCAATCTCGGCGAAGCCTTAAAACAGCTTGCTGCGGCAGATGAAGTTTATCGGGAGGAAGCCAAGGAACACGCAAATGGTGAGCAACTGGGCTGAACAAATTCTAGAGGCAGCGCAACTACTCCTCGTTTCCGCCGCTTTGGGTTACACATGTTACAGAGTGACCGCCAGAAACAGATTCACACCGCCTACGTGGTCCAGGCTGAGGCTGCGCCTCCCAGGTGGCATGGCTCGCGGAACGCTTCTGGAACGGTCCGAGTCTGGTTGGGAAATTGGGCCCGTCATTCAGCGATCCGGTTGCGCAGCGCCAAGATTGGGCGACGTTGTGGTCGTCGAACTCCCTAGGCAGGGAGGAGTCAGCCATTTTCGGTCGCGAGTCTCGGTCGTGGGTGAGAGCACAATTACGATTGAGCCTCCCAAGAGGATGTTTAAGAAGGAGCGTCGCCGAAACGAGCGTCGGGTCGACGTTTCAGATTGGCCGGCCACTCTGGACGGCATGACGGCTCAACTGCTTGACATCTCCTGCCATGGAGCCAGACTCTCGGGGATCACAGGCAAGTCGAAAGCCGAACGTGCGGAGTTCGTCCTCGGGTCTCACCAATGTGCCTGTTGGATTTTGGAAGCCGAGCGTGACATGGCACGAATCATATTCGAGGAGCCTTTGGCCCCGCGACTCTTAAAAAGTAAGACTGCCCCGTTGTTTTAGCGGGGCAGTCGAGGTTGAAGTGGCATTCATTGCCGCAATCAACCTTGGGAGGGAAGGAGGATATGCGTCAATTCAAGTGACGCCAGGCGAATGACGTTGGTTCCCAACTTGCCTTGGCTGGAAGTAAAAGGTCCGTGCAGCAGGCACAGTTCAACCGCTGAGACTCGAGGATGATCAGTCCAATAGTTGGTAGTCGGCGAAGTGGCCTGCCTTCAACTCGCCCATGCAACTTTCGTCGCAGTTGGCACGTGCTCCCTCCTTCGTATAGGCAAGCAACGCTTCGGTCAGGGTGACATTCTCCGATGGGTCGTAGCCTTCAGGGCGATTCACGGCCGTGCGAATCCCGTCCCATGGGTCTCCAGGCACGATCGGCCGATCAGAACTGAAGCTGAGAGGTATGCCCGCGTCAATGACCGAGCGACACCTTTTGAGGCTCGCCATCATTTCGGGTCCAAGTTGTCGTCGATAGGAATGAGCAAATCGCATCAGGAATTCAGGCTGCATGGTGCAAAAGCATCCAAGCTTCGCCATGCGTTCGATCTGAAAATCGCTCAATAGCATCGCATGCTCGATTCGGTGTTTTCTAGGGTCGCCCGTGGCCTCAAAGGCATCCATCACAAGATCGGTCGCATAGTCGCCGATAGAGTGAATCGCGAGCTGATAGCCGGCTTCGTGGGCTGTCCTCACCATCGCGTCCAGCTTTTCAGGCTTGTAAATCAACTGCCCTGCCGTTGCCACACCTTCCGGAGCAAATCCTGACGCATCCTTGCCATGCTTGCTGATTCGGGGCCCAGGGGCTGATTGGCCGGTGTAGCTCCCGTAAATTGCGGCCGTGGCGGAACCGATTGCCCCGTCAGCGAAGATCTTAATCCCGGCTACTCTGCAGGACCCGTGTTTCAGTTCGGAAATCAGGTCTTTGATCACTTGAGTTGGCGCGGCTTTAGGTCCGAACATTTCTGCCCATTGGATGTAGAGTCTCGTGCGAATCTTGCATCCCTTCTCCGCGGCGATCCGGTAGGCCTCCAGTTCGCGCAACAGATGAAATCGTCCAGTCATCATGTCGCTGGCGCATGCGATGCCAAGGCTTGACATTCTTTCGCCAGCCTTAAGGATGCCATCCACCATTTCGTCCAGGGTGGGTGTTGGAACAGCGTGAGCGACGATTTCGTTTGCCATCTCAAGCAGCACTCCGGTCATTCGGCCCGAAGCGTCTCGCTCGAACGTGCCACCAGAGGGGTCCGCCTCATGATCGGTGATTCCCGCGGCGGTCAAAGCCGCCGAGTTGGCGATTCCGGCGTGGCCATTGAAATGACGCAATAGGATCGGCTGCGAGGCAGAGACGGTATCAAGTTGGTCCCTTGTGATATGAACTCCGTTCGGAAACTGGGTTTGGTCGTAACCCACGGCCAAGAGCCATTGGTGATCATCCAGTTCGCCTAGGCGTCCCCTAACGGCGTCCAAGACTTCCTCATGCGACGCACAGGAAGCTAAGTTCAATTTTTGAAGATCCAACCCGGTCGGTAAGATGTGACAGTGCGCGTCTATGAACGAGGGCAGCAGACGTTTGCCTTCGAGATTTTGAACGCTGGGAGGACGTTCACCGCTGTAACTCGAACCTCGCCAGAGGACCCGGCCACCGTCAACCAGCATTTCTTGTGGCTCGCCGGTGAGCGCCCAAGTGAAGTTTGTGATCAAGCTAGGCATTGATGACCTCAGGCGTCACTCGTTCCGCGCTCTCCACGGCACCTTCTATGAAACCTGTGTGTAAGGCAGTATGCTCACCCGCAAAATGAATCCGGCCCTCCGGAGGCGCTATGTGCTCCATGTGTTCCAAAACGTATCCGGGGGCCAACTGAGAGAACGCCCCTTGAGAGTACGGGTCGCTGATCCAATCGTGCACCCACCCTCTTTTGAATGATCGAGATGCTTCGGGGTGGAGCCTGGCCAACTCGTAGACGCCTGCCCTGACTGGATCGCCAAGTTGTATCCACTCTGTTGCCTCACGGCCGCAAACGTAGGCGGTTAGGATTGCGGCGGAGCCGAGTGAACCATCCCAAGTCTGTTGGATCGGGCTGTCGCAGTTCATATTTCCACCCCAACCCTGTTCCCGCCACCAAGCTTCTTCGAATTCCCAAGAGATCTTGATGGCTCGACTCATCCGACACGCTTCAACGGCACATCGCTTGAAAACGGTGAGGGCCGGTTCGAAAACGACTCGCTCGAGGGCCGGCGGTGGCAATGTAAGAATCACCCTGTCGAAGGTTTCTTGGCCGTTTTCAAAGACCAAGGTGACGTCCCTCGCGGTTTGCTTCACCCTCTTCAATACCTTTGCGAAATGAGCCTCTGCGTGAAGGGATTGCAGCATTTTTTCGCAAAGAGCGCGCGAGCCGCCTGGGATTCGATAGGCGCTCATCACGTCACCATCGCGATCCAAGTAATGGAGATAGCCAGCGAGCCACCCGAGCAATCCAATTCGATCGGGATCATCGCCCTCATCCGATCGATATTTTGCGCTCACCCACCATAAACCCCTTTCACTTTGTGTTTGCTCACGAAGAAATTGATCAAGGGTTCTCTCGTCGAGTTCTTTGCCCTGCGTGTTCTTCCATGGCGGTTCGACGAGTTCTCTACACATCTCACGGGCTGCTGCCTCGACGCGCAGATCGTCTTCCAGCGCATCGTTCCAAAGGAGGGCCTCAGTCGACTCTTTGCCCTTGTGAATGACTTTGCCCGGCCAAGCGGCGCGGGGTTCCGGGTCCATCCCGTATTCGCGCATGAGCGCCGTCATCCGGTGATGATCGGCGTCAATCCATTCGCCGCCGGCTTCATAGACGGCACCATTGCCTTCATCGATTGTGTGCAGCCGTCCACCCGGTCTTCCTCGGGCTTCAAAAAGGTGCACCTCGACGCCAGCCTTCTCAAGGAGCCTGGCTGAACGAAGCCCCGCCATGCCCAGGCCCACGATCCCGACTTTCATTTGGAACCGCCCGGAGTTTTGTGGCTTGCAGCAGACTTCATAGCGACGTCAGCGACCAGAATGCAGAAGATTATGACTCCCACCACCGCTAGGATGGGGGCAGCGACATTCGCCCTGTACAACTGCATGGCGACAGCAAGAACCAAAGCGGCCGATGTCATCAGAACGGCTCGAACGCCTCTCTTCTTCACGCGCAAGAGGTTCAGCAAGGCAATCAACCCAGCCAGACCGGTTGCCCAACGCAAGAAAAGATCCAAATCAGCTGGGCTCATTTTGTGACCGCTCTGGGAAATGAAGTTTCTCGAACCTGGGCAGCGCTTTCAACAGGGATGAGGGCTGTGACGTCGACAAGACTCGACGGCCCGTCCAACACAATTCCGACTCGCCGCTCGTGCGCAAGGGCACTGAGGATCGAAAGCTCCTCGGCTTTCAGGAGGATGACCTCGAAGGCGTCGTGAAATTGCCAAGTTGCCTTAACGGCGAGCCCCGGGCCGTCTGCCAGGAGCCCTAAATGCTTGATGCACCCCTCTTGTTTGGAGGACTCCAGGGCCTCCAGTGCGCCAGCGATTTGGTATTCTTCCAGAGCCCTGCGAACGCGAAGAAAGTAGAACTCAATGCTTTCGTGACCCACAGCACTTAAGGTCTGTAAAATGCACGCTTGAACTAAATTTGCCGCCAACGTGTCGTTGTGGGCATCCTCGATTTCGAGGCCACCAGACGCCATCAGCATAGAATCGGAATGTCGCAGGCGCCCGCCCCAGAGCGCGGGCTGAGTGGAGACATCGAGGACTGTTTCCGCTTCCAGAGCAGCATCCACCAGTTCTTCGATCGACGAGGAAGTTCTGGGCACGCAAAGTCGCAACCAAATAGGCGGGAAGTCTCGGTTGGTGCGACCAAGGGTTTGCTGAGCCACGTCAGGGAAGCGTACCTCTGCTGCCCGGCTCAATTTGGGTTAACTTTCAGCGCTTGGCCAGCTTCTTCCCTTTTCCGTCGGCGGATTTCTGGTGATCCGGCGCCGGCTTGGTGCCGGAGCCCCGAAACTCTTGAAATGCCTTGAAGAGTCGCAGCGCAGTGGTCACGCCCATGATGATCGGCGAGTACTTTTCGAATTGTTGCGAGGCGCTTCGTGCGATGATGTTTGCAGAACCGGCAGTGTTCTTTACGTGCGCAGAGAGTTCTTCAACGTTCTTGGAAATAGAGTTGACCTTTTCGGTGAGTTCCGTTATCTTTGGCTGTAAAGTCTTTTGGAATTTTGCGAACTCTAGTGCAAGGTAGGCGAGCGCAGCGAAGAGCACCACGTTGAGCGCAAAAAATAGACCGGAAAGGACCAACCACCACATAGGAATTTCGTTCATTCATCCACCTTAATGTTCAGACTCTTCGTGTCACCGGGGCTCACATTCACGCCTATCGTCAAATCGCCGTCGACCGCTTGTGCCGGTTTGCCGTCCACAAGGAAACGGTCCCCCCAGAGTCCCTTGACTCTAATCGACGCTCCATGATCTTTGTCGGACGTATTCATCACTTTGATGATGGCAAATCGTTTGCGAGAGTCAAATCGGAACTCTTCGATTTTAACACCGGATGCTTCGAGGTCCAGGCCGATTTGTCTTATGACGACCCGACGGCCAACGCCGTCCCAGGGCCGGACGACAAAGATCTCATCGTCTTTCTCTGTTTCGATTTCGAAATGGCAGCCAAAAGTGGCGACCCCGGCGTTGCGGCTTGGTAGGACAGTTGCTGCGACGCTTCGCATGTAGTGCCAGAGACCCAAGCCCACGTCGCCCGTTAGCCAAGAAATTCCGAACTGACGTGATGCGGAATCTGGGCAGAATCCCATCGCCGCCGCCCCATCGGCCCTCAAGAGTGCCCAGACACCGAGCATTCCGCCGAAGGCGAGTCTCATGCTGCTTTCGGGGAGGCTGGTGTAATCGCGGTCCATAGCGTCAAAGAAGAGCAGGCTGTTTGCAGAGGTGGTCGGACCCAGGCACATTTCACCCTTATCAAGCATCGCCGGGTGGGGCGCCTCTTGATCGTCCAAAAATCTTTTGTCGCTGCCGTACCACCACCAGCTTGGGGCGTGTGATCGGGCGGCGTTTGCCGATCGGAAGATGAATTCTTCCGCTTCGTCGTTGCGCAACACCCTAGACGCGTAAAAGGACTCTTCAAATCCCTGTGTGCTCGAGAGCGAATCAGTCGCGAACGGAACCCGCCTTCGAATGAGCTCAGAAGCACGCTCCCCCATCGATCTGGCGGCATTGAGCGCGGCGTCATCGGCACCCTCATTTTTCAGTTCAAATGGCAATGCTTGGAGGCCGTGCATACCGGGCACTCCCGCCCATTTTATGCCGCGAGCGAATCCGCCGCGATAGAGAGCTTCCACCGTTCGACCGGCTTCCTTGAGGTAGCGGGCGCTGTCCCACATTGTGTCGCCGTATCCGGCGGCGACGCGGGACATGGCGTGATATAGGTTCGCCACCAAACCGTAAAGTGCCGGCCGAGCTTGGTTAAAAGCCACGGAGCGATGGTCGCCGAAGCTGCTTCCCACCGATCCGTCGACTGGGTTTTGAAGGTCGTCGCGCAAGAAGTCTTTGATATAGTCGTCGAGTGCCTGAATTTGGCTCTTAACGGGATAGATCGTGTTCTTTTCGGCTAGGAACAGGGCATCGGCGAGGCTGCTTGTGACGCCGTAGCCCGATCCGTACTCCTCTGGGTCCGTGAACTGGTTGCCCGTTTGGATATCCGTTAGGAGGAAGGCGTTTTTGAAATTTCCTTCTTCCTTGCAAACCTGATGCTCCACGATCCATTCGGCCCGACGTTTGATCAAGTTTTCAATGGGTTCTGTGAAGAGTAAATGTCCGTGGCTGATCCTATCCTTTGTGTCCTGGAAGGTCAGTTTTACGGCTCCTGGTTGGGCTGGCTTAACGAAGCAGAAGCCCCCTTCCTCATCCGCATCCGTTTCAAGTTCGGCCTCGACATCCGTCGTAAATTGCGTGGGAGTCGCACCCGCAACTTCGACTGCGATGCCGACATTGGCCGGCGCAACGGCCCCTGGAATGAGCTTCATGCAAGGTCGGCCAGACATCTGAAGGGACAGGTGGACGTTGTCGGCTCGGTCGCGATCGCCGGGCAGGAAGCGGATTTGGTATCGCTTGGTCTCTCCAGGTTCGAATACTTTGGATGTATGTTCGTTAAACCACTCACTCCAGCTCTCCCTTTCAAGTGCGGCACGTGAGTGCACATAGACAACTGGGATGCCTTCCCAGCGGTACGGCGTCGTCAGGGAGGCGGGGACGTGGTTGTAGAATTCCCATGCGGTGTCTTCGCCTGGAACGATCAGCAGACCAGGGGGTTCGGCGGTCATACGCTGGGCGAAAATGTAGCTGGCTGCCCCTCCGATGAACTTGTGTATGTAGGCTCGTTCGTTCAGAAGATCACGCGCCCCGGAGTCCGTCTTTGGGAATCCGTCGTAAAGGTTGTTCAGGGCGAAGGGGAAAGCTAATTCCCCGACTTCGAGGCCCCCTTTTCCGGTGTTCGTAAGCTCAATGTCCCAAACGATGGCGGGGATGGGTCCCGGTTGTTCATAGAAACGTCCCGTGGCGGAAATCTCGGGGAGGAGAGCGAAATCGTACTGAAATTCGATGATGGACGGATTTGCATCCTCGCCACCAATGGGCGTTGCATCCGTGTTTCTGCTTAGAATCCAGGGATCGTCGGGGCTGGTTCGCGCGCCAAGGAGGATGGTGCCAGGGTAGTAGTCTTCCGCGAACTCCTCCCCGAAAGCCAAGGGTGGCAGCACGAACTGGAATTCCTCACCCTGCTCAGGTTGGTTGGGGTCTGACGCCCAAATCTGTTGGATTCGGCCCCCGCTCCCAAACTCCATCGAAATGAGCGAGCCGGTAAGTTCGGGACGATCGAGGCTGAATTCGTCCATTTTAGGTCCGGAAGGTTACCTCTTGATCCAGCCGCTTATCCGACCGGCGCTGCTTCGGAGCCCAGTGCGGCAATGGATGCTTGTTGAGCCAGTTTGCCGGCGATGAACTTGAAAGCCTCGGACTGCGGCCGTTCAGGGTGTGCGATCATGGCCGGCGTGCCCTCATCCCCCGATTTGCTTACGGTCGGATCGAGTGGGATTGAGCCTAGGTAGGGAACTCCCAATTGTCCGGCAAGCTCTTGGCCCGTCAATCCGGCGAAGATTTGTGTGACAGTCTGGCAATTCGGGCACACGAAACCCGCCATGTTCTCAACGACACCCATGATTGGTGCGTTCAGTCGGCGGAATAGTTGGACCGATTTTCCAGCGATATTTGCGGCGACATGGTGGGGAGTCGTGACGATGACAACCCCGGTCAAAGGCGCAAGTTGAGCCAGGGACATCGGTGCGTCACCGGTACCGGGTGGGAGATCGACGAGGAGGTAATCCAACTCGCCCCAATCTACATCTTGCAGGAGCTGTTTCACCGTTCCGGCAACCATCGGTCCGCGCCACAACACCGCCTGCCCCTCTTCGAGCAAGAAGCCAAGCGACATCATTTTGAGCCCGTATCGTTCGATGGGCATGATCTTCGCATCTTTAGTGAAGGGCCGTTCTTCGGCGCATCCCATCATCATGGGAATGCTCGGCCCATAGACGTCTGCGTCCATCAAACCCACCCTTGCACCGGCTTGTGCGAGGGCAATGGCCAGGTTCACAGTCACCGTGCTCTTTCCGACGCCACCTTTACCCGACGCGATGGCGATGCAGTGTCTTACTCCAGGAATGAGATCTTCTGGAGCGGCGGGGCGATTTCGGACACGCGGGGTCATCGTCACGACGACTTCCTCGACGCCGTCAAGGAGAGCCACCGCTTCCTCAGCTTGACTTTTCAATAGTTCACGCACGGGGCACGCGGGTGTCGTCAACTCGATTGTGAAGCTGACTCGGTGCTCCTCGATGCGAACATCTTTCACGAAACCTAATGTGACGATGTCACGGTGGAGATCGGGGTCTTGAACGGACTTGAGGGCCTCAAGCACAAGGGTTTCGGTTGTGGGCATTGGTTAGAGGGTACCGCTCGGAGGCCGCCTGGCACCATTCAGTTGAGGTTAAGCGAGCAGGTGGGTCTTCGTGCACGCAAAGCAAAGGGAATGCGCGACTGATACCGTACGGGGGGCATCCTAAGAAATATTAAGATATTAGGACCATGTACCTAAGAATATCAAAGGAGCATTGACTATTTCACTCAAACAATCTACAATTCATTCGGTCCACAAATGGGGGCCGCATATGAAACAAAATAGAATCACTTCTTGGGAATCTCATCTTATCCAGCGTGCCAAGCTGGGCGAACCCGTTGCCTTTGAGTTGTTGGTGGATTTGCATCGGCCTGCGCTCAGGAGCCTCGCGATGCGGATGCTTCGAAATGCAGACGACGCGAACGACGTTGTGCAGGAGACGTTGCTCAAAGCCCTTCGAGCAATCAAGGATTTCGATCCTGATCGGCCGCTACGACCCTGGTTGTGCCGCATCTGCAGCAACTGCTGTGTCGACGCGGTCCGAAACCGGAGAAGGGAAGGAGACTCGCTGGACGCACATGAGTACTCGTTGGCGAGCGGAGAAGCCATCGACGAGGAAGCGGAAGAGAGCATGGAGCGGAGCGAAGTGATTGCCGCGGTGGGAAGGTTGCCGGAGAACTATCGTCGCATCATCTTCATGCGCCACTTTAAGCACATGGATGTCAATGAGATAGCCCTGGAACTGAATAAGCCTGAGGGAACGATCAAGAGTTGGCTGTTCAGGGCAAGAGCGATGTTGAAAAAAGACTTGACTGTCGCGTTCGGTTGACCAAACGAACGCGCCGCTTAGGAGTGGGCCCCCGGGCGGGGCCTTTTCTTTGACTGAGGAGTGTCAAAGGGAGGGGGAGTCAGTAAACTGCCGAGCATGGCAACGGCGGTTCGAGGCATACGCTCACTGCGTGTGTACCTTGAGATGATCAAGTTCGAACACTCAATCTTTGCGTTGCCGTTTGCGATGATTGGGATGATGTGGGCTGGCGGCTGGCCGGGCTGGCGAACCTTTGGCTGGATTGTCGTCGCCATGGTTTCGTGCCGCAGTGCGGCCATGGCTTTCAATCGCATTTCCGATCGCCACTTTGACGCGCTGAATCCGAGGACGAGCGTGCGCGCGATTCCGGCCGGTTTGCTACATCTGCGTCAAGTGAACATCTTCTTTTACGCAAGTTGTGGGCTTTTCTTTTTGTCCGCCGGCATGCTGAACCCGCTCGCTTTGCTGTTGAGCCCGGTGGCTTTAGGAGTCACCTTAACCTATTCCCTGACCAAGCGATTCACGCCGATGTGTCACTTCATCCTGGGCCTTTCGTTGGGGATTGCACCTGCCGCTGCCTGGATCGCTTCAACGGGTCAATTGTCGCCTGCCATCCTGCCGATCGTGGGTGCGGTGCTTTTTTGGACGGCGGGATTTGACATCATTTACGCACTGCAAGACGTTGACTTTGACCGAGAGAACAAGCTGAGGTCATTGCCGGAAACTATCGGCAAGAAGAATGCCTTGCTAGTCAGCAGATTTAGCCACGTGCTTGCGGTTGGTTTACTGACGGCTGGGGGCCGCATGGTCCACGCTGGCCCGATCTTTTATGGCGGCGTGGTCTTTGCGGCGGCCCTTCTCCTTTACGAACAAAGTTTGGTGACCCCGGATGACCTTAGCCGAGTAAACCTGGCGTTTTTTACGCTCAATGGGTTTGTTTCCATCGGTGTCTTTGGGTTCGCGTTGGCCGATCACGTGTTCCCGATCTAGAGAGGTTGCGTGCTCTGCCTTACGCGTTGCATAGAGGCGTCGTGCTGTTCCGAAATTCGAATGATGAGGGTCTGTTGCTTACCGCCGTGGAAACCGAGTATCATCTGTCCTTGCGCCAACGTAGGCGTTGGAATCAGCTATGGCTAAGATCTGTCAGGTAAGCGGAAAGAAAGGCAACAATGCGAAGCATATTCGCAACACGCACTCTCAGGGCTGGAAATACAAGGCGCCTAAGAAGAATAGGGTTCAGTCTCCGAACCTCCAAGTGGTCAGGGTGCAAACGCCTCACGGCACCGTTAAATTGAAGGTTGCCACCTCGGTGATCAAAAGCGCCGACTTTGCGGCAGTCGCCTGTGGTTTGAAGCCGCTTCCCAAGGCATGGACGAAGAAGGCGAATTACGGTCTTTAAGCCAAAACGAATTGATTGAAGAAGGGTGTCCCCAAGGGGCACCCTTCAGTCGTTTTTCCGGGCCGATACGGTTTGAGAATGATCTCTTCGTGCCGTTCCAAAGCGACTTTCATCTCGACAGGATAGGCTTCCCACAAGGATGTGCTGCCGACGATGTCAGTCATTAGGAATGTGACGGTGCCGCTTGACAAGGCGCTTAGTGGTTAAGTGTCGAGAAGTTCGTTAATAAAATTGCAGAACCTGCAGTGCCTTTCTAGGTTCATATTAGCCTTAAAACGGATTACTCGGTTGGCTTCCAGGAGCTCACTCTCCGCTATACTTAGGAACATGTTCGAATCCGATCTGGAGGACCGGCCGAAGGAAGAATGCGGCGTCTTAGGTGTTTTCTCCCCAGATCAGGACGCCGCGAGAGTGGCGTTCTTCGGCCTTTTCGCCCTTCAACATCGAGGTCAGGAATCCGCCGGAATCGCGGTGAGTGACGGCAACCGGGTTCGAATGCATAAGGACATGGGCCTCGTCGCCAACGTCTTTGACGAAGAGGTTCTTGACCAGTTGCCCGGTCACATGGCCGTGGGTCACAACCGTTACAGCACGATGGGTGCAAGCGCGTTACGAAACGCACAACCGCTCTTTTGCCAAAGCCTCGTTGGCGAGATCGCGGTCGCCCACAACGGCAATTTGATCAATGCGCGCGAACTTCGAGAGGAGATGGAAAGGGAAGGCGAGCGTTTTGAGACCACCAGCGACAGCGAGATATTGGCCCGGATTCTAGCTTATAACATGTCGAAGGGACCGGAGGAAGCCGTGCGCCAGGTCATGCAGCGGGTCAAAGGTGCGTACAGCGTCACCGTGCTGATGCCAAAGTGCGTCATCGGATTTCGCGATCCCTTGGGGGTAAGGCCCTTGACGGCGGGCCGTCTGGGGGACGACGGATTCTACGTGGCAAGCGAGACGTGCTCTTTTGGACCGGTAGGTGCGACCCCAAGCCATGAGTTGGCTCCTGGCGAGATGGTGATCATCGACAAGGACGGAATGCGGTTCGTGCAGGGCGTACCCGCCACCAAGAAGGCAATGTGCCTGTTCGAATTTATCTACTTCGCCAGACCGGACAGCCGCATGTACGGCCAGCTGCTCTACACGGCGCGTGAACGCATGGGCGCCGAATTGGCACGGGAGCACCCAGCGGACGCCGACATCGTTGTCCCGGTTCCAGACAGCGGTATACCCGCAGCATTGGGTTTCAGCAAGATCAGCGGAATTCCCTACCGAGAGGGGATGATTAAGAGCCGCTATATTCACAGGACCTTCATTTCGCCCGACCAGAAGATGCGGGAACTTGGCGTGAAAATGAAATTGACCCCCCTTGAGGAACACATCGCGGGCAAGCGCTTGGTTCTCGTCGACGATTCGATTGTAAGGGGCACGACAACCAAGAAGATCGTCAAGCTGCTTATGGATGCGGGAGCGAAAGAGGTGCACGTGCGGATTACCGCACCGCCGATCAAGTTCCCGTGTTTCTACGGCATCGATATGGCGAGCAAAGGAGAACTGGCCGCCGCTCGAATGACGGTCGACCAGCTTTGCGAGTACGTTGACGCAACCTCGCTCGGATTCCTTTCTGTGGAAGGAGCGGTAAAAGCGGGTGGCAACGGTCAAGACGGCTTCTGCCTGGCTTGCTTCAACGGTGACTATCCGCTTAAAGTGCCCCTTGAAATGAGCAAGCACGCGTTTGACTCGCCACCGGATGTGGGACAGATGGCTGCAGTCGGCACTTCACAGCCAAAGCTCCTGGACGATTGAAATTCAGCCACGGCAGTTCTGAACGAAGTTCATCACGGACGATTTCCACGTCCGAGAGCGCATCAGGCTGTCCATTCCTGGAGTCGATTCCATAATCAACCCATGCGTCGGATCGTCATCATTGTCCCTGACTTGCTCGCCTACGGATCTTTGAGGCAGAAGTTGGACACGGTGCAGGCGATGGCCGAGCTTGGCCGTGTCGTTAAGTTGTGTGAACCGCCCCTGATTCAAACGCCGGAAGCCTTGTTGTTGGGGATGGAGCCCAAGCAGGGCCAGCTGAACCAGGGACCCCTCACCGTCGCAGCTTTGGGAGTTGACCCCCCTCCTCGCTCGACTCACTTCCATCTCACACCGATGAGCTATTCGGACGGCATCGCTTCTGAAATTGACTTTGAAATCGATTTCGCTGATCAAAGAACGATTTTTGAACAGAGCAGTCGCCTCAATACGAAATCCCTGACCCTTGTGGAAGGCTTTGATCGAGATCATGGCCTCGTCTGGGAGGGTCTCGGAGACCTTGAAACGATCTCGTCTGCAAGTGTCTCCGGAATGCTAGTCAAAGGTCGGTTGCCCGAAGGTGACGCTGAGTCACAACTACGACGTTTCATTGATGATTCAACGAACCTGCTCTCTGAGCTGCCTCTGAACGAACGGCGACTGGATGAAGGTTTACCGCCGATCAACCTCTTATGGCCGTGGGGCCATGGCGTGAGGGGACCAGTACCCAACCTTGCGTTGGAGCGCGGTGAGCCTGTCGAAGTTACGAGTGGGAGCCTTCGACTTGCCGGGCTCGCCCGCCTCGCAGGCTACCGGCATGGTGATTGGCGCAGTTTTGGAAGAGGGGTCAACGTCCGCCTAGAGTCACACTCCGCGAAGTTAGCATCGGAGGCCGTAGGTATTTGCTGCATAGAATCGGCATCCGAGCTTGTCAAACGGGACCGACCAGAGGAAGTGCATTGGCTGGCGAAAGAGATCGACGAAAAGCTGTTGCGACCGCTCTTCGAAATGGCGTTGAAAGAATCTACGAGAATTCTCTTTTTGGTTCCCGAAGATCGCGGGGGCTTGGGCTTAGTCTTTGAAACGGGCGTTTTTGGCGCCCACAGCATGCCGTTTGACGAGCGAGCATTGGAAGAGAAATCCGTACCCACGGGGGACCTTGCCTCGACGATTCTTGCCGGTTTGACGGTCTAGCTTGCCGGCTAGTCGGTTGTACGCGACACGAGCTTCTAGAAGCCAATATTCGGTATTCTCTCCGCTCAGATTGAAGCGATTTCTGGTCCTCGACGATGGAACGGTTTTTGAGGGTTGGCCGTTGGGGGCCGACGGCGAAACGATCGGCGAAGTCGTTTTCAACACCGGAATGACCGGTTATCAAGAGATTCTCACGGACCCCAGCTATGCGGGACAGCTCGTTCTCCTGACGTATCCTCTCATTGGCAATTACGGAATCAATGACGACGATTTCGAATCGGATCGGCTCCAACCAAGCGGTCTGATCGTCAAAGAAGCTTGCGAAACGCCCTCCAACTGGCGGTCAAGTAAATCACTTCACCAGTTGATGGTGGAGCGCGGCCTAGTGGGAATCCAAGGGCTCGATACGCGCGCTCTCACCAAGCATATTCGGTCCGGCGGTGTAGCAATGGGTGTCATCGCGGATGACGTGGACGCGGGTAAGGCTCATTTGGCGAAGGCGGCAAGATACGACGACACGGATTTCGTCTATCGCGTGACGACAAGGGCACCCTACAAGTGGGGCCGATCGGGGCGTGAGTCGATCGAAGTCCCGGATGACGAGGGGCGTGTCAGGTTGGTCGTCATCGATTGCGGGTTGAAATACAACATTTTGCGCAGGTTTTGGGTGGCCGGATGTCGCCCAATCGTTCTGCCGGCGACGACCACGTCTGAGGAGGTGCTGGCATGGAATCCGGACGGAATACTGCTTTCACCAGGTCCCGGAGATCCCGCTCGGTTGCAACCCGTCGTGGAGACAGTCAAAGGCGTTCTCGGCAAGAAGCCGGTGTTCGGCATCTGTCTCGGAAACCAATTGTTGTGTCAAGCGGTCGGTGGGCAAACATTCAAGCTCAAATTTGGGCACCGCGGATCCAATCACCCTGTCAAGGACTTGGCATCTGGGAAGATAACGATCACGTCTCAAAATCACGGGTACGCGGTCAGTCCAGAATCTCTCCACGGAACAGGGGCGGAGGTTACGCAGCTCAACCTGAATGACGGCACGGTGGAAGGTATCAAGGTGTCCGACCTCAATGCTTCCAGCATCCAATACCACCCTGAGGCGGCTCCGGGTCCTTGGGACTCCAGACCATATTTTGGGGATTTCGTAGCAGCCATGAATGCCGGCCGATCGCCGCGATTTTGTGGAGAGGGCCGTGTCCGAATGCGGTATGACTGTCGAATGCCGGGAAAGAGCGAGTACATCCTCACACTTCCAACCAAAACGGCCGGTTACCACCCGACCAGCGACGCTCAA
>CAZUCK010000037.1:18568-25972 GCA_964619505.1 uncultured Fimbriimonas sp. | reverse complement strand
GCGGTTTCTTACTCGTCCGTAAAAAGGTTTTGGTATCCAAACCGGCCTGATGGAATTCGGTTGCGACTCGGCGTATCAACTCCGGCTCCGGGTCTCGATAAGCAAAAAATTCCCACACCTTATGGGTGATGTATTCCGCCGTTCTTGGCATTCGGCAAAGCATTGCCAAAATGTCGTCACCATCGAAGGCGCCCTCTTGCCCAAAGAAGGTCTTCTCGCCGTCGTCATGCAGGCGCGCGCGGAACACGAATTCGGGCGCAAGTTTCTTGGGATCCGTTTCGCTTTTCAGTTGGGGCCGTTGGAGGCTCCAGCCGGTATACGCCCGCGCAGATTCCTGAATGTCCCTTTCGGTGTAATGACCAATCCCCAGGGTGAACAGCTCCATCACCTCTCGGGCGAAATTCTCATTGGGCTTGCCACGCACATTGTATTCGTTGTCCAGCCAAACGATCATCGCCGGATCCTTGCTGACTTCCGAAAGCATCGTTTTGAAGTTGCCCACCGCATTCCGACGCAAAATCTCGTTCTGCTTGAACATGCTCATTGGTGCTTTGACCTTGTCCGCGCTTGTCGCGAAGTGGTCATGCCAAAAAAGTGTCATCTTCTCTTGTAAGGGCCTTCGAGTCTGTAAAAGTCGCAGCACCCACCAGCCAACGATTCCAGGCATCCCGACTTTGTTCTTATCGTTAACGAGGGTATCGATGTCCAAATCGAATCCTTCGTCGATGGATTCGTAGTCGACAAGGCGGTTGATGGCGCCCTTCAACCCGTCACGCAAATAGAAATCCAACTCGGCTTCGCTGGCGCCTAAGCCAAATCGCCTCAGTATGTGGGCGCCCTTTTCTCGATCGGTTTCGAAGGCCATGGCTGGATTGACGCGCATGGAGTGCCAGGGTTCACCGTTTAAGGTGGGTAAGAGCAGGTTCGATCAGATTGAAGTGGACCACGGATCCGGATATGGAAAAAGGCTCACGTGAATCTCACGTGAGCCCCTTCGCTTGCCCTCTTCGGGCGGTCGCTTAGGCTTCTTTCGCGCTCGAGGACTTGTATGTGGCCTCGTTAACGAACTTGAAAAGCTTGCTGCCTTGGTACGTTGCCGTTAGAGCGTAACGAACCTGCTCGCCGGACTTGGTCTTGCGAGTCATCTTCATCTTTCGCACGTCCCCTTCCGGAACGTCAACGTGAGAGCGAGTCTTTAGGTTATAGAACTGCATTCGTCCTCCTCCAAGCCCGGCGGTTTCTCCGTCCGGACATCCTGGATATATTTCCGAATTGATCATAACACAATGTCGAGTTCATATGAACCTAAAATCGCCTGAGAAAATGCAATCTTTGTTCACGCCATGTGCGCAGGGAATGTGCAACAATCAAAAACATCCGCCTGCTAACTGAACATATGTGCTCTATGCAGGCGTCTTTAGATGTACTTACCATGAAAGAAAGACGAACCCGCGATTCTCAAGCGATGGCCGAATACGCCTCAATTGAGGAAGCAAGACTTTACGAAGAACACTCCCTTACCGAGCTCCGTGCAAACGGATATCGAATCACGATGCCACGTGTGCAAGTCATTCGCGCACTTGGAGACACTCAGCGGGCTCTCAGCGCATACGCCATCCACGAAAAGATCATCAATGCGGGCGGCAAAATTGACGTGGTGAGCGTTTATCGAATTTTGTCGACCCTTCAAGAGGTCGGCTTGATCCATCACGTGGGTGTGGTGGACGGCTATTTTCCTTGCCGAACGACGGACTGCCACAGCAGACAGTCAGAAGTCATTGTCTGCGAACGATGCGAGACCGTTCAGGAAATGCAGATGCCTGCAGGCGTCGCCCAAGCGATCCAAGAACAGGCCAAGAACGGCGGTTTCGCACTTGCAGGGATCAAGATTGAGCTTTCGGCCACCACTTGCCCGCGATGCAAAGGCGGCAAGTAACCAAGGCTGCCAATAAGATCAATCGGGTGCTGGTCAAACCAGCACCCGATTTTTATTTGTCTCAAGACGGGTGGCGTTTTGAATGGCAACCCCCACGATAAGAGGTTGCCATTCGACTCCGATCTACTTGAAGATCACGTCCGTGGTCATGACTGCCTTGGCGTCGTCCGAGTAGCGTCCAAAAGTGATCGTTCGCTTGTCTCCTGATTTGACACCCTTCATAGCCTCGGCAAGTTGCTCTGCGGTTTCGATGCGCATACTGCCCACCTTCATGATCACGTCGCCTGCCTGCATATCCAAGGCTCGGTCCGCAATGGATCCTGGCTGAACGGCCACTACCACCGCACCCTTGATGTCCCTCGGAACGTTGAATTGAGTCCGCGCTTTGTCGTCGAGCGTGACGACACTCACGCCCAACTTAGCCTTGCCTCCGCGAGGTGCCTCAACGTCTGGCGCTCGGCGCGGCACGGGTGCGTCAAAGTCTTTCAGATCCGGCATGCCGTCGCCTTTGGGGACATCAAAGCCGTCCCCGCTGTTTGGCTGGGCGGTCAGCTTCTGAAGTGTCTTAGCATCAATGAGAGTCACTTCCGCTGTGTGATGCTTGCCGTCGCGTATATACTCGATCTCCACTTTGGATTGCGGTGGATACTGAAGCATGGCGTTACGGACGTCGATCTGAGCCTTGATCGGATATTTGCCGACACGGACGATCACGTCCCCCTCTTTGATCCCCCCTGCAGCGGCAGGGCCATTGCTGGGGACCTTCGCGACATAGGCGCCGCCGTCAATTGCGAGGTCCTTCTTTTGGAACTCCTTGAGATCTTCAGGGACAAGGCCCAGAGCGCCTCGAACGATCTTCTTGTGCTCGATCAGCATCTCCGCCATCAACCGCGCTTGGTTGCTGGGAATGGCAAAGCCAATACCGTTACTGCCACCAGATTGTGAATAGATTGATGTGTTGATGCCAATGATCTGTCCGTCAATGTTGAGCAGGGGCCCGCCGGAATTGCCCATGTTGATGGGCGTATCCGTTTGAATAAGGTCCGTGTAGGCGCGCCCACCGCTGCGGCCATCCCGAATGAAATTCGATCGCCCCAGGGCGCTGATGTGCCCGACCGTCACACTGTTTTCAAAACCGAATGGACTTCCGATGGCAATGGAGAACTCACCGGGCTTAACCGTCGCACTGTCTGCAAACGCCAACGTAGGGAGGTCCTTCGCTTCGATCTTGACTACAGCGATGTCGTTCTCTTCCGCGCGCATGACCGTGCCGGGGAAGTGACGTCCATCCTGCAGATAGACCTGCACCTTGTCGAAACCGCCCACCACGTGGTCGTTGGTGACAATGTAACCGTCCGGGCGAATGATCACGCCGGATCCTTCGCCGCCCATGGGCATCATCATACGCCCCATCACGTCGGTGCCGCTCTTGCTTTCAGAACGGATTTGCACGACGGCCGGGCTCGCAAATTCCGCGAGATTCGCAAAGGACTTATCAAGCGCGTGCAGCGCGGAGGCCGAATCCGCCGAGATGGTCGAGATGGTCCTCGCTTGCGGCAAAACCTGTGCTTGGGCCGCATTGGAGCGCGTTCCGCCCACCAACGATGCCATACATACCGAGCCGATGACGATACCGGCACAGAGAGTCCAAAAGCTGGATGATCTAAAGGTTCTTGGGTTCATAGGCTATGTCTCTAATAACGTTGCCAGGCAACAAAGAGTTCAATCAGTCTGTTGAAACCGGCCCGAATCGAGCAGTCGATCGCAGGCCGCCTAGGTTGTGCAACACGACGGTGCTGTAATTTGGTTCCCAATCGACGTCCGGGAGGTGAAGACTTGCGTGGGCACCCGATTCAGCGAACGATTGAAGGATCCGCTCGCGAGCGTTTCTGGGAATGTCGGCAACCATAAGCAGGCTCAATCCATGACTTCTTATCGAAGAACGGTCTGGAGTTAGAGCTGGTTCACGGCTTTCTGGTTCCGGCTTCCACTGATATACCGCACCCATGACCAACCCGTCCGTGATCCGAACCACGGCTGCCTTCCAGCTCTTTGAACTGGTCACCTGACTTGTCATCACCGCAAAGCCGTAAGGCAACTGAGTTGGGATGATGGGATCAAATCCAAGTTGGGAGTTCGATATAGCTTTCGAAAGCTTCACTTGGCTCTCGTACTTGACCGTCTTAGCCCCAAAGGCGGATATCGCAACTTTGGGCTCCGCCATTTCTTCTGGGTAAACCACACACTTTGTGTCGTACTTCACCTGCGGGGTGCCACCTTTTGTAACCGTCTCGCAGCGCAGGAGATATGCCGTCTCTGTGTCGATGTAAAACCTACGTTCTTCCAGGGGACCAGCCTTCGGGGTCGCGGTTATGCAGACCACGGGCCGCCCGGCGATGTCGGGTGACTCCTCCCAAGAAAGGCGGTAATTTTTTTCCGCCCTGGCAATCCGTTCCTTGCAGTCTTCGCCTTGATTGCGCGTCGACGCCTGAACAAGAACGAGCTTGTTGTCGGGCAGATAGGTGACCGCCCTTGTACCGTCATCTACCGACTCAACCCCCTGGTCCCGAAGGGGTGTCAGGATCGTATAGCGTGAGCGGCCAGTTCTCGTCTGCTCAAGCTTGAGCTGCTGATAGGATTCTGTGTCGGGGCAATACTGAACGACGATCGCTTGGACATTGACGTCGTAAGCATGTTGGAGACTCTTCAGCAGCAGCTGTTTGGCACGCTCATCCCAAATCTTCGCATTTGCGACGGAACACAACATTCCAGCCAGAAGAGCGACGCCCACTCGTTTAGCGACGCTCATCATCACTGGCCAGAATTGCCCTGCCCCCCCTGAGCGGGTCGCTGCCCGAAAAAGAGGCTTGATCAAGTTGGATGTCCCAAGCGACATCGCTCTTCTTGGCTTGCTTGATCGTTTCCGCCTTGGCAACGGAGCGCTGTGAAAGCGGAAGTGCGACGAAAGCCAAGCCCGCCGCAGCAAGCGAAACGCAAATCAAGATTGGAAGACCTATTGCCACCGAGCGTACACGTACGGCTTGCTCGGCCTGAATGCAAGTCATTAAGCGCTGTTCAAATCCTGAAGGGGGTTCAACGCCGGGGGTGTTCGACAACATGTGCTTGAGGGCGCGCAAGGCCTCTTCTTCTCGCATACACAATGGGCATCGAGTCACATGGGCTCTGATCCGGAGCATTTCGCTGCCCGGCAACTCTTGATCGATGTATGCGGACAAAGATTGTTGAACGCCTCTACAATTCATCATTCAACTCCTTGTAGGCCTGCGGTGAGTGTCGAACCAAATAGCTGCGAAGCTGACGGCGTCCTCGGTGAATTCTTGACCTCACTGTTCCCACCGACGTCTTCATCACTTCTGCAATCTCATCGTAAGCCATGCCTTCTACGTCCGCGAGTAACACCGCCGTTCGGAATTCCGGCGTCATTGATTTTAACGCAGTTTGAATCGATTCATCTAAAGCGTGGTTCAACATTTCGCGGTCGGGCGTCGCCTGTCCGTCCGCAATTTCCCAAACCGTTGCCCCGTCCGAACCCGCCTGGTCTAAGCTGGTGGTTCGAATGCGGCCCTTTCGCCGCACGCCGTCGACGTGGGCGTTCGTCATGATTCGGTAGAGCCAACTCGTAAAGGGCAAAGCCGGATCGTAGCGGTGGAAGAACCGATAGGCACGAAGGTACGACTCTTGGACCAAGTCTTCAGCCTCCGCGGCGTTTCCAGTCAAGCGATAAGCCAAGCCGTACGCCTGCTTGTGCGTCTTCTGAACGAGGCCCTCGAAGTTGGCCCGACTGGGTCCGGTGATGTCTGTTCTGGTTTTTGAGATGGCGAGCAACATAGGACGTTTTCCGTCGACCTCTCCCCGCTGTACGCAGATGGTGCTTAGCCAAGTTCCCAGTTCTTTCACCTTATTCATGTGATGTCAGGCAACAAAGCCTCAAACCATTTGTCGAGATCGTCGCGGCAATTGACGCAGCGGCCAATGGAATGGTTTCTCAAGCCAATAATTGAGCGAAGAGTGAGTCTAGAACTCCGCCAAAAGCCCCATTGCCAAGGATCCGCCGATGGGCCTCGACGACGGGCTGCAAACGTACAGACATGATGCTGTGGCTCTCGAGAAGATTGGCCAAAACCCGCAAGCCTTCGGCATTTGCCGCCCGTCGCGTTTCGTTGAAACGGTCCTCCCGGGCTTCACAAATCGCTCGGAACTCCTCGCTCGCCTTCAAAGCGTCGCTTAGCC
Source organism: uncultured Fimbriimonas sp. (assembly GCA_964619505.1). GTDB lineage: Bacteria > Armatimonadota > Fimbriimonadia > Fimbriimonadales > Fimbriimonadaceae > JBBQMJ01. The sequence goes on along the minus strand of CAZUCK010000037.1, from coordinate 19,785 downwards.
GTCGCTCTGAAAGCCCCAGCGCGAATTGGCGCATGCTTTCATACCATTCAGAATTCTCCAGAACCAGCCGAACTCGCCCCGGTCCCCCATGTTCGGCTGCCATCAGACCATGAGTCAAATCTTCGGTAGTTGTATCCTTCGCGAACTCACACTTGATCGTTACGCAACGCGAGAGAACCGTCGGGGCCATGCTGCCGATCGTATCGGTCGTCAGGATCAGCTTCGCGAAGTCTGGTGGCTCCTCCAGCGTTTTCAGAAAGGCGTTGGCAGCGTCAGGGTTCATCCGGTCGGCCGATTCTATCAGGCCAACCTTACGCAGACTTAGCATCGGTGGCGTTCGCAAGAACTCTTGAAGCGAGCCTTCGGGTTCTTCGTGAGCCCTGACTTTTGGAGGCACGATCGCACCTTGCTTGATGATCTGGCTCGGCGGTTTGGGCACGATTCGGAAGAAGTCGACGGCGTTGCCATTGGCGAACGAATGGCAAGAACGACACTTGCCGCAGGCTCCGTATGTGGTTGGTTCCAAACACATCCAAGCCTTGGCGAGAATGCGCGAGAGTGAGCGCTTTCCAGTGCCCTCGACTCCATAGAACAGCACGGCGTGAACGAGATCGCCGTTTACGGACAATCTGCTCACCAGCCGCTTGGCGGAATCAAGCCCAACTAAGGCTTCGAGTTCAGAAACGGTTGAACTGTTCGACATTAAGGACAAAAACGACTGCGCCCCCTACGGGCACCCTGACGGGATTTGGGATGAATGCTCCCGGAGGACCGGCATCAAAGGGCATCACGTTGACGATCTGCTCCCGAATGGAGCAGGATTCCGAGATCAATTTTTGAAGCGTACCCACCTCGGAGTCCTCGACGCCGATCAGGAAAGTCGTGTTGCCCTCACGGAGGAAGCCGCCCGTTGAAGCGATGACGGTCGCCTTGAAATTCGCCTTGACAAGTTCATCGCTGACCTTGCCTTTGTCCCGACCGTGAACAACACAAAAGACGAGCTTCACTTGACCTGCATTATATCAAGAGGGGTCCCTGAGCGGGGAATTTCCGGATTTGTTGCACAGGAATTGTGCCCTCGCCGCAGGTCCTCCAGCGATACAGACGTTTGGGGCCGGCCAGCGCTATGGGTGCGACGACCCATTGAAGGCCGGATTAGCTCATGGAGGTCAAACTTAGGTGTAAAGCAGAGTGCGTCGTTCCAAGAAGCCCGCCAG
>CAZUCK010000037.1:0-18558 GCA_964619505.1 uncultured Fimbriimonas sp. | reverse complement strand
GCTTGGAACTCGCGCAATTCCCAGCCTTTTGCCAGCCCCTCGCGAAGCCATGGCCCTCCGGCCAGAACGTCGATGGGCATCAGCTCCTCTTCGTATTCGTAGGGCGGCTTCTTCCAAGCAAACGCCTCGGGCGATAAATGGTGTGCGGCCTTCAGGGCTGCGATCCCCGTCAGCACAGGCAGAAACGCGCCCGCATCAAGCACATGGACGAACACGCCTCCGCACACCTGTCCCGCATGCTTTTGAAAGGCTGGCTGAAAAGGAGCGGGCCGGAAGAAAACGCCAGGTAGGGCATATGCGTTCAACACATCCGCATATGACCAACTGTCCAAATACGGAGCGCCGATCCACTCAAAGGGGTGTGTGGTGCCGCGCCCCTCACTTAGGTTGGAGCCCTCCAACAGACACATGCCTGGGTAGACCAAGGCGGTGTTAGGGGTCGGCATGTTCGGAGACGGCGACACCCAGGACAGTCCGGTCTGATCCCAACAAAGGTCGCGTGACCACCCAAGCATGTTCACTACGTCCAGCCGAATTCCAGGAGTCCGCTCACGCTGAAGCAATACGGCGATCTCCCCAATGGTGAGTCCGTGTCGCATCGGAAGAGAATGAAGCCCAACGAAGCTCTCGTAGCCGGGTTCCACTCCGGCTCCTTCGACGGTCAGCCCGCCCAACGGATTTGGACGATCGAGAACCATGACGGGTATCGAGAGTCTTTCACAGGCCTCGAAGCAAAGCAACATCGTCCAGATGAACGTGTAGTAGCGGGCGCCAACGTCCTGCAAGTCAACAACCAACAGCTCAATACCAGACAACTTTTCAGGGGTGGGCTGTCTGTGCTCTCCGTAGAGGGATACGATTTGTACACTCGTTCGCGGGTCTAGGTACCCCTCCCACTCAATCATGTTGTCTTGCGTGTGCCCATAGGGCCCATGTTGGGGACCGAAGATGGCACTCAAGCGGAAAGAGCCCTTGGCGTGGAAGGGAAGCATCAGATCAACGATGTGTCGGAGCGAAGCATCAACCGACGCTTGGTTGCAGAGCAACCCAATGGCCTTGCCCTTCAAAGCGGCGAAGTCGTTGCCCACCATCCGATCCAGACCGGTCACTGCCGCCATCGTCGGAGGTTACCTACGGGTGAAGAGGTTTAATCTTGGGGGCGGTATCCAGCTTGGTCTAGGCGCCACCTTACGTCAGGTTCTGCGTCTAGATCGTTCATCACCACTTTGACGAGTCTGTTGGCAATGTCGAAGTCGAATTCCTCGACTCCAGGTGCATCGAGTAAGGCTCCCCGAACCTCATCCTCAGCAGCCATGGAGACAAGCTCCGGAACCTTGAATGTAACGACGAGTTGGTCCATATCACCTACAACGCAATGCGCTCATGGATGTTCCAATTTGAACCCAATGGAGCCTCGACTTGCGTATACTTAAGATGAAGCGACAACATCCCCGTCCGCAAGGACTGTTAGCTTTCAAACTTCGCGAGTGCGAACTTAAACCGAACCTAAAGGGTTTATGCATCAGGCACCACTGCCACAAGAATACGCTGAGCTTACGCCGGACCAGGCGGATGCGAGAATTCGCGCCGCGAAAAAGAGGCTCGGCAAGCGTCTCGTGATCCTGGGTCATCACTACCAACGTGACGAAGTCATCGTCCATGCCGACTATAGAGGCGACAGCTACAAGCTTGCCAAGGACGCCGCCAGCCACCCCGAGGCCGAGTTCATCGTGTTCTGCGGGGTCCATTTCATGGCCGAAAGCGCCGACATCCTGACCCCAGACCGCCAAAAGGTCATCCTGCCGAACATGGCCGCCGGATGCTCCATGGCGGACATGGCGAACATTTTTCAGGTGAAGAACTGCTGGCGACAACTGTCGGACTCCACTTCTTTCGCCGTTCCCGAGGGCATTTCGCTCCGGATGCAACCAAGCTCCAGATACGAAAGCCTGATGGTTCAAGAGGTGACCCCGCGCAAGATTCCGACCATCATCCCCATCACCTACATCAACTCCGCCGCCAATTTAAAGGCGTTCGTAGGTGACCATGGCGGCCTCGTTTGCACCTCAAGTAACGCCCCCAAGGCAGTGCGATGGGCGCTGGAACACGGCGACAAAGTCCTCTTCTTCCCGGATCAGCATTTGGGTCGCAACACGGGTGTCGCCCTCGGCTTCCACCCCGTCAAAGAGATGTGCCTTTGGGACCCCTTCAAACCCCTCGGCGGCAACACACCGCAGAAGCTGGAAAAGTCCACCTTCATCCTTTGGAAGGGCCACTGCTCCGTCCACAAACGTTTCACCGTCGAGCAAATCGAAAAGGCGCGCAAGGACTTCAAGGCCGTGAATGTGATCGTCCATCCGGAATGTGAGCTGGATGTGGTGAAGGCCTCTGACCTGAACGGATCTACCGAATTCATCATTCGCACCGTCAGCGAAGCGGCTTCGGGCACGAAATGGGCCGTCGGCACCGAAATCAACCTCGTCAACCGCCTCGCCACCGAAAACCCGGACAAAACCATTTTCTGCCTCGACCCCCAAATTTGCCCGTGTTCCACCATGTACCGCATCCATCCCAGCTTTCTCTGCTGGACCCTCGAGAACCTCGTCGCGGGGAACGTGGTCAACGAAGTGATCGTGCCCGATGAAGTGCGCTCAAAGGCAAAATTGGCCCTGGATCGTATGCTTGCCCTAGCCTAGCTTTTGGTCATCGAAGGGAAACTCATACCTTGCTGACCTCCCAAAGGGAACCCTTAGTGGACTCGTAGGTTCAAGTTTTGGAAGCGCGTCAGAAACCAGCATCCGCCAATGGGTCAAGGTTTCTGCGGCGCGGTCGTCGTAGCACCAGAACAAAGTCTCAAGACCGAACGGCGGAAGCCATCCTTGGCGCCACACCAAGCAGATAACTTTGTAAAGGGGCGACCGTCCTCCCCACTTCGATTGCGCCGAACGGATTTCGAAGGACTCAAAGTCCGATACAGGGCCGCCCTTGACGAATCGAATCGGCCCAAAGGCAAAGACGTGCTCGTAGGTGAGGCGTATGCCGTCAAGAACTAAGCTGCGATTGCAAAGAAGAAAGGCGGCTCCAATCAAGAGCATCACCGCTGCCATCGGCAGCTTGGTTGAATCGGGGCTCGGCAAGAACGGCGAGACCAGTCCTAACAGGACAAGGTAAGCAGCTGGCAGTTTCATCCAGAACTTGTCCGTGAACGTCGTCGTAGTTGAATCGTTGTCGCGTCGACTCAGGATGTCAAATTCCTCCGCATCAGTTCGCCCACGGTCTATGGGCAAACCACTTACCAACTGTTCTCACGAAATATCCGGACGGCTTTGCTGATCTGGGTGAGCCCCACCTGGACGTGCCTTAAATCCATTGTCGGCTGCGATTATCCAATTGACGACTCATGGCGGGTGCCGTCGATAAACGCTGAAGATCTCAACGGAGTCTCAACGAATCGCAATCGCGAAAGCGGTTCGCAAATCGCTGACTGGATGCAAAGTCATCTCCTGAAGTACGTTGGCTGGCAAATCCTCGAGGTCAGCCTGATTGTCCGTCGGCAGAATCATGTTGCGGATGCCGGCCCGGTACGCGGCCAGCACTTTGTCACGGATTCCACCCACCGGCAGCACTTTGCCCCGGAGCGTGATCTCGCCCGTCATCGCCACGTCTCCCCGGACCGGGCGCTGGGAGAACGCCGAAACCAAAGCTACCGCAATCGTGACCCCCGCGCTCGGTCCGTCCTTCGGAATCCCGCCTTCAGGTACGTGCACGTGGATGTCGTAGCGGAAGTTCGCGCCCACCTTCAATTCCTTTGAAGCCGACCTCACGTAGGTCAACGCCGCGGAAACCGATTCCTTCAACACGTCGCCCAAATTGCCTGTCAGGCGAAGCTCAGGCTGGTCGCTGAGGGGCTGCATCAAACTGACCTCAATGGTGATCGTGTCGCCCCCGTATTCGCTCACCACCAAGCCGGTCGCGGCACCAACTTCGTCCTTCAATTCTTCGGCGAGCCGCCGGTAATGTGGTCTGCCGAGGAAAGTTTTTAACGAAGCCTCGTCGACTGAAACACTCTTTGTCACGCCCTCAGCCACTTGGCGGGCACATTTACGGCACACGGTGGCGATCTCGCGTTCCAGATTTCGGACGCCGGCTTCTCTGGTGTAGTCCTGCACCAAACTCCGCAACGAAGGGCGCGAGAATTTCACCAGCGTCGTGGTCAGCCCGTTCTCGTCAAGGCATTTTGGAATCAAGTAGGCTTCGCCGATCCGCATCCGCTCATCGTCTGTGTAGCTCGGGAAACGGATGACCTCCATGCGGTCGCGCAGCGCGGGAGGAATGTTCTCCAACACGTTGGCGGTGGCGATGAACATGGCCGCACTCAGGTCGAAGGGCGTCTCCAAGTAGTGGTCCGCAAAATGGCAGTTCTGCTCCGGATCTAGCGCCTCCAGCAACGCGCTCGTGGGGTCGCCTCGATAGTCGGCTCCCAATTTATCGATCTCGTCAAGCACGATGACAGGGTTATTCGAGCCGCAAAGCCTCAAGCCCGAAATGATGCGGCCAGGCATCGATCCCACGTACGTGCGACGGTGGCCCCGGATCTCGGCTTCGTCGCGGATGCCTCCGAGGGAAATTCTCATGAACTTACGGTCCATCGCGTCGGCAATCGAGCGAGCAATGCTTGTCTTGCCCACTCCGGGAGGGCCGACGAAACAGAGGATGGGTCCCCGTGCCGACTGCTTCAGCTGGCGAACCGCAAGGACGTCCAACACCCTCTCCTTGACCTTGTTGAGGCCGAAATGGTCGCGGTCCAACGATTGAGCTGCTGCGATGACGTCCAGACGGTCTTCGGTTTGAACCGACCAAGGCAGCGACAATAGGCAGTCGAGATAGTTCCGCAGAACCATGTCTTCAGGCGAAGCGGCTGGCGTGCGATCGAGCTTCTTGACCTCTTGCAGCGCCTTCTCAAGCGCTTGCGGAGGCATATGGATCGTCTCGATGCGTTGCTTGTACTCGTCCGTTTCTCCGAGCCGGTCCTCTCGTTCCAACAGCTCGTCTTGGATGATTTTCAGTTGCTCGCGCAAATAGAATTCACGCTGAGAATCGCCAAGGTCCTTTTCGACCTTCTGATGTATCTTCGCTCCAAGCTGGAGAACCTGCTCTTCCCGTTTCACAAGAAGGAGAACTTCGTTTAGACGATCCACCATCGACAATTGCTCGAGGATCGCCTGCTTTTGACTTGGCACCAACGGAAGATGGTGGGCGATGGCGTCGGCCATGGCCCCAGGGGTACCCGCGTGAGCGACACTCTGCAGCGCCTCGGGTGGCACCGTCTTGCTTAGGTGAACGACACGTTCAAAGGACTCCAGGGCAGCCCTCATCATCGCGTCACTTTCAATGTCCGGATCTCCCGAGGTTTCTTCTACGACCTGACCTTCAGACCAAAAGCTTCCTGCTTTCTGGCTCAGCCCAATGGCCCTGACGCGGCTTATGCCGCGGAGCACGACGCGCAGTCCGCCATCGGGCATAGGCAAAGCTTGCAGAACTTCGCTGAGCGTTCCGAACCTGGCGAGGTCGCCGACTTCCGGGTTCTCGATCGACATGTCGAGTTGGCTCAGAACCATGACCGTTCGATCACCCTCAAGGCTTTTTCGCACGGCCTTCAACGAGGGGTCTCGGAGAACGTGAAGGGTGTTGACGAGCGACGGAAAGTGCACGGCGTCTCGCACAGCGAGCACCGGAATCTGGGCCTTCTTTCCTTCGTCGGCGGGCTTCATTTGCAAAGCGGTCTGCCTGGCCATTCGTATGGGAATCTACCACTGTAAATTGCTCCACTCCAAGGTTATTGGCTCAAACCTAGCGATCCTATGGGGTGGAACGTGGTGCTTTCACGAGGCTCTTGAGTTCGTTGAGTGATTCCTCACTGCTGAACACTTGGCGGTATGCGGCGTCGATGATGTCAAACACTTCAAGGAGACCCTCCAGCCGGGCTCTCAAGGTTTGCGCCTCGTCACATGTGTCGGAAGTCGGAAGTTTCAGGAGGCACTCTCGGATGGCGTCCGCGGTGGGATCAATTTCACGTCGCTTACGCTCGCGGACGACCCTGACGAACATCTCCCAGGGCCCCGTTTCGGACACGTAGGTATCCTTGCGGTCGCCTGGTCGCCGAAAGCGCTTGACGATGCCCCAGTCCATGAGTTCGCGTAGGTTCATGCTGGCGTTTCCGCGGCTGATCCCGAGGCGTTGAATGATCTCATTGACCTCAAGGGGCTGGCCGCTGACAAACAAAAGGGCGTGGATCTGCGCCATGGTTCGATTAATGCCCCAACTCGAGCTCATCCGCTCCCATTCGAGAATGAACTGGTCTTGTGCGTTTCGGACGTTGGGAGACTGGGCCATGCGTCAACCAGAACCAGTATGGGACTTTTGACTTCAAATAAGGCGCAAAAAATCAAACCTCTGCGGTGAGGTCTTGACCCGGCACGTCCGACAATATTGCCAGGTATGAGGTCCCAATACGGCAGAAACAACGTGGAGTTCGAGAACACACGCGTAAGGTTTCAGCGTCTTTCTGACTCAAATATCTTCACCGGTTGGGTCAAAAGTTTTTCCGGAAACCAGCTTGCAATCAGGACGTCGGGCCAGATTAATGACGTTGGTGGTGAGTACCTTTTTGAGCTGACCGGGCGTAAGGCGACAATGATCTTTATCGCCGCACTTCAAGACCTACCGGTCGAAGAAGATCCGGCCAAAAAGCCCGTGCGAACAGCTAACGGCGCTGCAAAAGACGAGGTGTTTGGCTTCAAAATCTTGTCGGACTGTCGGTATGGCGAACCCAAAGAGTCAGCTCGTAAGGCGGTCGATCTCATAAGGGTGACGGTGTCTCGTTCTACCGGGACTTCCGAATTCTGCGCAGTGGACATCTCCACTCACGGCGTCGGGGCGTTGACCAATGAGCAATACGTCGTCGGCGAGATGGTTTGCCTAACGATTCCGGCCCTCTCACGCTCAATTACGGTTGACGGGGAAGTGCGATACAGCACGCCCGATAAGACGTTGGACGGGATGTATCGCACGGGCCTCAAGCTTGAAATCGAAAACCGCATCGACCGAGCGATCTGGAACATGGTGATGGACGCTGCCTAGGACTACTTTGCCGCCAGCTTGATGGATTCCACCCGATTCTTCTCGATGTAATCCTTCCAATTCGAAGGGACGTCAGTGTCCACAAAAATCGCCGTGACCGGGCACTCTGGCTCGCACAGCCCACAATCGATGCACTCATCTGGGTGGATGTAAAGCATGTCAGACCCTTCATAGATGCAATCGACGGGACAAACGGTCATGCACGACTTATCTTTGACGCCGATGCACGGCTCGGTAATGATGTAGGGCACAGTCTTTGAATCACCTCGGAACTACCGAAGACTTTAGCATACGGAGTGACCGAAGCCGCACCCTAGCCACAGCCGTGAAGGAAAATCCGAGCCCACCAAGCGGCGCCTTCTTCCGAACTTTCAGATGCACGCCACCCATGCTTGCCAAGGGCAAGGGCTCCGGCGATGAAGGTCTCAGCCAGCAAACCCATCGGTTCCTGCTGGATGTCGCCTCGTGATATTCCGCGGACAATGATCGCATAGAGGGGGTTATAGACGGCCTGAAGATACGCGGCAAGGACCTGTTCACGGCTTTCAGGGCGCTGCAGCCGCTCGGCATCTCGGAGCAACTGGCGAAGATCGAATGAGAGATCTTGGGACAATCCCCGCGCAAAGTCCTTGAGCGCCATTTCTGTGACCTGCGCTGAGATGGCAATTGGGGCGAGTCGTAGTTCGACATCCGCCAGTTCAGAACATGCCCATTGGAGATACAAGCCCTCCTTATCTCCAAAGTGGTGATATAGGGTGGGCGCTTGCACGCCCGCTCCTTCGAGAATGGCCGCCACTCCCACCTGTCCGTAGCCATTCCCGCTGAAAGCTTGCTTGGCAGCTTCAAGCAAACGGCATTTCCCATCGCTCGACTTACTCGTCATTGAATGAATGATTTTGGAGGTGGATCCGTATAGGGATCATTACCCAAACGGAACCATACCGGTTTAGATCGCAAAAATGATGCGATCAAAGGGACAAAATGTCGGCTTGTCGCTGAAAGGCCGAATGGACGAATTCGGCGACCGTTGCCCGTTCTGCCGGTGTTTGCGGTAAGAATCGAATCCCGCTCGCGATAAGATCGGAGCCCTGAACAGGTTGCGAGTGCCTTACTTCACCGCGTATCTTGATGGGTGCCGAGTTCAGATTACCGATGTTCATGTCGCAGATCGACCCTACGTTGAGATGCGACCTCGAACGAAGCTGCAAGCCGCCGAGTCCGATGTCGACGATGACGCCTCGGACGGCTTCGGTTTGATCTTTTTCAAAGACCATTGCGTACTCGAGGATCTCGTAGCGCGGGTCAAGCCTCTTTTCGTTGGCGTTCTCAGCGTTCAAATGTGCACCTTCCCCTGAACAAGTCAAGGCGACTGTTCGTTCCGATGAACGGCCGTGTCCTATGTATCGGCAAGTACAAAGAGGTTCTTGATGAAAAAAGGACGCAACCGAGTCTCGGTTGCGTCCTTTTCGCCCGCGAATTGGGGCTCCGTCAGTCCTTGATGCTCGTGATCAGCACGTGGTTGGTGGCTTTGTCGTATTCGATGTTCACGTGCAGCGAGTCGCGCATGAAGCTGAGCGGCACGATGGTTCTGTTCTTGTCGAGATAGGGCGCCAGTTCCATTTCAACCTTCGAGTTGTCGACAGTTGCGACCTTCGTCCCGATTTGGAACAGGATGGACCGACCTTCGGCATTTGCCCTCACGGATTTGGTGTCGTTCTCCCATTTGACGGTCCCACCTCGCTTTTCCACGAGGTGTCGGAACGGTGTCATGGGCACGCCGTCTTCCACCTTCGGCTGTATGTCGAACTCCACGAGCTTCCCGTCCATGACCACCGCGTAGCTGCCTGCCTTGGGCATTCTGAATCCAGGTTCCACCTTGATCAGGGTCGTCACTGTCTTTGAAACGGCGACAATGGCCGCAGCCTTGGCTGACTCATTAGTCGGTGTCGCTGCGGAGACAGGTTTCGCCACCGGAGCGCTTGTCGTTAGCTTGGGGGCGACTGGACTGGACACAGGGGAGATCAATGCTGCCGGTTGCGGCTCCAGCTTCGCTCCCTTCATCTCTATGGTCGTCGGCGCCGCGGGAGTCGCTAGCGTCTTGGCTTCCGTCGGCGCAGGCTCCGCGATACGCGTGCCGGTTGGTGTCAGGTCACGAGGGCCAGTGGCTACGACCGGTTCGGGCGAACTGAGTCGGATGTTGGCCATGCTCCCGGACGGCGTTCCGATCTTGCCCGGGTTCGTCAGGGCAGCACCGTAGACGGCAGGGGTCGCCGGACTCGCAGGTGCTGCGACTGCCGGGGCGACTGCCTCGGTGGTCTTCAGTCCAACTGCGGCTGATGGCTGCACGGCTGAAACGGGATTGACGGAAGGCTTCAGAGCCACAGGTTTCGGGGCGACAGGTGCGCTCGCCGCCGGCTTGGTGAAAATACGATTCGTTCTGCCACCGGGATTGTCAACGAAAATGCGGAGCTTCTTAGTCTTGAAGGTCGCGCTCGTGTCGTCCACCACCCAAGCCTCAACGTCATGCCAGCCATTGTTCTCACGAAGGGTGTCCCAAAGGTACGTGTACGGTGGGAAGTTGGTCATCAACTTGAACTGGTTGTCCACGAAGAAGCTCACAAAGCTGTTTTTGAACTCGCGACCGAAGCCGACCTTAATCTCAATGGGTCCGTGCAAGGTCTGGCCCGCTTTCGGGGAGGTTAGAAAAATGTCGGCCGCTTTGGCTTTCTCGGCGATGACCGTCGTATCTTGCGTGCCGACAAGCGCGCCATTCTTGTCAAATAACCTTACTTCAACCTGATTTTCGCCCTCGTTCAACGCCGTGACGCCAAGCGAAAAGGTGGTTTCGCCAGACGTGGAGCCCGGGTTCAGAACGCGGGTCCCGTAGCTTTCGCCGTTGATGCGCAACTCTGCCAAGGCTGCGGTCGCTCCGTTGTATCGAACGGTTAGGGTTGGACTGTTGAGCGCACGATCAATGTAGATCGTGGCATCAGAATCAAAAGCCGTCGCGCTCAAACTGAGCGTCAATAGGCCGGCGAGGACACCTATCCTTTGCCAAATCTTACTAGTCCTGGACATATTCACCCTCTACAGATTCCACCATCTGCACACGCAATTCACAGCCATTCTTGCACGACTGAGGCCACATGTCAAGCCCACAGGTAGCGGCTGAATCAAGGACGTACCGAAACCCGCCGTCAGTTCGCTCTAGGTATCGTCTATTTCGCGTGGATAATGAAGTGCCCACAGAGCTTGGTGACTACCTTCGAACGCCGGACCTGAGCTTTGCTTGGAGAAGCCGCGAGGGTTTCCTCGATCTGACGAGCCAAACCTGGCAAGGAATACCCTGGCGTCACGTCGTCTCGTTGAGCGAAGGCGTCGGCGACCTAGCGATACTGATCCTCACGGGGGGCGATCCCAATGAACTTGACCTGGCGGAGCAAAGATTGCTCGCAGAACGATCTGGTTTGCCAGTTGCGACCCTCTTCCACATCCCCAATCAGCCGCTGTACGATCTTTGGGAAGACGATCTCATTGCTCACACGTTCGAGCAATACCTGAAATTCGGTGACCCCTCATGGCCGCTTCTGATGCCTATGGTCAAAAGCGCCATCCGCGCGATGGATGTCATCCAGGAAGCGACCGATGGACGAATAAGACGTTTCGTGATTACCGGCGCGAGTAAGCGGGGCTGGACGACATGGCTGACAGCCGCAAGCGGGGATCCTAGAATCGAGGGGATCGTCCCCATTGTCATCGACAACCTAAACGTCGCCGCTCAGATGAGGCATCAAATCGAAACTTGGGGTCAATACAGCGAAATGATCGAGGCATATACCGATCGCGGGCTCCCCGACAAGGTGGAAACGCCTGAGGGTGCGCGCCTGGCCCGGATTATCGATCCCTTCTCGTATCGGAGTCAAATTGATGTCCCAACGCTGGTCATCAACGGAACGAACGATCCCTACTGGCAGGTGGATGCCATGTCCTTGTATTGGGAAGATCTCCGACAGCCCAAATGGTCCAGCATTGTCCCAAACGCTGGCCATAATCCTGAAGACAAGACGCAGTGGCACGAGGCGCTGTGCGCCTTCGCGAGGTCTATCGCGGGCGAATTTGAAATGCCCGCTCCAAAATGGATCATAGAGGTCGCTGACGGCCATGTGACGGCTTCGGCAACGGGCGTTATGAATCTACAGCTGTGGGCAGCAACGTCCAGGACCTTGGATTTTAGGGAGTCTGAATGGCGGCTCCTGACTGACACTCGTCCCGACCACTTAGCCACCAGGCCCCAGGGAGATGTCACCACTGAGGCGGGATGCCTGCCAGAGCACGTCAAAGCGCCAAGCGCCCTCATTCAAACCGGATACCCGCTTCACGTCGAAGGCGGCCATATAAACTGGGCGGTCCTCCTGTCGACACGCTACACGATAGACGGCTGCCGCTTTAGGCTCACGAGCCCTGTGGCGGTATTCCGGTCTCAGCAACAATGACGGACGTGATCCCGCCCCGGACGTTGAATCGGCCCGTGATCCGCATCCAGCGCGGTTTGCAAGCTTCGGTGAGTTCATCAAGGATTCGGTTCACAACCGCTTCGAAATAGATGCCCTCGTTCCGAAACGAATAGTAGTAAAGCTTGAGTGCCTTTAGTTCGATACAACTTTGATCAGGAACGTAGTCGAGTTCAATCGTCGCAAAGTCAGGTTGGCCCGTTTTCGGGCAAACGCTTGTGAACTCAGGGCATACGTGCGTTATCACGTAGCTGCGCTGAGGGGCAGGATTGGGAAAGGTATCGATCATGGGTTGGGTACTGCGTTGCGCCATCGCTGGCGCAAGCCTCCTTAAATCTTGTGGATCGCGTGCCCCTGCGCGTCCTCGAATGCTTCCAGAACCGCCTCAGACATCGTTGGGTGGGCGTGGATCGATTCGACCATGTAGTCGAGCGTGGCTTCCAGCTTGATCGCTACAACACCTTCGTGAATCATGTCTGTCACGTGAGCACCGATCATGTGTACTCCAAGGACCTCGCCGAATTTCTTGTCGCAGACGACTTTGACGAAACCGTCCTGCTCAGTGGTGGCCATCGCCTTCCCAAGTGGACGGAAATTGAACTTGCCCACGGCGACGTCAAAGCCTTGCGCCTCGGCCTCGCTCTGAGTCAGGCCGACGGATGAGACCTCGGGCGAAGTATAGACGCAGTTCGGAACCGCCTTGTAGTCCACCGGACGATTCTCGTTTTGAAGCATGTTCGTGACCGCCCGGATACCCTCGTGCGAGGCAACGTGGGCCAACTGTATCCGCCCCGTAACATCACCGATGGCGTAAACGTTTGACACGTGGGTCTTCATCGTGTCATCCAACAATTCGACTCCGCGCCGGTGCAGCTTCACCCCAATCTTCTCGAGGTTCATATTTTCTGTATTGGCCTTTCTGCCCACCCCAAGAAGCACGACATCGACTTCGATGACCTCGGTCTCTGAGCCCTTCTTAACGTGGCATTTCCAGCCGCCTTTGATCTTCTCGCACTTTTCAAGCGTGGCGCCAGTCTTGACCTTGATCCCCTGCCGTCCGAGCAGCTTGCCGAGTTCGACCCCCAAGTCCGTGTCCATCATCGGGAGCAGGTTCGGCATCATCTCGACGAGGGTTGTCTCGGTCCCAAGTCCGTTGAAAACGTAGCCGAATTCACACCCAACCGCGCCGCCGCCAAGGATCAGCATTCGCTTGGGAACGAAAGGAGCCGTCACAGCATCATCTGAAGTCCAAACTCCTTCTTCACGCCCGCCCTCGAGCCCAGGAATCTTCAGGTGAATGACCGAGGAACCCATCGCCAGAAGGAAGAAGCGTGCCCTGATCGTCTCCTTCTTGCCGTCCTTCAGCGCAACCTCAACCGTGTGTGCGTCTTTGAACGAAGCGAAGCCCTCGACGTGTCGAATGCCATTCTTTTTGAAAAGCATTCCGACACCGCCTCGCTGGGTCTGCACGATCTTGTCTTTGCGCGACATCATCTTGTCGAAGTCCATGGAGACCTCTCCTTTGACGACGACGCCGAGCTTCTCGGCCTCTTTTACGTGGTGCAGGCGTTCCACGGATGCGATTAGAGCTTTGCTGGGGATGCAGCCCCAATTGAGGCAGGTTCCACCAAGATATTCCTTCTCGATGCAGACGACCTTTCCGCCCAGTTGGGCGGCCCTAATGGCCGCGACATATCCGCCTGGGCCGGCTCCGATAACAACGACATCAGCGTCAAAACTCTCATTGGGCATTGCTTGTGTTTCTTCCTCAGGTGAAGGCAGGACTGAAATCTCCTTTATGAGCGATTGCAAGCCAGCCGAGGAGGCGGTTGTTGGGCCCCCCTTTGGGGTCCGTGGGGATGCGTTGCGCAATCTCATAAGGTGTCGGTCGCCAAGAAATCGACCATCAGAGTACCATGCAGGACTCTAACCGACAGACAAATGCAATAAGCTCTCGGCAAACCACCTCGATGGGCGCTCCGCATCCACTGATTCTACGAAGGGGCAAGGTTTGAAGTTGACGGAACCTTATGCCGCGAAGTGTTTCGCGATCCGATATTCGATGGCTTGGGGCGAAGCCAGCACCGGTACGACTTCTAGGCCGGCTGCCTTTGAGATCGCTTCGAGGGGTTCGGGATCGTCCAAGGAGGTCACCGCGACGTAGAGTTGGGCGTCGACAACCTTCCATGGGAAGACTTTGAATCGCTGAATGATGTCCAGCGTCAACCGCGCCAAAGCTTCATCTTCGATCGTCACCGTCCCGAGGTCGGCGTATTCAACGCCGCTGCAGGCTGCGGCCATTTGAGTGGGATAGCGCTCATCTGCCAGCCGATTAGCTCGAAGCCAGGCTCGGTAAGCCTCGTCTGCTGAATGTCGGACGTTTTGCCGGTCGATGGTCTCCATCCACCGCGTTTGCTGTTCCTCTGGAGACAGGTTCATACGCTCAAAAAGAAGCTTCAATCGTTCTGGAATGGCTTCGATCTTACGCACGACAATTTCAGTGTACGACACCAGGTACGGACTTCCTTCGGCCGTAGCCTTTAATTGCACTCAGACAGCAAGAAATCGATGGGTCCTCGGCCATCCGGCGCTGTCGATCCTAGGAACGCCAAGGGATCCAATGGGGTACCGCTCGAAGGCGGCTCCCCGGCATAATCCACGCGTGTACACCCCCGAACACTTCAAGGTTGAGGATCCCGCAGTCCTCGCGAACGTCATGCGTCGATACAGCTTCGCCACCGTGTTGTGCGTCGTAGATGACGAAATCTTGGCGACTCACCTGCCGTTGGTTCTTGACGAGGCGCGCAACTCTCTCTATGGCCATTTCGCGAAGGCGAACGACCATTGGAGAGCCTTTGAACATCAGCGGAAGGCTCTGATCATCTTCCAAGGAGCTCATGCCTACGTGTCCTCCTCGATTTACGCCACGACGCCCAACGTGCCGACTTGGGCTTATGTGGCCGTACACGCACACGGCACGCCCCGTTTGCTGAAGGACGAGGAAGCCACCGATCAGATGATCGCGATGGTCGAATACTTCGACCCCGAGCTTCACGCAACACACCCGGAGACGACGGGTCGGGAGTTTGTCAGCAAGAAGGCTCGCGGCATCGTCGCCTTCGAAATGCCGATTGAAAAGCTTGAAGGGAAGTTCAAGGTCGGCCAGAACAAAGGGGACGCGGACCGGCGCAAAGCGGGCGAGGAGTTGCTGAAGAGCGACGATCCAATCACACGCGTGATCGGGCAACTCTATCTGCGTGAACTTGGATAGGACCCCGAGAGCCTTTGCCACCTGGTCTGCGGGCGGGGCGAACAGGGGGTGAGGGTGAGATCTGGTTAATCCTGCACCTCACTCTCCAACTTCTTCTTCAGTCGCTTCAGCTTGCCGATCAACCTCTTCCTGGTGACCTCGGGATCCTTCACGATGTCGTCTTCCATCAACCGGATGACCTTTAAGCCCTCTATCTTCAGTTGGCGGTTCACTACCTTGTCGCGCGACACATTCTTCTTGATCTTCTCGCTCCAATACGGCGTGAGCCGCTCCTTGATCATCGGCAACGTATGGCCGTGCCAGAAAGCGGAATCCACGAAGATGGCGCAGTTCAGTTCCCCAATGAAGAAGTCGGGTTTGCCAACCACCTTGGCTTGTTCAGCGTAGGGAATGGCGGCCGCATCGAGCCAAGAGGCCACCGTCCGCTCAAGCTTCGATCCCCGGCCGCGGATCTTCGACATGATCCGGCTTCGTTGTTCAACCGTGATCGGCCTTCCGAAGATGTTGTCGCCCACCGTTCTCAGTTTGGCCCAAGGCTCCGGCCCTAAAGTGCGCTGGATTTATGCACGGCCGGTTGACGTCGCGAGCTTGGTCGCCGATTCGATCAGCCCTTCGCGCAGCAGGTGCCCAAACAGAGCCTCCCCAATCGCCCTTGCCAACAGCGGCGGCACCGCGTTGCCCGTCTGGACTCGACCTTGGACGACTCCGCCTTCCACGAAATATGAATCTGGGAAGCTTTGTAGGCGGCATCTTTCACGCACCGTCAGGCCCCTCGCCTGGGAGGGATGGCCGAATTGGAATTGGGGCCTTATTCCCCCGCTGACCTGCGTCGGGCTGGGTGCCCCAGGGTTCAGTCGGATGCGTTGCTTGAACGCCGAGTACATCGGAGTTCCGGGCTTAGTGGCGGCGATCCTCGCGATGGTCGATTCTGGATGTTTCGGAGCCCCATGGTTGAGCAAAATCGCCGTGTCTCCCCGGACCCAGCGTTGGTAGGCGGTTTGAGGTCGTGCGCCATACCGATCGGAACATTCTCCAGAGGCAACCGCCGGCAAGTCGCCAATGGCCTCTTCCACACTGACAAAAGGCACTGCGCCGACGCCGTGGGTGGCTCGCGGCCATTGGAACGACGCCTCAGACTTACAGGCGACAAAGACCAGCCGCGACCTTGTCTGTGGCACCCCGAAATGGGCTGCGTTCAGTAACTTATGTCCGACCCATCCGAAGCCCAGTCCCCTGAGCCCTTCTTCGATGGCCTGAACAAACTCGCCGTCCCGCGTCGATCGCAGGCCTGTGACATTCTCGACCACCACCGCCGAGGGATCGAGCGCCTTGACGAATCGCAAGAGGTCCTCGAAGAGGTAGTTCCGGCGGTCGCCGGAATGCCGTTTGCGGTTGTTGAGCGAAAAGCCCTGGCATGGGATGCCCGCCAGCACGACGTCGGGCCTTCGTCCACAAGCCTCTAAGACCATGCTCCCATCGATGTTGGTCAGATCACCCAGCAGCGTGGTTGTATGGGGGTGGTTCAGACCGAACGTGGCGAGGGAGGGAGCGTGGATGTCAACGCCGAGCACGCTCTCAAACCCGGCCCATTCGAACCCGGTGCTGAACCCCCCGCATCCGCAGAACAGTTCGGCCACCTTGGGCCGATTCGTCAGGCTGAGGCGCCGGTTCAAAATTGGCTCACCGTGATGGTGATAAGAACTGACCTCGACGGGTCGATTCATTGACCATGCACCTTCACGCTTTTCGCGGCTTGTGCCCATTCAAGAAGGAGACGGCGACGGGTTAGCAAACGGCGTGGTGGTTGCTTCTACCCAACGAGAAAGTCGGCCGAGGCGATGGGCAGCGGGCCCTGTTGGTGGATATGCCCGCTCAGGGTCGGGTGGTATTGAAACACGCGGTGGGCCAGAAACGCGATGTGTCCGTCGCGGTCCTGCGCGATCCCCTTAATCGTTACGTAGGGCGAGCACACGATGGCGTGACCATCGCGCTGATAGGTGTCGTCGAAGCAAGTCACGTTCAGCAGCCCCGTCTCGTCCTCCAAGTCGAAGAACACCACGCGTTTGCCGCTCGCCGTCGGTGGAAATCGCAGACGGATCGGGTTCCCAACCGCGAACGCTTTCGTCAGAGGTGGCAAATGCCCCGCCTGGGAAGCCGTCACCCCGCCTTTTTCCGCAACCCGGTCCCGCTCGTACTCCATTAAATGGTGCTCCACATCCATGTCCAAAATCCGCCGCTCGTAAACGGCCCTCTCGGGACCCGAGAAATCTTGAACGTCGGAGACGACGGCGGGCTCGGGCACGTGCAAGGGCAGCGAGTTCTCGACGTTCACAAAGGAAGCCGAATAGGCGACCGCCGACGGAATCGACCAGAGCAGAGCCCTCCGGTTGTCGTGCAGTGAGTCGAAAGCTCCGCACAGGATCAGCCGTTCCAACTCGTCCCTCTCGGGCCTCACCCGTGCCGCGTAGTCGAAGAACGATCCAAACGGCCTGCCTAAGAAGGTCTTCTCCAAGGTTTCCACCGACACCCCTGAGATCTGTCTCAATGCCGTACGCACCCCAGCGTTTGGCAGGATGATCTTGGGATCTGAAGCGGCACGCACGTCCTCCACCTCGAATTCCAAACCGCTCCTGTTCACGCAAGGAGGCAAAACTTTCACCCCACGGTTGCGCGCCTCGTTCGCCAGCGTGCAAGGGCCGTAATAGCCGGCAGGCTGCGCGTTCAGAATCGCCGCGAAATATTCCGCTGGGTAGTTCTGCTGGCAATAAACTGACCGAACCGAAATCTCCGCGAACGCAAGCGCGTGCCCTTGGGCAAAGCCATATCCCTGGAAACCGGCCACCAGGTCATACACGACCTCTGCCACCCGCCGGTCAAAACCTTTCGACATAATCCGCTGAACGATTTTCTCCTTCATCGTTCGTACAAAATCCTCACGTCGTCTTTTGTGTATGGCCTCTCTCGCGTTCTCAGCTTCGCCGCTGGAATAACCTCCGAAGGTCTGTAGGAGCTGGTCCACCTGCTCTTGGAAAACGATCAGGCCGTAGGTGTTGCCTAAAATCGTTTCAAGCAACGGGTGTTCGTAGCCGTAAGCTTTCCCCCGCCGCCTTGCGATCAATTCGTTGATCTTCACAGCTCCGCCGACGCCGGGGCGGATGCCCGCTTGCACCAAACTCGTGTCCGTCAGATCCTTCGTTTGCAACCTGATGTGCGCTTGCCGCATGGCGGGAGATGCCGACTGGGGAATGCCGATCAACTCGCCGGATCGAATCGCTCGGTATGTCTCGGGATCGTCGATGGGCAGCCGGTTCACGTTGAAATCAGGCTCCCTCGTGCGGATCTTTTGCTGGGCGTTGGAAAGGACATCCTGTCCGCGCAAGCACAGCACATCGAATTTGTCAAAGCATTTCTTGGCGCTGCGTTTGTCCCACTGGATGATCCTTACGCTTTCGACCCCCGAGTACATCAGGGGCAGAGTGTCAGCGATTGGCTCGCTGGAGATCACCACTCCCGACGAATGCGAGCGGATGTTGCGGGGCACGTCCATCAGCTTCTCCGCCAACCGAAAAACCCATCGGAAACGCTCTTTGGG
This sequence comes from uncultured Fimbriimonas sp., assembly GCA_964619505.1. Lineage (GTDB taxonomy): Bacteria > Armatimonadota > Fimbriimonadia > Fimbriimonadales > Fimbriimonadaceae > JBBQMJ01. The sequence continues at coordinate 44 of CAZUCK010000037.1, read as the reverse complement.
GATGCCGCTGTCGCGCAGTTCGGGGCGACCTTCCAGCGCCGCCT
>CAZUCK010000036.1:0-26539 GCA_964619505.1 uncultured Fimbriimonas sp. | reverse complement strand
ACGAGGGACCATGTGAAGGATGGAAGGAATTATTACGGACACTGTAATGGCAACCCGACCAAGTTCGTGGACCCAACGGGCAGGTACACACAAGTTGGATTGGTGATTGGTGGGATACTCTTCATGTTGGGGCCATCGCAATCATCGCAGGTGCGGCGGTGATTGTCCCCATCGTTCTGATTGGCGGAGCAATATTGATTCTCATAGCCGAAGCAGTATCGATCGTGACCGAATTTCGGGAGAAGGCCAGAAGGGACATCATCGGTAAGCCATGGCGGGGCGAGGATCCAATAGGCATGAGGACAATGGGTGTAATAGGTCGCACTCTATATGAAAGCACGGGCACCGTTTATGACGCTGAAAGTATGAACCGCGGACAGCGACCCACCTTAATGTGTTGAAAACGGCGGCAAACCACGATTCCCTTAAATCGTAATCGAAGCCTCCTCAATGAGGTTGCAAATCGTGGCACAATCGTAGCAAGAGCCAGGATTAGGATGAAATCGGCAGGAATCGTCACAAATGAGAATCTGCCAATCGGAGGGGATCAATAATGGCTGAGCAAGATGCTCTGATCTGGTTAGTTGTCGTGAGTGGCATCACTGCCTTCTTTGCGGCGAGTGTCCTACGACATCGAGCGTTCATTATGGAACGTTCGCCTAAGTCCATCTACGTCGTCTACATTAGCCTGGCTGTGTTAATAGCCTTGTTACTCGTTTTCGGCACCGCATTCGCGATGTTGGGATTGGGCATCGGACTCATTGCAGTATCCGTCGTTACGAGTTCGGCCGTGTGTGCCACTTGTGGTCACTTGCTATCGGGGCTAGTACTTAGAGCAAGGTCCCTGGCTCATCAAAGGAAGTTCAGGGGCGGCTAGCGACGGACGGCAATTATGCTGATGAGTGGCAGTCCCGGTCGGTCACATTTACCGGCGTAGCGTGGTGGCGTTACCTATGGTCACAGTACATAGAAATTGACCCGATTCTTAGGGACCTAACCTCCTCGGAAGCTCAAGGCAAGGGCTGCAAATCAGGTTCCACCCATCCAGCCCTTGCTTCAGCGGACATAATCCGCTCTCGAGAATAGTAGCCAAGCACAAAGTGCTTGTCGGCGAATTTCTCCAACGCCAAGTTCACCAAGACAAGGCGCGGGGAAGAAGCATGGGCTAGTTCCGAAATCATCGCAACCCAGAACCTGGTAATCGTTTCGTGATAGCCGCTCGTTGGGGTGTCCACAACCCCTTGACTCATGTTCAACCGTTTAATGCCCGCGCGGATCAAATCCAGTGCCTGCTGGCGAGAATCATGCACGTAGCAGCTGGCCACGGCCAAATGTGCACGGTGGTTCCATTCGTCATGGGTGAGAGTGCAAGCTTGGAATCCTTGAATCAGCGAGATGAGCTCATCCTCCGACGCGAATGGAGTGAGCGCCGCTATTTCGAGACACCGGGGCTCGAATCCGTCGTCCCCCAATGGTTGATCGGCAACCAGATGACTTCAGACCGTCCGATGATGCTTTCTCGCGGCACTAGACCCCATGCTCTGCCGTCGTAGGATCCATTGCGGTTGTCACCCATAAACAAATAGTAGCCAGGAGGGATGGCGGCAGGCGGCAATGACCGCAGTTTCTGCATCGTCAGGTCGTCGTCGACTTGATATTCCGGCGCCACCCAACCATGAGAATTAATGGTTTCGTTATCGTAGTCCACTGGCCAGAATTGGCCGTTGAAGTTGACGAGTTTGAAGTTGATCGGTGGGTTAAGATCGGGGTTCTTCACCTCATCGGGCGAGAGTTCACGGAAGGTGATCACTTGGTTGGGCGGGTCTTCCGCTGTGAAATGCTTATAAGGTTCGTCGACGGGCTTGCCGTTTCTATACAGCACCAGGTTGCGCACCTCGATCACGTCGCCGGGGACGCCGATGCAACGCTTAATGAAGTCAACGTTGACCTCGCCGTTCTTGTCGAGCTGGTAAGGAAAGCAAGCGCGTTTCGGGGGGCGGAACACCACGATGTCGCCCTCTTTCGGGTTCGAGTATCGATAAACGGCCTTGTTCGCGACGATGAAATCGTTCACGCGCAGGGTGGAAACCATGGAGCCGGAAGGGATCAAAAAGGCCTGGATGAAGAATGGCCGAATGATCATGAAGACGAAGACGCCGGCGTACACGATCGCATCGATGAGTTCGCTGACGATGCGTCCGACGGCAAAAGAGCCCGATCGCCGATGAGGCAACACATCCTTTTGGGCGAAGTAGATGACGATCCGGATAACGGTGATGATCGAGACCCACTCAAGCACAACGCTCAGCGGTGTGCGCGCCAAACTGTCAATGGTGTTGCGAAAGCTGTCGTCACCGCTAGCTTGCGCGAGTAAGGGCCACACGTTTAGCGGCGCTCTTTGATTCGCGCGTCCTTACCGACTTTGTCTCGAAGGTAATAAAGCTTTGCGCGCCGAACTCGTCCACGACGGATCACTTCGAACTTTGCGACGTTCGGCGAGTGCAAGGGGAAGGTGCGCTCGACGCCTACGCCGTTGCTGACCTTTCTCAGGGTAATCGTCTCGGCTATGCCACCGTTTTTGACGGCAATGACGGTCCCTTCAAAAAGCTGGATTCGCTCTTTGCCTGCCTCTCGGACCTTCACGTGCGCTCGCACGGAGTCTCCCGGCCAAATCTTTGGCAAATCGGATTTCTTGCAGTCCTGGACGACGCTTTCAAGTATTGCGGCTTTCGACATAATTCTTCTTCTTGAATGGCCCGCGACACTGCAGGAGCCTGATTAAGCAAGAGATGATAGCATATCCAGGTCGCGCTTATCCAATGGTGCCTTGCAGAAAAGGTCCGGCCTGTGTGTTCTTGTGCTCAGAAGGGAGTGTGTTCGACGCCAAATCCGTATCGCTTCGTGGTTTCCTGACGTTAGAACTTCCGGCACCTTCTGACCCTTGAACACCTCCGGTCGCGTGTATTTCGGCGCGCTGAGCAAGCCGTCCGCGTGGCTGTCCACGCTCAGACTTTCCGAGGAACCCAATGCACCGGGCAGCAGGCGTATTGCGGCATCAGCCATCGCCAGCGCCGGAAGTTCGCCGCCGGTCAGGATGAAATCGCCCAAGCTGACCGTGTGCGTCACATATAACTCTCGCACCCGGTCGTCTATGCCCTCATAGTGGCCACAGAGGAACACCACCCTGGTTCTCTTGCTGAAATCATGGGCAAGGGCTTGATTGAAGTTTTGGCCCGTCGGGTCTGGCATCACTACGGCTGTGCCTTCAGTGATCATCAGCGAGTCCAGGGCTTTGGCAAGCGGTTCACACTTCATCACCATTCCTGGCCCTCCTCCGAAGGGTGATTCGTCCACCGTCCGGTGCTTATCGGTCGTGAAATCACGCGGATTTGTGGCGCAGAACTCGGCAAGTCCCGACACGGCGGCACGCTTCAGGATGCTGTGGTCCACTGCGCCCAGCACCATGTCGGGGAAGAGAGTGACGAAGTCGATGCGAAGCATGGCCTGCAAAGTACCCGGTCTTGCCGCGCTAACCGCCTTCGACGCTAGGTGGTTCAGTCTGCGCAACCGGTGCGTTGGGGGCGCCCCATCCTGCCGCCGCCGATCCGTTGCCTTGTGGAACTTGCGAAGCTTCATTCGGATCCGGCTTCGTCTGGGCCTGGGTGCCGTCATCTGTAGTCGCTGGTGCGATAGGCACAGTCGGCGCATTCATGTCTGCGACCGTCACAGGTGTCGGCATGGCGTTGGCTGGTTGCGCCGGTGTTCCCGGGGCGGCATTGTTCACTATCGTTAGGCTTAACCGGGTTGCGTCAGGCTTGGCGCCATTGCGAGCGATGGCCATGACGCTTTTCGATGCCCCTTCCGCGTGGGTTAGGTAAACGACGTTCGGGCCAGCCCACTCAACAAAGTAGTCGACTGGAGTTGCTTGTTGGTTCGAGGTGGTTGCACCCGTCGTGCCGGATTTGTCGGGGCCGGCGCCCATTTCCATCGGATCAAGGTGGAGAACTGTGCTGTCCACTTTGTAGGAGCCCTTCAAATCAATGGCGATGCCCATGGTGACCGCATTGGGCTCTATGTGCTGCTTGAACTTTCCGCCCGTGAATGACATGGTTCCGGACCGGTTGGCGCTCATTGCCGTGTACAGGTCCCAGTCGCCGCTTAGCGCATCCTTGTGACAGCCCTCAAGGGCCAGCAAGACCAAGACTGCCAAGCTGACGAGCAGAAAGTTATTGCGCATCCGCATTATTATGGGTAGTCACAGCTCCTTTCACCAGTCCCCCAAAGATCAGCCTTAGCGGTTCTCTTTGCGCCAAACGAACCTCAGCCCGGACCAGACTTCCGTGACTGCGCACACTTTGTTATCGACGAGTCCCAATGGCAGAATGATCCTGCGGAGGTCGTCTTCGGCGATGTCCGCTGGAACCTTAGAAGCCTTTTTGGGCCAGCAGGTCCACAGCCCTCCGTCTCGTTTCAGTTCTTGAATCGCGACCGGCAAATGCCTCTCAAGATCGGCCTTTTTCGTGGAAAAAAGCAAGATGACGTCGAACGGCGCCTCCCCATCGAAACACGCACTTGGTTCCATTTCGGCCAGTCCTTCCAGGAACCCATCGGGAGCCTGTATGAATCTGACGGAAGCTCCTTCTCGAACCCCCAGTTTCTTGGCCAAGGGCGTCCCCGAATAGCCGACTGGACGACTCATGTCACTTGCCCATAATTGCCCCGTCTAGAGTTCGTAAATCCTTCGATACTTGTCGTCAACATAGGCAAGCCAGTCCCCTGCCTCCATCGGCCGTCCCGTCACCTGGGTCACCAAGTCTTTTGGCTCCAGACTCTTGCCCTTGGAATAGATGTGATCAATGAGCCAACTCAAAATCGGTTCAAAATCCCCTTGTTCCATCAGCGATTCCGTGTTCGGCAGGTCCTTTTGGAGGGTCGCCCATACCTGTGCGCCGATTAGATTGCCCATGCTGTATGTGGGGAAGTAGCCGAACGATCCTCTGGACCAATGCACGTCCTGCAAGCAACCGGACGCGTCGTCCGGCGGGTTGAGGCCCAAATAGTCCTTATACTTCGCATTCCATGCTTCCGGAAGGTCGCGAATCTCGAGGCGACCGGTGATCATCTCGACCTCCAACTCGAAGCGAATCAAGATGTGCAGATTGTAAGTGAGCTCGTCGGCGCCAACTCGAATCAATTCTGGTTGCACCTTGTTCATCGCGCGGTGGAAAGCTTCGAGGCTCACCGAAGAAAGCTCAGGGAAGGCACTTTGAAGGGTGGGAAGAAAGTGCGACCAGAAACCGCGGCTCCTTCCGACGATGTTCTCCCATAGCCTCGACTGGCTCTCATGCACGGCGAGCGAGGTGCCGCCGGCGAGCGGCGTTCTGTCCCAAGCCCGTGGCGAACCTTGTTCATAGAGCCCATGCCCCATTTCGTGGAGCGAACTGGACAGGATGCCCTTCACGTGATTGCTCGGTCGCGTGGTCATTCGCACGTCGCCCATCGACATGTTCATGCAGAATGCGTTGAAAGCCACGTGCAGCTGGCCCCGATCGTAGTCAAACCCAATTGCGGAGGTGATCTCCTGGGCGACGTCTCTCAGCGTTGCAGCATCCCAGGATCCTCTCAGCGGCTCATCGTTTACTGGCGAGCCCCGGTCACCAATCTCCCTCACCAAATTGACAATCGGAGATTTGATCGCTTCAAACATCAATTCGGCGTCTTTGTGGTTGGCGCCGTACTCAAAGAGGTTGATCAGAGAGTCATAGGGGTGGTCTTTATAGCCCAAACGTTCGGCCATTTCCACAGATATCTCAACCAATTCAGTCAAAAAGGGTTGCAGCAATGAGAAGTTTGATTCCGCCTTCGACTTCCGCCATACTTCGTATGCATCCGACGAGACACGCGTCTTTCGCTCCATAAGGTCGGAGGGTAGCTTCGTCCAAACCTCCAACTCGCGCCTAAGTGCACGAATCATCGCGCCGTCTTCCGAATTCTCCGGCTGAGCCCTTTCAACAAGGGACAGCATTCGTTCGGAAACCAAACGTTCATGAGCCATACGGCTAATGATCGTCGTATGGGCGCTTCTGGCTGAAACGCCGCCAGGTGGCATTAAGACCTGCCGGTCCCAATTCATGATCGAAACAGCCGAGCGCAATGCGTTGACGTCAGCAAAGGCACCTTTCAGTTCTTCGAGGGCGGACATGCTTGCCTGGAGTGTAGTCGATTAAGCGGTGGTCAAAGAGTAAACCCCTGACCGGGCGCTTGAAAGGTAAGCAATGCTTCGACAAATTGCTGGTATTCGTCTTCATGGAACATTGCAAAGATGACTTTACGGAGGCTCGAAGTTGGGTTCTCTTGGAGCCATTCAACGACGGTCCTCGTGGCGATCCGACTTGCCTTCGCAACTGGAAATCGATACCCGCCAGTTGAGATGGAGCAGAAGGCGAGGCTTGTCAAAGAGAGTTTCGAAGCTGCTATGAGGCAATTGCTGTAGCAACGCGGCAAGAATTCCAGTTCCTGCCGGATGCCGCCATACCAAAGGGGACCTGGTGTGTGTAGCACGTACCGCTGGGTGAGATCATGCCCATGAGTAACGACGACCTCGCCCGTTCTACATCCGCGGGGCGATACAAGTTTCAATTCTTCCATCATGTTCGGGCCAGCCGCCCGGTGGATGGCTCCATCCACGCCACTTCCACCCCGCATTGCGTTGTTGGCGGCGTTGACAATGGCGTCCACATCCTGATCCAGGACGGACCCTCTGACGATCTCCACCGTCGTCTGCCTGACAACCAGCATTTATACGGGTATGGACGTTATCTGGACAGCCGTTCGATCAAACGGTTTTTCACATCTGGCCACTCTTCGTCGAGAATTGAATACATGACCGTGTTGCGAATGTAGCCGTTTGGATAGATGGATTGCTTGCGCAGCAACCCCTCATATTTTGCACCCAGCTTCTCCATTGCCTTCTGGCTCTGAACGTTGCGCTCGTCGGTCTTCAATTGCACCCGCACGCACCGCAACTCCTCAAAGGCGTGTTGCAGCAATAGGAACTTACATTCCGGGTTCACCTTTGTCCCTTGATAGGCCTTGCCGATCCATGTGCTGCCTATCTCCAGCGTGAGGTGTTCGGGCTTTATGTCCATGTAACTGGTGTGTCCGACAGCCAATTCCGTTGCTTTATGCACGATGGCAAACGACAGGGAGGGATCAACCATGCGGGCGCGGATGTATTCCAGGCAGGCTTGATGTGTGCTCTCTTTGGGATGAAGGCCGGCAAAAAAGGAGAAAAGCTCGGGGGCGGCATGCTCGGCCAGCCCCGCCGCGTGGTTGAAGCGAAGGGGCTCGAGGCGGACTGTTTCACCCTCAAGAATGACGGGCAAGACGTCCATGGGGGCGACTCTAGATGTCGTAAATCTCCTTGTATTTGGCTGACAACCCGGCGATATAGTCTTCGGCGCCGATCGGTTTCCCGGTCACGCGCATCACCAGATCTTTGGGGGTGTAGTAGCGACCCTTGGTATACACCTTGTCCTGCAGCCAACCTAAAATCGGTTGGAACTCGCCATTGCTGATCAAGGCATTTGTATCTCCCAGATCCCTCTCCAAGACATTCCAAAGCTGGTAACTGAGCAGATTGCCCATCGAGTAAGTGGGGAAGTAGCCGATGCTTCCGCCTGACCAGTGGACGTCCTGCAGACAGCCTTCGCTGTCTGTTTTCGGGGTGACGCCGAGGTACTCGGTGTATTTTGCGTTCCAAGCCTCGGGCAGATCCTTGACCGCCAATTTTTTCGTCAAGATGTCGCACTCCAGTTCAAAGCGCGTCATCACGTGCATGTTGTAGGTCATTTCATCCGCTTCCACGCGAATGAACGAAGGTTCCACTTTGTTAATCGCGCGGTAGAAGGTATCCAGGTTAAAAGAGTCGAGCTCGGGGAACTTGGCTTTGAGGTCAGGCAGGAACCTCTCCCAGAAGGCTTTGCTGCGGCCGACAATGTTCTCCCAAGTTCGTGACTGGCTTTCGTGGATCCCCAGCGAGACGCCACCGGCGAGGGGCGTGCGATCCCACTTCATCGGAGATCCTTGCTCGTACATGCCGTGGCCAGCTTCGTGCAGGGTGCCGAAGATTGCAGAGCCGATGTAAGGCTTGTAGCGCGTCGTCAACCGAATGTCGCCGACTGACCATCCGCTGCAGAACGGGTGTGGCGCTGTATCTTGGCGACCGCGATCAAAATCGAAGCCGATCGCCCTTGCCAACATCTCTGTAAATTCTTTTTGTTTCCGCTCATCCCATTCGCCGTAAAGCTTCGAATCGTCGATCTCGGGCTTATCCTTAATCGCCTGAAGCATTGCGATGGTGGGTCCCTTTAGGGTGGCAAACATGCCCGTGCAATCGGCGGCAGTTGCGCCTTCCTCGTACTGATCAAGCAGGGCGTCGTAAATATGGTCGGTGTATCCGAGATATTCCGCCTCTTCACGTGAGATGTCGAACATCTGCTCCAGGAGCGGCTCGAACGTGTGGAATTCGTTCAGGGCGCGCGACTTGACCCACTGCTCCATCGCTTGGGATGATAGGCGGGACTTCTTGGCGACGAGGTCGGTGGGGATCTTGGTGGCAAGGTCGAGATCACGTTTTACGACCCGGATCACGGCGACGTCGTCGCCCTCCGCTTCCTTCGAAGCCAGATCGATGAGCTTGCGCGTTTCGTCATCCACGAATGTTTCGTGGTACATGCGGCTGAGGATGCCGACGTGCTCGGCCCGTGCTTCGCCCCCTCCGACGGGCATGTTGACCTGCTGGTCCCACTCCATCATCGCAAGCGAAGCTTGGAGGGCATTCAGGTCTGCCAGACGCGCCTTGAGCTTCTGGAGATTCGTCGATGAACCGGTCGGTACGATGGCTGCCATATTCCTAGTTTACGAGGTTTTCGCCGCGAGAATGTTCCCGGTTGGGCTCTGCCGCCCAAAGGGTCAGTCTAACGGGAATCTGTCAGCCGAACTTGGTCGATTCAGACCTTCGCTCGGAGACGCCCGGCGTGTAGCTGGCGGTCCCGTCGTTCAGAGCGGGGTCCGTGACGCCGGTGGCACGGCCCCAGCTGTCGTAGCCCGTCTTCGCCGTGGCGCCGGTCCGGACGGTGACGCGATTGTCGGCGTCCTAGGCCATGCCCGTCTACTCAGACTGCGGGTCGGTGAAGCTCTCGGGCAAATCTCACTTCAAAGCCCCCTCCGATCTTCGAACCGGGCGCGGCTTCGCCCGATGTCACTCTTCCCTTGAAGCCATGCCTTGAGGGAGTCGATGGCGCGCAGTCTTTGGAGTGAGCGTCCGTCACGGGGCGTATCAGTTCCGGATCAGCCTGATCTAGGGGCCGGGATTGACGCGTCCAGGGGCCGACCTCACTTTTGAACGGTCAACTCATTCGAAATCTTATACGCTCCGTTCGCGATATTGCGGGCGAGGCTGGAGGCCTGTGCGTACTGCGCGGCACTCGGCACTGAGCCCTTCAAATGCACCGTCCCGTCCTCCGACGTCACATCGATGTGGCTGGCGTCGAGTCCTTCGGCGGCAAGCAGGGCCTGTTTGATCTTGCCGGTCATCAGAGCGTTCGCCGAAAGGGTTTTGGCACTTTCAAGCTGAGGTTTGACCTTTGCCTCAGCTTCCTTGGCCGATTCCTTCAAACCTTGGCCCAGTTTTTGGGTCGCGGTTTCGGCAGCCTTGCCAGCCTCTTTGTAGTTTTCATTAGCACTCTGAGAGCAACCTGCGATCAGGAGCAAGGATGCAAGCGTTCCCATTTCGATCCAGTGAAATCGCATGACGCTACGTTACCGGTTTTCATCGTAAGTGGCCCTGAATCCCGTTCAAGACTCTGCTTAATCGGCTCTCAATCTTGAGGCAATCCGCCTGAATCAGTCGTCACAATTAAGGGTGGCAATCCCCGCTCAAGGCGAGCGCCGAGGCCACCGACCCACCCGTTATGGCGAACCGTTTTTGTCACATCCATAACCACACCGAGTACAGCCTCCTCGATGGGGCAAATCGCATCCCGGACATGGTGCTTCGCGCCAAGGAGCTGGGCATGGAGTCCCTCGCGATTTCCGATCATGGCGTGATGTTCGGGGTCATGGAGTTCTACATGGAGTGCAAGGCGGCGGGGATTAAACCGCTCCTTGGAGTAGAAGCCTACGTCGCCCCCAAGGGCATGCTCAAGAAGACGGGAAGGGAAGAGAACGAGACCTACCACTTGCTTCTCCTCGCCAAGGATCTGGAGGGCTACCGAAACCTATGTAAGCTGACTTCCATCGCGGCACTCGAGGGTTACTACTACAAGCCCCGCATCGATCACGACTTGCTCCGCAAGTACTCCAAAGGGGTCATGGGCACGAGCGCCTGCCTTGGCTCTGAGATCTGCCAAGAGCTGCTGAAGGGTCAATACGATCGAGCACAGCACATCGCGGGCATGTATTCCGAGATCTTCGGTGAGGGGAACTTCTTCATCGAGCTTCAAGACCACCGCCTACCAGAACAGGCGGCAATTAAGGATGGTCTCTTACGCATCGCCAAAGAGCTAAAGTTGCCGCTCGTCGCCACCAACGACGCCCACTACCTTTGCCAGGGCGACTCCCATTCGCACGACGTCCTACTTTGCATCCAAACGGGTGCCCTCGTTGCCGACGAGAAGCGGATGAAATTTCAGACCGAAGAGTTTTATCTGAAATCCCCGGACGACATGCATCGTTTGTTCGGCGATACGCCCGAGGCGTTGGAAAACACCCTTGGCATCGCGGACATGTGCAATGTGGAATTGGGGAAGCAACGAGCTGCGATGCCGGAGCCCACATTGCCAAAGGGCGAGACTTCGACGACGTATCTACGCAAACTCGCCACCGACCAACTGCTGAAACGGATCCCGAACGCGGACGAGCAGGCCCTGGAGCGATTGAATTTTGAGCTTGGGGTCATCGAACAGACCCACTTTGAGGACTACTTCCTTCTCGTCCGCGAGTTTGCGGAAGCCACACGCGAACGAGGGATCTTTTTCGGGGTAAGAGGTTCGGCGGCGGGCTCTCTCGTGTCCTATTGCATCGGCATCACAGATGTCGACCCGCTCGAATACGACTTGACGTTCGAACGCTTTCTCAATCCCGAGCGCGTGTCCATGCCTGACATCGACATGGACTTCGAAGATGCCCGCAGGGACGAGATCATCAAGTGGGTCACGGAGAAGTATGGGGCGGACCATGTCGCGCAAATCGTGACTTTTGGAACTCTCGGTGCGAAGGCGGCGATCAAGGATTGCGGAAGGGTACAGGGCTACTCACCCCAAGAGACCGACCGACTTTGCAAGACGATTCCGACCCTTCCGGGCTGGTCCATTGACCGCGCTTACAAGGAGGTGGCTGAGTTTCGGCAGATGGTTGACGCGGAGCCCCGTTACAAGAGCCTCATTGAGACGGCGAAGTCGGTCGAGGGAATGGCGAGACATTCCGGTGTCCACGCGGCGGGAGTCGTCATCAGCAAGGACCCTCTGATGGACTACGTTCCCCTGTACAGAGGCAACGAGGGCCAACCCGTGACCGCTTTCGAAATGGGGATCTTGGAGAAGATAGGCCTTCTCAAGATGGATTTTTTGGGTCTTTCCAACCTTACCGTCCTCGCGCGGGCGGTGGAAAACATCAAGAAGAATCACGGAGCGGACATCGATGTCAAGACACTCCCCGACGGAGATGCCAAGACGTACGAAATGCTTGCCCGCGGCGAAACGACGGGTGTCTTCCAGCTTGAAGGCGGCGGGATGACGCGCTATGTTCAGCAACTGAAGCCAGCGAGTGTGCGCGAGCTCTCGGCCATGGTCGCCCTGTACCGCCCTGGGCCGATGGAACATATTCCGCGCTTTATCGACACCAAATTTGGTCGGCTCCAACCCATTTACCTCGATGAGCGTATGCGTCCCCTCTTGGAGGAGACCTATGGCGTCATCGTCTATCAGGACCAAGTCCTGAAGTTGGTCCAGGCTCTCGCCGGGTTTTCGTTGGGCAAGGCGGACGTCCTCCGACGAGCCATGGGCAAGAAGGATGCCAAGGCAATGGCTGAGATGAAGGCTGAGTTCGTCGCCGGTGCCGAAGCGAACGCCGTCTCCAAGTCGTCGTGCGAAAAAATTTGGGATCTTCTCTTACCGTTCGCGGGCTATGCGTTCAACAAGGCTCACGCCGTTTGCTACGGCTTGTTGGCCTATCAGACCGCCTGGTTGAAAGCGAACTATCCAGTCGAATTCATGGCCGCCTTGCTCGCCGCCTATCGATCGAAAGAGGACCGAGTCGTGGCTTGCATCGAAGATTGCCGGCGACAGAAAATTCCCATCCTGCCTCCTGACGTGAACTCCTCTCAAGCGGACTTTGCGATCGAGGACTATCACTCCGGCAAGGGGGTGAAGGGGGCCATTCGCTTCGGGCTGGTGGCGATCAAAGGGATGGGCGAAGGGATCGTCGATGCAATCATCAAAGAACGCGAGGAAAACGGCCCGTACATTCATCTTTACGAATTTTGCGAACGAACCAAGCAGTTCGGGATCAACCGGTTGGCGGTCGATGCCCTGATTCGCTCGGGCGCCATGTCAGGCATTGACCGCAATCGAAACAAGCTACTCGCTGTCGCGGAAGCGGCGCTCGCGTTTGCCGAAAATGCAACGAGGAACCGTTTGGCAGGGCAGGATTCACTTTTCCTCGATGGGGAAGGGCCGGAAGTTGTGCATTATCCAGTGTTGCCTGAAGTGGAGCCGCCCTCGCGTGGTGAGACTCTTGCAATGGAAAAGGAAGTGCTCGGCATTTACGTGTCGGACCATCCTTTGAGGGGCCACGAACGGGTGGTTCAAGCTTCGGCAACGCACAGCTGCGCCTCCATTGCCGAGCTCGAAGAGGGCGTTCACGTCAAGATTGCGGGCGTCATTGCGGCGTTGCGCACCATCGTGACCAAAGCCAAGGGAGAGAAAATGGCAACCCTTGTGGTTGAGGATTTCACTGGTCAAGCGAGCGTCATTTGCTTCCCGGCCACTTATGCGAAGCTCGGTTCGAGCCTTGTGAAGGATCAGGTTGTGCAAGTGAGCGGCACCGTCATGCACCGAGAAAGGCCAGGCAACGGCGGCGAAAGGAGCATTGAGATTCGACTTGAGGAAGTGCGTCCCTTGGAGGCCTCTCTTGATCTTAAGTTTGAGTCTGATGTGGAGTCAGTGGGCACGGTTGAGATTCGGGTGAGATCGGCCACCGCTGAGCAGATGCTGGCACTGAAGAATCTGCTGGCGCGGCACCCAGGCAGCTACAGCGTCGTGTTGCAAGTTCTGCCGATCGAGGATTATCTGCCGATTCCCATCGCCACGGGGGTGGATCCCTCCAACGGTTTCGCGAAGGAGGTGCAATCAATCATGAGCCGAGCAGAGGTGATGGTCGAACATCGAGACGCGGCAATGCTCATGCCTGCCTGAGCGGTCTGTGGGATTTGCGGGCCAGCGCGGCTCTTGTCTCGAACTTTTGGGCCAGTTCAACCTGTTTAAAGATAGTTATGAAGATTTGCGTTGTTGCTTGTTTGACCTTTGCGACGATCTGCGGCGCATTCGGGCAAGGTCCGGCCGCTTCCTTCTTAAACGTCAAACAAGAGGGCGCCTTCTTGCTGACTTTTGATGCGGTGCAAAAGGAGCTGAAGGCGACACAGGAGCAGGCTGACAAATGGAACGCGATGTTTCAGAAGCAGGCAGAGGACGAGCAAAACCTTTATTCGAAAACCAAATTGGATTCAAGCGCTGAAGAGATTGCGGCCAACGAGAAGGCGGTGGAGGCTCTAGAGAGGACAGTCGCGGAACAGGCCCTGGCGCTTGCGACGCCTGGTCAGGTCAAGCGGTTGAAGGAGATTACGCTGCAGCACCTGGACATTGAGGCGTTCGGCAATCAAGATGTTCAAAGTGAGCTGAGTCTGTCGCAGGACCAGAAGGAAAAAATCGACAAGCTCGTTAAATCTTATCTGGACAAACAGGAAGAGTACAGCGCTCAACTCGCTAAGCAGGCAGATCGTCTTGTTGACCCGCCCGGGGACGACTCCTCGCCGGTCGCCAAGACCTATCGCGACCAAATGGACAAGGTTGTGGCGGACTCTAAAGCCAAAGACGCCGAGCTGGGCAAGTTCCGCGAGTCCTTGAAGCGCAAAGCGATCGCAACTTTGAACGATCAACAACGGACCAAGTGGGCAGGCATGCTGGGCGCTCCATTCTCGATGCCGAACTGAGAGGCTTCCTTGGTTGCTCTTTTCGGCGCGGGCGCTGAAGCCCCGCACTCGATGCCGCTACTCGCTCGTTGGGCATTCAATAGGAAACTTTCAGCTCGTTGGAGACGGTGAAATCGGAGCTTACGGCTTGTTTGGTCACATCTTCGATTTGAGATTTCACCCCTTCGCTGGCGACGGTGCCGCGCAGGTGGACAATGTAAAAATTCGAGACCACTTCCAAGCCCCGCGTATCCATTCCGGCCGCCATCAAAGCTTGGAAAACCTTGGCGGACATGCGTTGATTGTCGCTCCGCATCTTGGGAGTGTCTGCCGATTTGTCTTGGACGGCGGTGGCGTCGATTGGGGGGCCGGAATCATCCGCAATCTTTTGAGGTGCGCTTCCGGACGCGCTTGTCTTGGCTTCGGCGCTTGGGCCGCAGGCTGAAGTCGCGAATCCAATTCCGATGGTCAGAACGAACCCAATCCAGATGGCTCTCATCTTCATTTCTCCCATTGCTGCATAGACCAAAGTGTCGCTTTGCTCTTGAAATCCAACAATATAGATTACGGCAGAAATCGAATAATGGCACAAAGAAAAGGTCTGTCGACTCAATGAGGCGACAGACCTTTGTCTATGTTCAGTTTTAGCGGGCGTAGAACTCGACCACTTGCTGCTCTTGGAAGAACTTAGGAAAATCTTCTCGTTCAGGCAGCGCGATGACCTTTCCGCGGAAGTTTTGTACGTCGGGCTCGAGGTAGACGGGAACCGGCGCACCCTCGTAGTGATTCATCCGAGCGATGCTTCGGCTGACCTCTCGGTCACGGACCTCGACCACATCTCCCACCCGCAACTGGTAACTGCCGATGTTGACGACTTTGCCATTCACCGTGATGTGGCCGTGGGACACCATCTGCCTGCCTTGGAAAATCGTTTTGGCGTAGCCGAGTCGCCAAACGACCGTCGAAAGACGAAGTTCGAGCAGTCGCAGAAAGTTCAAGCTCGTGTTGCCGTGCATCCTCTGGGCTCTCTTAAAAGTGTTGCTGAACTGCCTTTCGAGCATGTTGTAGTAGCGGCGAATGACCTGTTTGGCCAAAAGCTGCTCGCCATATTCGGATTGGCGCCTATCCTTGAGGTTTGGTCCATGCTGGCCAAGCGGATAAGGTCTCTTCGCGCTCGGGCACTTTGGCTGGCCCCAGATGTTAAAGCCGACCGTGCGGCAGATGTCAGTCTTTCTTCCTCGATACGTTGCCATTTATTGGTTCTTCCAGGCAGCCAACGTGGGCTGCGTGCTATTCAGACGACGTATATTACCCGCTGAGGACGTCTGAATGGGAAGTAATGCGAGAAGGTCGTCAATGTGGCCGTCTCTGAGTAACCTAAGTCTTAGTCGTGTGAGCCGAGAATGTTTGCTTTATTGATTGCCGCCATGATGCCGACCGCCACTCAATTCAAAGTCGCAAGGTTCATTCAATTGAACCCGCCGGTTGTATTTCAGCGGGATGAAGTTACGACTTGTGAGTTGAACTCCGTCGATGCGGAAATGCCTTGGGATGAGGCGATCATTTCGTGGAACGTTAAGCCGGCGGCCGGCACCAAACTAGTCGTCGAAGCGAGAGTCCTATATTCCGACAAGTCTACGAAATGGTACGCGCTGGGCGATTGGTCTCTCGACGGAACTCGAAAGAGCATCGAGGGCCAGAAGGACGAGGACGGCACCGTGAATACGGATACGCTCTCGATGAAGCGGCACGGAGGGCTGCTGCAACTTAGGCTTGTCGGCCGGACGGTGAACCCTCAATCCAAGCTCTCTTTTCTCGGCGTTTCATTTTCCGATACAACCCAGGGCACGGTTCCTGACGAGCCCAACAAGGCGGCATGGGGTAAGTCGCTTGATCTCCCGCACCGATTTCAGGGTGACTATCCTCGCGGGAGCGGACTTTGTAGCCCCACTTCCATATCGATGATGCTGTGGCATTGGTCGCTGAGCCTTCAAAGGCCCGAGTTCAACGAGGACGTGCCGGCGGTCGAGGCAGGCGTATGGGATCCCACCTACAACGGTGCCGGGAATTGGTCCTTCAACGTGGCTTACGCCGGCTCATTTTTAGGATTGCGGTCCTATGTGACCAGGCTCGCTTCGTTGCGAGAACTTGAAGACTGGATTGCGGCGGGGCTACCCGTCGTCTGCTCCGTGAGCTACCAACTGCTCAAGGGTCAGCCGCTGAATCGAGCGACCGAGCAGGGACATCTGGTCGTACTTGTTGGATTCACCGGGAAAGGCGACCCGATTTTCAACGATCCGGCGAGCCGAGAAACGCCAAAAACTTACAAGCGAAACGACTTCATCGCGGCATGGGAGTATTCCCACCGCACGGTGTACTTTGTTTACCCTGACGACGCAAACGTTCCAAGGTCGACGGTGGGCCGCTGGCTCGAATCCAAGTGAGGTGGATGGCGATCCTCGCATTCCTACCTGACATTTCGGTCCAACTGTTGCGGAGAGTGGGATGCGCCCGTATCCTTTAGTTTTGGTGGCGCGTTAGGGGAGGCGAGGTATTTTGTTCGAATTGAACTTATTTTTCAGGTTTCTGGCGGCGGCGTTGATTTCTGGCGGCATGTGGCCTTTGGATTCCGTCGCAGAAGAGCCTCAGCAAAAGCCCAAACCGGTCGTCGAGGCACCTCAGGCGCCCGCTCCCGTGGTCCCACTTGCCGAGATCAGCTTTCCGTCCCTTGATGTTGGGCAAGCGCTCAGCTTCAACGTGGCCAATTCCAATTCGTTTGGGTACGTGACCAGGCTGATCATCGCCGGTCGCGAGATCAAGCCGGATTTGGCAGTGGTGCCTGCGGCCACAGGGTTAACGTCCCCGGCGTCGGTTGCGGGAGCGTTGACAAGTTTCCAACTTAAGCGCGGCGGCTACAGCCCGATTACATTCCAATTCACCCTATCAAGCGCAAACGCGGAGTTCATGCGGACGTTGGTTGCCACGGTGCCCGCCGACAACATCGCTCCCATCGATTTTTCCTTTGTGCTTTACAGCTACGACCCGTTGGCAAAGCGATGGTTCGTTGCTTGCACCGGCGTCGGTTCGAGCATGTTGGATGCAGCGGCGCAAAACAGCGGGCCCTACCGGTGGGCGGTCGATGCGACTCCATATGCGGCTGTCCAAAGTCCACCGATGGTTGGTGCGTCCATCACCTGCATTCCGCAGGACACTCCGCAGAAGATCGCACTGAGGACGTCAGCGACGGCGGAGCCGGTCAGCTTTGATTGGTGACGCGTGACTTGGTGAGTTGAAAGCCGAGGGGCTTATGGTAGCGGCGAGTGGACTTGAACCACCGACACCACGGGTATGAACCGTGTGCTCTAACCAACTGAGCTACGCCGCCACTTCGGCTCACAAATGTACCTTAAAAGGGTGACACCGCAGTGCTTGCTGGGCCTCTGAATCGTCCCATTCTCAGACGATTCGCAAGGAGTGATTCCAATGGCCCCCAACTTCCGTATGACGCGATCCATTTTCATCGTCGCCATCTTGACATTGTCGGTTTGCGGCTTCGCTCGAGGTGGGGGCGCGGCGGCATTCCGCCAGGCCGACAACGAGTCGGCCGCGCGAAACCAGGTGCTCAGCCTCTTTACGATCTTCAAGAGCAGAGACTGGAAGAGTCTCTGGGGCGTTGTGCAGTTTTCTCCCGCCGTGGCAAAAGCCACGACCGATCCCGAAGCGTTCGCGAGGGACGTGGCAAAGGGAATCAAAGACGCGGATCCCGATGACAACTTTGGAAAGCTTTTCGGGGGCATGTCTGACATTGGCGCAGGCGGCGTGGTTATCGAGGGAGACCGCGCTCGGGTGGCGACGTCGTGTAAGGTCACCAATGCCGATGGTTCCGTGATCCTTCTGGGCGTAGCCACGCTGGTCAAGGTTGACGGCATATGGAAGTGGGATCTCAGTGCGAGCGACGATACGGAAAAGATTACGGGCCAACGGCTGCAGGAGATGCTTGGCAGTCCCATTCAGATTCAAAAGTGAGCCTGGGTTGGGGGGTTTGGGAAGGCAGGTGTAATGGCGAGAGGTTTTAAACGTATCAGCAACAGTGCGACTCCGCTACGGAGTAGGATTTCTCTTGATGTTTGCCCTTGCCGTTGCGTTGTTATTGAGTTCGAACACGTCCCTTGACGTCGAGGTGTTGAGCGATCTTGCGGCGAAAAGGGACGTGACCGCTTTGTCGGGGCTCCTGGCTGGTGAATCTGGCAAGATCAGCCCGTTCGAAGTAATGAAGGGTGGAGCTTATGACACGGGCCGATTCGGTTGGAAAGCCCTGAACCTCACGAGTCTTGACGGCAAGGATTTGGTCGTGTTCGACACGCAGTTGACGAGTGAGGATACGGGAGATCTTGTTTTCGAACGATCTGGGGGGCGTCTGAAATACGTTCCAGAAGACGACGATCTGGGCATTCTCATCGTCAACCACGCTTTTGACTTCAGGTTCGCAGTTTCTGACAAGACGGCGACGCTTGTTGACGACGTCACGTTTCGCAGGCACGGGAAGGCCGGCCCAGCTTTCTTTGTCCGGTTCAGCCCTCAGTACCGAGTGACGTCAGTTACGGGTGCCGCCGGCGAGGTGCCGTTTAGGCAAACAGCCGGTGTGGTCAGTCTGCCGACCCCTGTGGGTGATGGGGACTTCCATCTGACTTTCCATTACGAGGCGGTGTCGAATCTGCCGGGTTTTGCGGGGAGCATAGGCGCCCACGAGGCGGCTCTGACGAACGATTACTGGTATCCCATGATCGCGCGCCAACCGGCGACTTATTCGATCAGCATTCACAGTCCCCCGACATGGATCGGCGTCGGGCAGGGCGAACTCGTTTCCACCGACATCGGCCCCACCGAGAGGGTGACCCGGTACAGGATGGACTTGCCCGTCACGTATTTCAGCGTTTCGTCCGCGCCGTACAAAACCCACTCAGAGACGATCAACGGTCGGCGATATTCGGTGTGGAGCATGCACATGGACTCTCAGAAGATGAAGGATCAATGCGCGTTGTACGCTCCGATCATCGAATTTTACGACGGCCATCTGGCCAAGTTTCCGTTCAGCGGCTACGGTGCAGTTGTGAGCGACGTTTATGGGTTTGGCGCCCTTGAGGCGTACAGCTTTGCGACTTATGGCAACGTTCCTGACGAGGATGGCCATGAGCCGTCCCACACATGGTTCGGCGGGATCATCAACAACAGCTACCTCCACTCCTTCTGGAATGAGAGTTTTGCCGATTACTGTGACGGCCTTTACCATCGGGAGTCCCCCGTTGGCAATGCTGAGGCGCGACGACTCGCGTTTGTGACACCGCTTGGATACAACGCCAACTGGGAACGGGGGAATGTGGAAGACAGCGGTGTGGGAGCGGGAAGCGTCGCAAGTTCGCTTGGCTACGGCAAGGGTGCCTACGTCCTCAGCATGCTGGAGCAGGAGTTGGGTCAGGAGACGATGCTCCGCTGCATGCGGCAGTGGCTTGCGGACCAACCCAAAGATCGCACGGGCGAATGGCAGGATTTTGAGGCTGCGGTTGCCAAAGTGACCGGCAAGGACTTCCAATGGTTCTGGGATCAGTGGCTGCGCAGGCCAGGTGTAGCCGATTTCGCAATCACGGACGTGCATTTCGAGGATGGCGCTGTCAGCGGCTCCGTAAAGTTCAATGGGAAGCCTTACAGAATGAAGTGTGACGTGCTTCTCCAAACGAGGTCGGCGCGGAAATACGAGACGTTCACCATCGACGGCGACGGGAGTTTTTCGCTTCCCTCAAAATTGAAGCCAAGCATCGTGTCCTTCGACCCGTGGGGCAAGCTCTTGCGTAAGTACCTTCGCGACGAGGAGCCGAGGACCATCGATGGGTTCGCAAGTGACAAGATTTATCGGGATCCGAAGCAGCCTGAATTCAGGTCCAAGCTCAAAGGCAACCTTGCGACGTTTCCGTCGAACCTCAACGGAGTGACCCTTGTCGGCTCGCCCGAAACGATGCCACAATTGAAACCCCTTTGCGCAAAGGTCGGACTCGTCGTCAAAGGCGGGAAGGCAAGTTACCGCGGAACAACAGTCGACTTGCGCGAAGGAACGGCGAGCGCGATCGTGGATCTGGACGGCGGTGGCCACTGCCTCATAACCATGGGGGCTTCGCGCTGGAATCCCAAATTGGGCAAGGCAAGCGTCGGTCTTGCGGATGTGCTTGGACGGTTTTTGGACGGAAGAACGGACCCCAAGACCTCCGGCTTCCTTACGTTCAGAGTGCCGTAGAGCTTTAGCGGGGACCGATGATTGCGTCCGCCGCCAAGACGGTTGTCGCTTCACCGCTTTCAGAGCAGATCAGTTGGCCCTCGGGACCGATGCCTAGTGCCGTCGCTTCGTTCCCATTCAGCAGCTTGTATTTCTTTCCGGGAGTGTGGTCGAACAGATTCCAGATTGGGGACAGGGCGGTCCAGGAATCCGGTTCAGGCAATGGCGTCAACCGGTGGACGATGGTCTGGGCAATGGCAGGGGGTTCGTAAGCACCCCCGTGGTACAGATGAACGCTTGTGGCAGTGTCCCTGATGTCGGCCGGGAAGGAGCTTTGGTTCAGATTGATGCCGACTCCCACGACTGGCACCAAACGCCCGTCTTGGTCGGGAAGCAATTCAGTCAAGATTCCACCGGCCTTTTGGTCTCCGAGAATCAAATCGTTCGGCCATTGGAGCATTGCGTGGATCGCGCCCGCGGCCGCGACGGCCACGCTCATGCCGATCAAATAAGGCTTAGGGTGATCGGCGTAGTCGCGAAAGATGAGGGACATAGTCAGAGATGCGTCCCTCTCGCTGACCCATACGCGGTCAAAGCGACCTCGGCCGTTGGTCTGGTCGTGGGCCAACACAATGCCCACATCTTCGCCCAACTTTAGGAAGTCTGCTGCGGTGGATTGCGTCGATTCGACCTGATCGAACTCGCGCCACTCGCCCACGGGCGATTTCATCCGATCTCCATGTGAAAGGGAAGCCCGGGGGCTGAGTGGGTCAGCGATCCGACGGAGATTAGGTCAACCCCCGTCTTCGCCACGCCCGCGACTGTGTCCAGACTGACGCCACCACTCGCTTCGAAAAGACAAGCCCCGGCGTATTTCTGAACGGCTTCTCGCATCATGAACGGATCCATGTTGTCCAACAGGATGACGTCGACTTTTGCGGCCACAGCTTCTTTGACGTCGTTAAGGGATTCACATTCAACTTCAATCTTTGCCATATGCGATGCATAGATCCGCACGGCTTCGACCGCTTTTCGGATGCCGCCCATTGCCGCGATGTGGTTGTCCTTGATCAGGACCCCATCAAAAAGACCCATCCGGTGGTTATGACCGCCCCCGCAGCGAACGGCGTACTTTTGAAGGTTTCGAAGCCCTGGCAGGGTCTTACGCGTGTCAATGATGCGTGAGTTCGTGCCTTTGACCTTCTCCACGAATTGACCTGTCAGCGTCGCGATGCCGCTCATGTGCATCAGAAAATTCAGACTCGTCCGTTCCGCCATAAACATTCGCCTGGCCAGGTGGGTGCCTTCGATGATCACGTCACCTCGACGAACGTAGTCTCCGTCCACCTTGTGGACGTGCACGTTGGCTTGCTCGGGATCCGGCCCATAAGGGGCGAGGAGATGCTCAGCAATGCCGACGCCGCTCAAAAACCCGTCCGCCTGAGCTTCTATGTGCCACGGGACCATTAAATCGGGGGGAAGACAGCCCGATGTCACATCGCCACTGCCCACGTCTTCCGCCATTGCGTCCTCGACGATCGTCCACCAATTATGCGGTTCAGGTTCCAACCAAGCGCTCACAGGTAAGGGGTTTACCTCATCGAGAGTTTTTGAATCCGACCCTCGTAGCGAGATGTCTTGGTCGGCTCATCGCACGCAGTTCAAGGGCGACCGCAACTTCAGGGCAGTTCGATGCCGCATCGGGTGCTGAGCTCTTCCAGAAGTAGTTCGTAGGGGACCTCGATGCCGTTTCGGGACCAGCCGATCGGGACCTTCAACCGTCCCGCAACGACGTACGCGTAGGGTTTGATCGTCACTGCGGAGCCCCCAACCAACAGCAGGGCGGTCTTGTCGCCTCTCATTTCAAAGCTCTTGACATCTTTGTAGCGGACAATCTTGGTTGAACTGGGTTTGACGATCTCAAAGTTCTCGTCATGGAGGACGAATTCGCTCGCCATCGCCTGGTTGTGGGCGAGATCGGTCAAGGCGCCACGGCCGAACTCCATGAGAGCGCCAGCCGCTGACTTTACATTGACGCCGAGGGCGCGCGCATCGCTGGGCATGGCCAAGGAGTGGCTCTTCGCTTGAGCGCTCTTACGCTTGCTCGCAGCCCCGGTCTCGAGCCACCGGATCGCTTCACCGGCCCTGTAGCGAACTAGGTCCATGCTGTTTGAATTATGGATCAACACCGACTGCCATACGAAGGAGCCGGCTGGGGGTTGCAGTAGGAGAAGGCAAAAAGGGTCCTTTGCCCGCGGAACGATATTCATTTTTCGGTTGCTCTCTAAGAGAGGGGATGGGCGCCGTCCGATTCTTTCGAACTTTGAGAACGATCCATCCTCTGATAGACTGAAATCAGCAAAATGTTGGACTGTCGTCGCATCCACGATTCCAGGTTATGGCTCGGTGGTTTTTGATGAAAATCGACCGCCGTTGGCGTCTGAGCTCGGCTATGGATGTTGTGATCCTTTTGGTTGCGGCGTCCTTCGGATTTCTTCTCGCGGAGGTTCTCGTCACCGCGTTCAACACTCCGTTCGCCTCGGCCGTGCTTGCGTGCAGTTTGTTGGCCACGATCACGGGAGGGTTCCACGTTGCCGTTTATAGAGCCGCGATGCGAAGGCTTGGGCTGGACAATGCTTTGAGCGGGATTGATCGGGAGTTGGTCCGCTCTGAAACTGCCTCCATCACGGGCCCATTGACGACTGTGGCTACCCTGGGTTTGGGAGCCGCCATTGGGCTTGCGGGCCTGTTGGGCGGTGAGTTTACGCATCCCCTGATCGGCCTTGCCCGCGGCATGCTGTTTACATCCGCCATCACAGGCGCATTGGTTCTCGGCGACGCCTACGTTCGGCTTGAGCGAGCCCGTGACCCGCTCGGAGAGCCAGCCCGCCCGGTGGTGGCACAAAACAGTCCATCCTACGACCCAAACGCTCCCGAAATCGAACTGGCGGCTTGGTTTGCGCCACGCGGGTGCGCCTTGGAAGATCGCCCTGCGTTCATTCGATCAGGCACCTTGAGACTTCTGCTCTTCTGCCTGACGATTGCCCTCATGGCCGTCTCCAGTTATGCGCCGTTCTTGGTGTCGGTCTCGCTTCTTTATGCGTGGTTGGCCGCATTCGCCTTGCTGCTCCGCGTCCATCGCACGAAGCTTTGGCACGTCAGCCAGCTCTTCACTCATTGCTTCGTGATGGGCGTTGTGATCCTGGGCGTGATCGCCATTCATCTGGTCAATCCAGCGCAAGGGATATCGTTTTGGACAATCGCGGGCATCATGGCGGCGATTCGACTGCTCGTCTTACCTCCACGCACTCTCGAGCGGCCTCCGGTGGTGGTTGGGCCGACGGCGACGATGATGGTCGTGGACCGAGTTCTCATTCGTCGCGCCGCCCATACCCAAAGCTCAACCGCCAGCAGTGTTGAAGATCGGGCGGCCAGCCGACATTACACGGACGGCCAGCCGAACAAACCTGCCGCCTTGGATTACTCGGGCCTCGTGCTCCACAGCAGGGACTTTTCCGGTCAGAGCCTCAACTTTGCGAGTTTCAAAGACGCCGATCTGCGTTATTGCAAGTTCGAGAATTGCCACATGGAGGGTGTTGATTTCACCAATGCGAACCTGGAGAGCACCAGCTTCAAGGGTGCGACGCTGGCTTATGCCGTCTTGTGCGGCGCAGATGTTACCGGCGCCGATTTCTCGAATTCAAAGATGCTCACGTCTGACGTTACGGGTTGCCGCTTCAGCCGTGCGAACCTTTACGGCGCGTTCTTTCGTGGCCTGTGGTTTGACCAAACGACCACCTGGCCCGAGAACACGAACCTGGATTTCGTTCGGACCAAGCGCGGCGGAGTCAGCTTCCCACCACCGATGGGACAGCCTACGCGCGGCGTCCCAGCTTGACCGTTGCGGAGGTTGGCGCAGTGCGACGCGTAGAGCAAGAAATGAAGACGAGACGCTTGGGAAGGCAAGGACCGCAGGTTTCCGCCATCGGCTTGGGATGCATGGGGATGTCCGCCTTTTATGGCCCCCATACAGACGAGGAAGGGATCGCGACGATCCAACGATCTCTCGACATCGGCTTGAATTTCCTTGACACGTCGGACATTTACGGGCCCTTCACCAACGAGCGGCTCGTGGGGACGTCGATCAAGGGTCGCCGCGACGAAGTTTTCCTAGCCACCAAATTCGGGTTCGTGCCGTCAGACGGCAATACGTTTGGCGGCATTGATTCGAGCCCGGAATACGTCATCAAGGCGTGCGATGCGTCCCTTGAAAGGCTTGGAGTCGACTACATCGACCTTTACTATCAGCACCGCGTCGACCCCAAGACGCCCATCGAAGAGACGGTTGGCGCGATGGCGTCTCTCATCGAAGCGGGGAAGGTGCGGCACCTGGGACTCTCGGAGGCTTCGGCGAAGACGATCCGCCGCGCCCATAGCGTGCACCCCATCACCGCCGTGCAATCGGAGTACTCCTTATGGGAGCGATCGCATGAGGTGGAAGTGATTCCCACGACGCGAGAGCTCGGCATTGGTTTCGTCGCCTACAGTCCTCTGGGACGGGGCTTTCTGACAGGTGAGATCAAGAAAATCGACGATCTTGCCGCGGACGACGTACGGCGCAACCATCCCCGATTTCAGGGTGAGAATTTCGACCGTAACCAAGCCATAGTCGCTCGCGTTCGAGAGATCGCCGATCGCAGGGGCGCGACTGCCGCTCAAGTGGCGCTCGCATGGCTGCTTCATCAGGGCGAAGAGATCGTGCCGATTCCGGGCACCAAGCGCGTGTCGTATCTGGAACAAAACGCGGCGGCCGTTGAGATGGAGCTGACGGAACAGGAGTTGCAGTTCCTCAACACGGAATTGGGCCAGACTTCGGGCGACCGCTACGCACCTGCAAGCATGGCGCTACTGGATGCCTGACTGGTGAGTTTTGCTCCCTTCGGAGTGGGTTCTCCCTTATCGCTTTCGTTGTAGATTTTCATCGAACTCGGAGACGGGGCTCGTCTCAAGGGTTTTGGTGGACTCTAGGGCTTCGAGTCGCTTTCTGAAATCCTCAAGCACCGCTGCACGGCGAACGGCATCAGAGTAGTTCGCGGAATAGGCGATGAATGGCGGAAGAATGCTGAAGCCGACGAACTGCAAGATTCCGTGCTGAATGGGGAACAGGATTCCATCGATGTCGCCTTGCAAGCCGTTCGATGAGTAAGCGGTTTCAACGCCGCCAGTTGTCACGGCGATCATCGCCAGTTTTCCTGCAAAGACACCACGGTCGTACCAACGCCCTCCACCATAGGCGTAGCCATAGGCGAAGACCCTATCGATCCAGCCTTTCATGATGGCCGGCATCGAAAACCACCACAGGGGGAACTGGAATAGGATGAAATCGGCGCGATCGATCTTGCCCTGCTCCGTTTTGATGTCCGCTGCAAAGCTACTTTTTGCATGAGCGTGGCTCTGCTCGTCTTCGTAGCTGAACCTCTCGTCGGAAAGGGACGTGTGAAAATCGTGGCGACCGCCGACCGGGTTGAACTCCATTTTGTAGAGGTCGCTGACTTCTACCTTGTGCCCCTGTGCCGTCAGCGTCGAGACAGCTGTCTCGAGCATGGAGCCGTTGAACGATCGGGGTTCCGGGTGGGCGAAGACGATGAGGACGTTCATTGGGAATTTCAAATTGTAGATTGAAAACGGTGAATTGGGATTTGTGTCGGGCTGCCGCTTTGGGCGCCGTCACCCAAGATGGAGTCTACAGTTCGAGCCCTGCTGCAATCTCGATCCGATTCACGCCCTACAATCTGAAAAAAGAGAAGGGCCCCGCCGCATCACCGAACGGGGCCTTGAAGGAGAGGTGCTAAGACTCTTTAGTTTCGAACGGCGCTCATGCGGGGCGTCGCTGGGGCGACTTCCACATAGGCATTGGCGGGAACGATCAGATAGACGTCGTCGCCGACCTCTTCCCAGGTGCCTTCCTGAGCGAAGTTGACGCCGCACATGAAGTCCACGATCTTCTGCCGAAGAGCGGGCTCGGT
>CAZUCK010000035.1:0-27722 GCA_964619505.1 uncultured Fimbriimonas sp. | reverse complement strand
TTTGCCCGGCGTGGTACGCGTTGTGGACGAGAATGCCCGTCAGCATCGGGCTCCGCTTGGATTCACGACCGGAGGGCGCACCGTACAGCTCGTCGAGGCTGAGGTTGTGCAGGGCCCTGGTGACATCGGCGACCGTCTGCCGGAGGCGAGCGACAAGGTCAGCCCATGCACGTTCCGATGGGGCAGGTGCTTGCGGCCAATCTTCGTTCTCGAGTTCCGGAAGGCCCAAAATCTCGTTCAGGGTCGATCCTAGCCAGCCGTTCGCGTGCATCACGACTTCGACGATTGACGTCACGCTTCCGCGGGGCCGCCAAAATGCCTGCTCGTAAGTCACGCCTTCGACCGCAGAGAGAAGCGGAATGATCCACCCCTCTTCTAAGTTAACGATTGAAAAGAAATGATCCCAGTCGCCTTTAACCAACGTTGAAAGTTCCCTCATGATGTTTCCACTACTCCTAGCCCTTGGGCTGATTTATTGCTGTCTATTACTCTATAGACGGTTATATTATACATCAATTGTCGGAACATTCAACACCTAAAATGCGTTTAGACTGATGTAAATGGACTTTCGACCCACTTTGAAGGCGGGACTCTGGCCGGCGGACGATTACGCGGGGGACCGTGCGCTGTGTCTGGAGTTCGTGAACACGATTTCCTGGAGGGGAAAGCCGAATCCAACGGAGTACCTGCCTGACCCCGAAGCGTGGTTCATCTGGCTCCACGACAACGCGGTCCTTCCGGAATCCGCCCTTCATTCTTTGAGGGCAAGGGCAAGATCCACACCCGACGAAGCGGTGGCGGCGTTCGAAAACGCACTTAAATTCCGAGAATCTCTTTACAACCTTCTATGCTCGGATTGCCGGAATCGTGAGCTAACTGCGAAAGACCGAATGACGGTGCAGGACATACTGTCCAGAGCCATGTCGTATCTGAAATTTGAACACGGCCATGACGGGTGGAGTTTTAAACTCGCGTCTGAAGCGCCAAGCTGGGAATTTCCTCTTTATGGCCCCGCCCTTTCAGCCGCCCAACTGCTTACGAGCGATTTCGCGACTAAAGTTCGTTCCTGCGAACGCGAGGAATGCCAGTGGCTGTTCCTCGACCTCACAAAGAACCACAGCCGCAAGTGGTGCAGCATGCAGTCGTGCGGAAACGTGGTCAAAGCCCGCGCCAACTATGCGCGTAAGAAATTGAAGTCGGTAACGACGAACCAGCCCGACAACGTACCAAGAGCGTGACCCACCTTCCCGCCTTGGCCGCCGCGATGCTCTCAATTGGAGGACATCCCATGCGCATCTTGTTTGTAGGCAACAGTCACACCGCTGTCAACGACGTGCCGGGCATGGTCAAATCACTCATCGAGTCCGACGGACACGGACGCACCGCGTCGGTGGACACGATACTTGCGGCCCATCTGAATGACATCGGCGACGACGCCGGCGCACTGGCGCGCATTCAATCAGGCAATTGGGACGTCATCGTTCTGCAAGGCGCCTTGGTCAGCATGTCGCATAAGTACACGTACCCCCAAGATGGTGGGATCAAACTCGCAAAAATTGCGAAAAGCGCAGGTGCACGCGTCCTGTGCTACTCCGAGTGGTCACGGAGGGACATCGATGAGACGATCTACACCGAAGACGTCTACAGAGAGATTGCCACCGCTGCGGGCGGCGAAGTGGTTCCTGCTGGTCGCGTCTGGGACGCTGTCCGCAAGCGAAATGGTGGGGCGGATTACTGGCAAATGGACGGCAACCACGCGCTCCCAGCGGGTTCCCTCATCGCGGCTGAGGCGATCTACACTTGGATCTTGGGTGCGGAGGCAGGCGATCCCACGTGGTTCCCAGGAGGGGTTGACCCCAAAGTCGGTCGAGATGCCCTCGAAGAAAGTCGGCTTCTGAACGTCAAAGGCATTGGCAAACCAAAAGCACCGCAGAATGTCGAACCGCCTTCGGCCGACAGTAAAAAACCGTCTGCACGTAACATTGCGCTCGGATAGCCGCGTATCCCACTACGCCATGCACCCTTTTCTGATTGCAGCCGCCTTCTTGATTTCCGGGCCCCAGAACATTCGGATACTCTTCATCGGGAACAGTCACACAGGGGTGAACAACGTTCCCTCAATGGTCCGATCTCTCATCGAGTCGGACGGAGGCAACCGCAAGGCAACAATTGACACCATCATGGCGGGCCACCTCAACGACATTGGGGACGATGAGGGAATCCTGAACCGCATCAGAAAGGGCAGATGGAACGTTGTCGTACTCCAGGGAGCAATGGTCAGCATGTCACGACGAATCTCGTACCCGCAGGATGGCGGCATCAACCTCGCCAAGATTGCGAAGCAATCCGGAGCGAGGGTGCTGTGCTATTCAGAATGGCCCCGACGAGACATCGACGAAACGATCTACACGGAAAATGTCTACAGGGAGATCGCAGACGCCGTCGGTGGTCAGGTCGTGCCTGCTGGTCGGGTGTTTGACGAGGTCAGGCATCGCAACAACAACGCCGACTATTGGCAGCCAGACGGTAATCATGCGCGCCTGCCGGGTTCATTCATCGCAGCCGAATCGATTTACACCTGGATATCGGGGGCAGATGCACGCACTCCGACCTGGCACCCCGACGGAGTACAAACAAAGCTTGGTTTGCAGGCGCTGGAAGTGAGCAAGGCGATTTGGAAGCGGGAACACCTCAAGAAGCAACGGGGACGTCAAGCAAAACATGGCAAGTCCGGTCACCGGTAGCGAAAGCAGACGACCGTCGAGCCTGGTTGCATAAGCAAAAGCGGATACTCTGTTACCGAATGAGGCCCGAAACCAAATACGCGCTTAGCGGGGACGTCTATATCGCCTATCAGGTCATTGGCGAAGGCCCACCCGTCATCATGGCGCCGGGGACGATGTCCCACCTGGATCTCGACTGGGAAAGCCCAGTCCGAGCAGCCTTTTTCGAAAAATTCGGCGCATTTTGTAGGTTGGTCCGGTTCGACAAGCGAGGCACAGGCCTCTCGGATCGTCCGCTCAGAATGGCGACCCTCGAGGAGCGCTCTGACGACATACGGGCAGTCATGGATGCGGAAGGTCTTGAGGTGGCCACCATTTTCGGGGCGTCGGAGGGCGGCTCCATGGCCTGCATGTTCGCCGCAACCCACCCCGATCGGGTCCGCTCGCTCATAATTTGGGGGGCGCAGGCCAAGTGGACAGCGAGCGACGATCACCCCTGGGGCCAGACGAGGGAAGAAAACGACGAATTGCTCGCAGGGCTCAAGGAAGGATGGCCCTCCGTGGCTTATATTACTGGTTGGGGAGCTGGGCTGGGCGAGGATGCCGATCCCGCCCTGATCGATACAATGATGCGTTATATGCGTGCCGCCGCAAGCCCATCGGCCGTGTACGCCTATGAGCAAATGAACTTCGAGATCGATACGCGCCCCATCCTCCCGTCCATCAGGGTGCCGACCCTTGTGATGAACAGGAAAGGGGATCCCGTCGCTCGAGCCGCTGCGGCTCGGGATATGGCATCAAGAATTCCCGGCGCTCGATATCTGGAATTGCCGGGTGACACGCATTCGTTGATGATCTTTGAGCCGGAAGCCGTGCTTGCCGAAATCGAGGAGTTTGTCACTGGAGTACGCCCTGTCATCGTGACGGATCGGATCTTGGCAACGGTTTTGTTCATCGACCTCGTCGGCTCCACCGAGAAGGCGTCCTCCTTGGGCGACACTGCCTGGCGCGATCAACTGAACGCCTATTACTCAATCGTCCGAAAGCAGTTGGCCAAGTTCAGGGGGAACGAAACGAACAACGCTGGTGACGGATTTCTTGCAACGTTCGACGGTCCCGCCCGCGCCATTCAATGCGCTCTCGCAATTAGTGATGAAGTGAGGCAGCTGGGGCTGGAGACTCGTTCCGGCGTTCATACAGGTGAATGTGAACTCATGGGCGACAACGTGGGCGGCATCGCAGTCCACATTGGGGCCAGAGTCATGGCCAAGGCAGATCCCAGCGGTGTGGTCGTGTCGAGCACGGTGAAGGATCTTGTCTCCGGATCAGGCATTTCGTTCGGCGATCTAGGCTTTCAAACGCTTAAGGGCGTTCCCGATGAATGGCGCCTTTACGCCGTTGAACGTTGAATCGAGTTGACGCTCACTTCATCTCCGACTCGAATCTCTCCGAGTGTGTCGGGAATGACGTATCGGCCGAAGACGATCTGCTGTCCGATCGTCCTGAAAGTTCCCAATGTTCGCAGGGGCTCAGAACCCGTTTTTTCGCCCGTCGACTGGTCGATGGTCGTCACCAAACAACGCCCACAGTTCGCCACCGCCCTAAGTGCGATCCCCCCAATCGTGAGTGTCGTCCAGGTGTCTTCTGCCCAAGGTTCGAAACCTGAAACCACCACGTTCGGACGGAACCGGTTCATCGGGACGGGGCTCTCCAGCCTCGTATTCAGGTCCGCGAGGGAAGCTTCACTGGCCACCATTATCGGAAACGCGTCAGCAAAGCTCACTTCGTCGTCGGGCAGAAAATTCTTTGATGGCTCCCTAACAGCTTGCTCATCCATGTAAGTCAGCCTAACCGGGAAGCCGAGGGCTCCTGACAACCATTCTGCCGCCTCGTCGCCACAGTCCGCGGCGCTTGTTTCGCTGTACCAAACCTTGACCATTCGCCGGGAACCGCCTGCTTGCGGTCTCTTCACGTCCAAAGAGGTGCCCCGAAATGAAATCCTGATCCCATCCGCACAAATGTCTCCCGACATCAACGCCATCACCGAGTGCTCTCTCTGCGAAACCAGGCTGTCAGCCCCGTCGACGATCAGATATCGCCGATCATTCTTCAGCCCCCGCCTTTGAACCTCGCCTGAGTCGCAAACAATCCCAGCGAAGCCCTTGACCGGATACGTTATGACGGACGTGACCTTACCCATAAAGAAACCTTACGACGCGGGTCCTCATAAAGTGGCGAATTGCATGCCGTCCCCTAAATGCATGACACGAAATCGTTGACTTGAGGTTGTTGCGATTATCCGTGTACCCTGGCTAAGACAGTCCGGTAAGAAAGCAAACGGGGCATCAGAAGATGAAATCCGTCGCAATCGTCATCGCCACTCAATACGGCCAAACGGAAAAGATTGCATCAACTACGCGGGCACAGATCGTGCGACTTGGGGTGTACGCCGAGATTTTCAAACCGCCTGACAACGGCTGCCTCCCCTCCATTGATCTCGACAAGTTCGGTGCCGTCATTATCGGAGGCCCAATCTACGTCGGCAAATTCCCGGCGCCCCTCGTGAAATGGACGGACGACCATCTCGAAACGCTCAACACGAAGATGACCGCCTTTTTTACGTCAGCCTGAACGCTGCCGATGAGCGACCTGCTGCAAGGACCGCCAATCGTGAGTTCATCGCCGGCTTCCTCAAGCACACTCGGGCTCAAAGCACACTTCGCCGCCAGCATCGTTGGCATGCACCGCAATGCAAAATATGGCCTCCTGAAGAAGTGACTCCTCAAACGGATCAGTAAGGCTGCCGGTGGGCCGAGGGACGCCACTAGGGATCACGAAATGGCGGACTGGAATCAGGCAGCGGATTTCGTCGATGACGTCGTGAAGTGCGATCTCCACTCCCCATTTGCCGTCGAGCGATCTCGACAGGCTTACGACTTCGCAAACAAGGTCGCGATGCTCTGAAGAGGCGGCTACCTTCGGCCGACCACCAGGAGTGAGAACGTCCCAGGCACCATCTGCCGCCGCCTGTTGTTGCCCTCCCCCGCTTTGGTTTCCGCAACGGCAAGAAAAATCCTGTGCGTCTTAGGGTCCAACGTGCAAGTTCGCGCCCCCCGCTGCGTCTCAACCGTTTGAACCACGGTGTATTTGTCCGGAGTGTCCTCCCGAATCACGGAAAGAGTCCCGTCACCGCACGAGACAAACACCAAACCCAAGCTTGCGTCGAATTCAGCCGCATCAGGTCCCTCGCCGATGGGAACCACAGCGACCACCTTGCCTGCGTCAGCATCTGAAACGACCAATTTCCCACTGGTCGTCGAGAATAGGCGCCGATTTTTGACATCCATCGCCAAACCCGTCGGTTCCTCGCCGGGAGCAATGGACCAATTCTTGACCGCTTTTAAGGTCTTAGCATCAAATTCCCGGATCTCATGAGTGTCTTCGACGTTTACGAAGACGTGACCTTTCCCGTCGGTTGCCGGAAACTCTGGCTTGCCACCAAGTGGAACGGTGCCCACTACTTTAAGCGTCTTGGCGTCGATTGCGGTGGCATCTTGGCTCTCCGCATTGAAAGTGAAGACTCGTCCTGAGGAACTGTCAAAAACGATCGCGTCCGGACGCTTGCCAACGTTGATCTTTTCGATCTCTTTAAGGTTCTTCAAATTGAATACGGTCACTGTCGAATCACCGCCGTTGCTGGTGAATCCATGGTTGCGCTTGAGGTCAAATACGGCTTGATGAGTGCCCTTGAGGCCCGTCACCTCACCGATCTTTTCATCGGTGGCAACGCTTACCACATCGACCCGCGTACTTCGTGAGATGAAAAGCCGCCGCGACTTAGGTTCAACGGTCAGGTAGTCCCAAGATCCCTCACCGCCCATCTTGATTCTGCTCACAATTTCGAACTTGGTGCGCTCTGGCGCGACCGCGCCTGCAAAACCGACACCGATCATCAAAACCGCCACTGCCGCCAAAGTCTTCATCGTTGCCTCCCTCGCACGGAATAACAATACCGCTCAATCAGTAATGTAACCTTGAAACTCCTTTTATCTTCAGCAACTCTAACCGACCCAGTAAAGCGGAGAGCCGTCACAAAACCGCCACACCATCGTCCTTAACCAAACGCATGCAGCAAACCAGCGAATCGCCACAGCACCCCCGGCTATCCGGAAAGATCCTACAGATGTTGATCGCCGTCGGCGCGACGGCCGTCATCACAGGCATTGCTCTCTGGCCCGCGTACAAGGCGACGCCGGGCGCTGCGCACGACAGCGTTCAGGCGATGCACGGGTTGATGGGCGCAGTAAGGGCGATCCACCACTGGGCCTCCGCGATGCTCATCGTGCTCGGGGGCGTCTACGTCGTCGTGTCGTTATCCACTTCCGCGCACAAGAAGCCCTTCCACCACGGGTGGCTGTCAGCGCTGGCGTTGATGGGAGTCGTGCTCCTTCTCCAACTAACGGGACATTTACTGCCATGGGACCAGCAAGCGGTGCGAACGGCAGCGGTCGAAATAGGAATCGCCGCAGGAATTCCGGGCGTGGGCCCGATGCAAGCAAACCTATTGCGCGGAGGCGATTCTGTTGGTCCGGCCACTTTGAACCTGTGGTACGTGGCTCATGTCCTCCTTTTGCCGATAACCTTTCTTGCCCTCCTGGCCCTCCTCGTTTCTCACCTGAAACGCAATGAAATCCAAGTAGGCAAGGTGCCAATCCTCGTTCTGCTTGTCGCCCTGATCGGGATGGGTGTTGCGGTGACGCCACCTCTGGGCCAAACAGCATCGTCAGCGGATTACGGATCCTTTGCAGCACAACCCGAGTGGTATATATTGCCCTTACACTCGTTGCTTGGCATTTTCCAAAGCCTAAATCCGAGTCTTGCGTTCATCGGAACGGCCGCGATCCCGGGCTTGGTGGCTGTGTTGCTGGTTGCGATGCCATGGCTGGACCGAGGAGAGCGACGACTCGGCAAGCGTCTCGCGATCGGTCTTGGTCTCGGCGCCTTCATCCTGTTCGCTTTGAACTTGAAAGAAATGGCTCCTCCCATCGGCACTCAAATTGCCGCCGTCACCGCGACCAAGGCACCTGTCAAAGTCGACCCAACATTGGCCGCGGGTGGCCAAACATTGTTCAACCAACTTGGCTGTGGAGGTTGCCACATGATCAATGGGAAAGGCGGCAAAATTGGTCCCGATCTCACCAATGAAGCGGCGCGGCACGCTGAAATCGAGTGGCAAATTCTGCATCTGCAGGCTCCCGTCAAAACGACCCCCGGCTCCACGATGCCGGCTTTCGATGGCCAGGATGCGGCAAGCCTGAAGGCGCTCGCCAACTACCTGGTCAGTAAGAAATAGAACCTAAACAAGGGTTCTCGGCAGCAGTGACGAAACACGCGTTGTGATCTCATAGTTGATGGTGCCTATCTGGTCTGCGAGTTGCTCCGCCGAGATCCTATCGCCTCCCTGACTGCCAAGCAAAACCGCTTCGTCCTCCGCCACAGCGCCAGGCACCGTCGAAAGGTCGACAACGAACATGTTCATGGCGATTCGACCCAGTACAGCGCAACGCTGTCCACGCACAAGGATGGACCCAACGTTTGAAAAACGCCTGTCGTAGCCGTCGCTGTAGCCCTGAGGTACCACACCAACCCTCATTTCGCGAGGAGTTACGAACGTCAGGCCGTACCCGACCGGGTGTCCGAGAGGCAGAGTTTTCACTTGCGCAAGGTGGGAGACCCATCGCATGACCGGACGCAACTGTAACGCCCTATGATCTTGCGCCAGTGCGGCAGATGGGTACAAGCCATAGAGCCCGATGCCCAATCGAACAAGGTCGTTCGGCTCGCTTTCCTGCTCGTAAGTCATCAAACCGGAGGTTGCGGACATATGTCGCCCCACTCCATCGCCAAGTTCACGACGAACAAGTCTTAAGCATTCCTCGAACGCGGCAACTTGGGCCCTCATGTGCACTTGGTCGACCGTGTCTTCAATGTTTGCGAAGTGGCCATAGGCAGTGACAACCTGGAGGTTTCGGCACTGCTTCAAGTGAGCCAAGACGGATGCCAAGTCGGCGGGAAGAACCCCTTGCCTTCCCAGGAGGGCATCGATCTTAAGATGGACCCTTGCCGCCCTGCCAATTCGCTTCGAAGCTTGCTCGATCGAGTCCAAACGCTCGATGTCGTATACGGCGATCTCGGCATCCAACCGCAACGCCTCTTCGACCTGGGACGTGGGAACGTAACCGAGGACGAGAGTCCTAGCACCTGTCAGTTTGCGAAGCTGCCGCAACTCATCGATGTCGTCAACTTGGAAGTAGTCCGGACGACCCTCCAACCCCTCTACGATCTCATTCAAACCGTGGCCGTAGGCGTTCCCCTTGACGACCGCGGCAATTTTGGCGCCGTTGCGCACGAGGCTCCTTAGGGCATCGAAGTTGTGACGAAGCGCTGCTGGGTCGATCTGAACTTCCGACAAGTTTGTCACAGGCAAACCAACTCGAGATCGACAGGCTCGCCGGTCAACCTCTGGGCAAGTGCGTAGTAGCTGTCGGTGAGATCGGTCACGCGAAAATGCCTTTCTCCGCCCCGTCCCAGCTTCGCCTCGATTTCAGGGTGTCTCTCCAGGTAATCCGCGAGCTTTTCCGGTATGACCTCGTCCTGCGAGATCACCGGAACTCCGACGATGCGCCTCACATGATCCTTCAGGAGGCAGTAGTGGGTGCAGCCCAAGATGACGCTTCCAACTGCTCTGTCCGTCAGATCTGCCAAGTAATCGCTGAGTATTGGCTCAACGTATTTCAATCCGTCGTTCTCAACCAAAGGCACCAACAAAGGGGTCGCCTTTTGAACAACTTGAACCTCGGGCCTTAACCGTTTGAGTTCGCGATCGTAAGAGCCTGATTCCACAGTCGAAGCGGTCGCGATGACCCCGATCGGGCCCACCGAAACCGCTTCGATTGCCGCTTCCGCCGTCGGGATGAGTACCCCCAAAACTTTCTTGTCTGGTTGCAGCCTAGGCAGATATTCTTGCTGGCTCTTCCGGAGCGCCTCCGCGGAAGCCGTGTTGCAGGCGAGGATCACGAGCTGACAGTCGTGGGCGAAGAGGTAGTCGAGCGCCTGCGATGTGAATTCATGGATGACGTCCTGCGACCGGTTACCGTAAGGCACTCTCTTAGTGTCGCCAAGATACATGTAATCGTAACCGGGGAGCCTTCGGATGATCGAAAGCGCGACTGTCAATCCGCCAAGGCCAGAGTCGAAAATTCCAATGCGCATGCATTCACATTGTGAACGAACGCGTCTTCGTCAATCCGATCGCCTCTTCTCGTGACAATGGCCGCAACCGCAATCCGGCTTTCCATTCGGCTGCCCGACTCCAAGCTTGGCAAGCGTCCTAAGCAAGATCAGTCCGCCGCATACCAAGACAATAGCGGCCACAAACATAGTTTGAAGCAGTTCCATCGCTAAGTTAAGGTACGCCAATCCAAAGCGAAATCAATTCAATATACCCCATGGGGTATATTGATGATGATGGAAAGCCCGACTAAGGTGGCACTCAACAAGCGGCTTGCCCGGGTGGCTGGTCAGGTGGAAGGCGTTAGGCGAATGGTCGACAACGACGAGTATTGCGTCGACATCCTCACCCAGATCGCCGCAGCGCGCTCGGCACTGGATCAGGCCGGAGCGATGCTTGCCGCAAGCCACGTCAAAACTTGCCTATCCGGCTTTGGCACAGATTCCCAACACCGTGCATGCCCGCACAAATCCAAGAGCAACTTACTTGAGGAACTTCAGGTGACGTTGTCACGCCTGATGCGGTGAACGCCAAAATTGAACCCGTCGTAAAAACTGAAATCGACCCCGTATGCGGAATGACGATCGACCCGGCAGACTCGGCGGGCTCTTTCGAGCGCGACGGCGTCACCTATTTTTTCTGCGGCAAAAGCTGCCTAGAAGCGTTCAAGAAGGATCCCGCCAAATATCTCGAACCCCGAGAACCTGAAGACGCCAATCCAGGCGCCATTTACACGTGTCCGATGCACCCACAAATCCGGCAGGAGGGTCCCGGCTCGTGCCCAATATGCGGTATGGCCCTGGAACCTGAAACCATCACGCTTGACGATAGGCCAGGCCCGGAACTGATAGACATGACGCGTAGGTTCTGGATCAGCGCCGCCTTGACGCTTCCTCTCCTCATCGCCGTAATGCCTCACTTGTTCGGCCTCGACATCGCGATGATGGTCAGCCCGAGGCTGTTGGGATGGGCGGAAATGATTCTCGCCACACCCGTGACGCTTTGGTGCGGAGCGCCTTTCTTCAGCAGGGCTTGGACGTCCATCGTCCACCGCAGCCCTAATATGTTCACCCTGATCGCCATCGGCACGGGGATTGCCTGGCTCTACAGCGTCGTCGGGGCTCTTACTCCAGACGTGTTCCCGACGTCTTTCCGAAACAAGATGGACGGTGTCGACTTGTACTTTGAAGCGGCTGCCGTCATCACCACCCTCGTCCTTCTGGGCCAAATCCTGGAGCTTCGTGCCCGCAGTCAAACAAGCTCCGCCCTCAAAATGCTCCTCGGTTTGGCCCCCAAGTCGGCGCGCCGAGTCTTGGGCGACGGCTCAGAGAACGACGTCTCCCTAGAATCGGTGATGGTTGGTGACCTGCTTCGCGTGCGCCCAGGAGAAAAGATTCCTGTGGACGGAATCGTCATAGAAGGCCGTAGCTCAGTCGACGAATCCATGGTCACAGGAGAGCCAGTCCCTGTGGAAAAGGAAGCCAGGAGTTCCGTGACGGGGTCTACTGTGAACGGAACCGGATCATTCTTCATGAGGGCAGAGCGCGTGGGTTCCGAAACGCTTCTTGCCCAAATCGTCAAGATGGTCGGCGAAGCCCAACGCAGCCGAGCACCCATTCAGCGCTTAGCCGACGTCGTCGCTGGATATTTTGTGCCCGCCGTCATCGCGGTCGCCTTCGTGACCTTCAGTGTCTGGGCAGTTTTAGGTCCAAATCCAGCAATGGCCTATGCAGTCATCAACGCGGTCGCGGTCCTCATCATCGCATGTCCCTGCGCCTTGGGGTTGGCCACGCCGATGGCCATCATGGTGGGCACCGGCCGTGGGGCTCATGCAGGCGTCCTTTTCAAGAGTGCGGAAGCGCTAGAGGCCCTGGAGAAGATTGACACCTTGTTGATCGACAAGACGGGCACCTTGACGGATGGCAAGCCACGTGTGGAGGTGGTGCGCCCTCAAGTCGAGTTCAACGAACGACGCTTACTGGAAATTGCTGCAGGCTTGGAAGTCAGCAGCGAACATCCCATGGCGGCAGCGATCTTGACGGCGGCGGAAGAGCGCTCCGTGATCCCTGCTGCGACACAAGGATTTGTATCGCTCCCAGGCAAGGGCGTGAAAGGTAAGCAAGGCGATTCAGAGGTGGGCCTCGGCAATAAAGCCTTCTTGATGGATGCGAATCTTGACGCGGGACCCATAGAAGCCGAGGCCGAGAGGCTGCGGCATGAGGGCCAAACGATCGTTTATGTGGTCCAGGGTGGCAGCGTCGCGGGGTTTCTGGGCATGGCGGATCCCATCAAGGCCTCTGCACCAGCTGCAATCGGAGCCTTGCGTGACGAGGGTTTGCGGGTGGTGATGCTGACGGGCGACGCAAGAACGACCGCCAACGCAGTCGCAACGAAGCTCAACATTGACCAGGTCGAAGCGGAAGTACTGCCCGACCAAAAACGCGCAGTCGTGCAGAAACTCCAAGCGGAAGGGCGATTCGTCGCAATGGCGGGTGATGGCATCAACGATGCTCCTGCCCTGTCACAAGCTCACGTAGGTATCGCGATGGGCACAGGTACCGACATCGCTATGGAAAGCGCCGGAGTGACGCTCGTGACGGGCGATCTGATGGGAATCCTACGTGCGCGACTTCTCAGCAAGGCCGTGATGCAGAACATCCGACAGAACCTGTTTTTCGCCTTTGGGTACAACGCGCTCGGTGTCCCGATCGCAGCAGGCGTGCTCTACCCTTGGTTCGGAGTCTTGCTCAGCCCCGTCATCGCAGCGGCCGCCATGAGCTTCAGTTCCGTCTCCGTCATCAGTAATTCCTTGCGCCTGCGAACTCTCAAGCTCTGAGCTCCCGAACCCAACTTCGAACTCCTGCTAAACTGCGTTCTTAGGCACTCACGGCGTCCCATGACGAAATTTCTCCACGTCGGCTGCGGAAGCAAGACGAAAGCGGACCTCAAGGGTTTCAACAGTCCCGAATGGCAGGAAGTCCGATATGATATCGACCCCGAGGTCGCCCCGGACATCCTCGGAACCATCACAGATCTTGGCAATGTGGACACCGAGTCCGTGGACGCCGTTTTTTCCGCTCACAACATTGAGCACATTTACGCACATGAAGTCTCAATCGCCCTCAGGGAGTTTCATCGCGTCCTGAAGCCTGATGGATTTTTGGTGGTCACATGTCCGGATCTGCAGACCGTTTGTGAGGCCATCGTCCAGGACCGACTGTTGGAGCCCCTCTACCAAGCTAAATCTGGTCCAATCGCTCCCCTCGACATTCTGTACGGCCATCGCGCTTCCATTGCGCGAGGGCAGATCCATATGGCGCACAAATGCGGTTTCACCTTTTCCGTCTTGGGCAAGACGCTCAATCACGCTGGATACAACGGAGTGTTCGGCTGCCGCAGGCTCAAAAATTTCGACCTTTGGTTTTTGGCCCTCAAGTCTCAGACGCCGCAAGAATCGTTGCGGCAAGCCGCCCAGAAATACTTTCCAGATTGACCGCCGATCGTCCCTGAACGGCTCTTCCAACTTGAGTTAAGTGAGCGAACCGCTAGATATCTTCGGCACGTAAGAACTATTGTAAGGCGGTCCAAAAGGCAATGTCTGAAACACATCCCTCGGCGCTTTCCAATCGGGAGAACGGCATCCTGACCTTGACCATGTCGGGCCTAACCGACAAAGAGATCGCCGGTGCAACGGACCTCAGCATCCATACGGTTCGAACCTATTGGGATCGAATCCGCGAAAAAATCGGCGCGGACAGCAGAGCCGAAGCCATCGCTAAATTGGCAGCCGAAAGGGCGAGCGGCGCCAAAGACAACGACACGATGGTCCTACAGGCCATCGCCACCGAACTCGATGAAAAACGAGCCGAATTGGCCTCCATTGACGCACGAAAAGTAGAGCTTGAAGAGATCGTTGGACGGGTTCCTCAACTGAATTGGGCTCGCCTTCCGAGTGGCGAAATTTACTACGCGAACGATCGAGCCTATCAATACACCGGCCTATCCGCCGATCAACTCATCAACACCTGGGACGTTTGGGAAAAAATTGTCCTAGAGGAAGATAGGATTAGACTCGAACCCAAACGGCAGGAGGTGCTGGCCGGTCTACCCCTCGACGTCGAAGCCCGCCTTCGTCGCCATGACGGCCAATACCGCTGGCACATCATCCGAAGCATCCCCATCCTAGATGAAAGCGGAGTTGAGGTCCGAAGGATCGGGACGGCGGTCGACATTCATGACATTCGCGAACGAACGGAACGCTCACAGGGTGTTGAGAACAGGCTTCGAATCATCTGCGAACTGTCACCTATCGGGATCTCCTTTTGTGACCCTGCAACCAAAACCTTCTACAGCAACCATGTACACGATCGGATCACCGGATACGCGATGACGGAGGAGACGGCGCACCTCCGCTTTGAGGCTGTCCATCAAGAGGATCGGGTTCGAACACGGGAAGGCTGGGCTAAATCGGTCAGACAAGGAGTGGCGTTCCATACGGAACTTAGGTTCGTACATCCGGACGGCAATGTCGTATGGGCCCAAATCCGAGCCGTGCCACTGCGCATGGGAGACGTCGAAGGTTACGTGCTGCTCGTCGAGGACATGTCACATATGCACGCCGACAGCAACGACCGCGAGAAGCTGTTGAAGCTGGCAGCATTGCTGGAAGATGTCCTTGAATCGGGCGTCGGAGCAATCCCGTGAAATTCGCCTAGTCAATTGGGAATCGATTGTGGCAAAGACCTTAAAATCGGTTGGCGGGGGTTCACAAGATTTGGCGAAGCGGCTCATTGGCGTCCATCCCAGTCCCACACCTCATTGGGTGGGCGACGGCTTTCCCGTACGCACGGCGTTCTCTGTCGGCGAGTTCGATGCTCAAATCAGCCCTTTCCTCCTGTTGGATTTTGCGGGCCCCTTTCGCATCGAACCCACCGCCACCCCACGTGGCGTCGACGAGCATCCCCATAAGGGGTTTGAAACGGTCACCGTCGTATACCAGGGCGAAGTGGAGCATCGGGACTCCGCCGGCAACGAAGGCAGCATCGGTCCTGGCGACGTTCAGTGGATGACCGCCGGTTCTGGAATCGTCCATGAAGAAAAGCACGCGCGCAAATTCGCAGAGCGAGGCGGCATTCTCGAAATGGCTCAACTCTGGGTCAACCTTCCTGCCAAGTGCAAAGGCACGCCCCCTGCCTATCAAACCATTCTCCAGTCACAGATACCGGTCGTGGAACTTCCAGGCTCCGGTCAAGCCCGCATCATTGCCGGAGAACTCCACGGCCAGCGGGGCCCAGCCAAGACCTTCACGTTTATGAACGTCTGGGACCTGCGGTTGCGCGGCGGCGGCAAAGCGACCTTTGAAGGGTTCGAGGGCCGAAATCTTATTCTCTACGTCGTGAGCGGCCGCATCGGTCTCGAACGATCCTCGCCGGTGATGGCTTCCGATGTCGCGATCTTCACTCGTGATGGCGATAGGCTCGGGGTCGATGCCTTCGAAGATTCGAAGGTCCTCCTCCTGAGCGGCGATCCCATCGACGAACCCGTCGTCGCGCACGGCCCCTTCGTCATGAACACCCGCGAGGAAATCGTTGAAGCTGTCCGCGAATACCGCAGCGGCGCGATGGGCAACCTGCGCTGACAACGTGGGGGCACAATGAAGCCGTCGTGAGACTGACGACCTGGAACATTAGGAGCGGTGGAGGCAAGCGCATCGACAGGATTGCGGATCGACTCCAGGCAGAATCCCCTGACTTCTGCCTCCTGACCGAGTTCCGGACCAAACCCGGCGCCACGCTTAGGGCCCGCCTTGCGGCGAATCACCACGCGCTGGAAACGGTGACACCCTTGAACCAAAATGGGCTTCTTGCCTATGGCAAGGGAGTGCTCACGCGAGTTGAATCGACGCGCCGGACGACGCCGCGAAGCCATCATCGTTGGCTCCAAGTGCAATTGGAGGAAGCCGACATTTTGGCGCTTTGCCTGCACATCCCTAATCAAAGTGAACGGTGGAACAAGAATGAGTTTTGGCGTCACGTCTGCGCATTCGCCAAACGCAACCGCAAGTCACGATCCATCATTCTCGGAGACCTTAATACGGGCCTGGACGCCGACACTGAAAACGAGCGTTTCGCACACTCACCCCAATTCCAAAGCCTCCTTGATTTGGGATGGATCGACGCTTACCGAACCCTCCACGGCGACCGACGAGAGTACAGCTGGTACAGCCCCAACGGCCGAAACGGGTATCGCTTAGACCATTGCTTCCTGTCTGCCCCCCTCGGCTCAAGCCTGAAAGCCGCGGCATACGATCATGAGGTCAGAACCACCAACCTCTCGGACCACTCCATGCTCACAGTCGATCTCAGCGACTGACGTGTTGGCTCCGCGTATTGATCGCGCAAACTGGACCGACTGTTGCTCATATGGAAGGAAGCCTTCGCCTCGACCCTTTGGGCAAGGGCCGCGGGTTACCGGTTCGATTCAAGCGGGTCGCTAGTCCAGCTTGTCCAATTCGTCTGTCTCGCCAAGATACTCATAGCGCTGCAGGCGGCGGGC
This sequence comes from uncultured Fimbriimonas sp., assembly GCA_964619505.1. Classification (GTDB taxonomy): domain Bacteria; phylum Armatimonadota; class Fimbriimonadia; order Fimbriimonadales; family Fimbriimonadaceae; genus JBBQMJ01. The sequence continues at coordinate 11,153 of CAZUCK010000035.1, read as the reverse complement.
ACGTAGCCGGTCTTCCAAAGCAATCGTGGAACCGCCGCATCAGCTGTTTTCCGAAGCAGCCGCTTGGTCGAGCGCAAGCGTAAAAAGATCCGTACGCTTATAATGAGCCTTCTGCGGCAAGCAGCCGTGAAGCGATGAGCAGAACTCGCCTGGGCGAATGGGCTCTCACCTATGGAATTTGGGGACGATCGCGGACTAGACACGCACGTCAAGGTCAGTTAGGAGGAATGTAATGAGGAAATCCATCTCGATGCTGTTGTTCGCAACCTTGACTGCGTCGCTATGCCTGGCTCAAGTCGGCGGAAGCGCAGCGGCGTATCAGCCTGGCCAGGCCAATTCGAAAGACCAAAATGAGAGAGCCAAACGGGTGATCTCCAAAGATGACATGCCCCCGAACTCAAGCGGAACCTTCATCGACGCCAGCGTGCTCATGAACGTCAAAGCCGACGAGTACGTCGCCGTCTTTGGCGTCAACGAAGAAGGGAGTACTCCCGCCGAATGCGAGCAGAAAGTCGACACCGAGATCTCGAAATTCTCGGACGAGTTGCGGAAGCTCGGAGTCGCGCCGGCGGAGGTCTACGTGGACTTCGTGGCGCAAAACAGAATCTACGGCTACGACCTGACCCCTGACGCCGCGACCGAAAAGATGAAGGGCTTTGAGCTGAAGAAGAATGTCTCCATCCACTACCGAGACAAATCCTTGCTGGACGCCTTCGTCTCGGCCGCCGCCCGCTCCCAGATCTTCGACCTCGTCAAGGTCGATTACCTCGTCCGGGACACAGACGCGATCGAAGCAAAATTGATGGACGAGGCAATGCATATCGTCAAAGGCAGGGCGGCCACGTACGACAGGCTCGGAATCAAACTCCACGCTTCCCAGATCTATGCCCAGAGGCACAGCGCCTATTTCCCCTCAGAGCAGTACGACGCCTACCAAGCGTTTGAAACGGGCGATGTGGCCGGTGGCTATGACGTACGGCGATCCATCGTCCACGCGAGGAAGAACAAGACGTTCTATTTCAACGCCCTGAATGCCAAGACCTTCGACCATGTGATCAACCCCGTAGTCTTGGAGCCTGTCGTGCAGTTCACTTTGTATCTGAAAGTGCTCTACGAAAGGGACCCTGGCAAGACGCTCGTAAAGATCGCCGGCACAAAGTCCTCCAAAAAGTGAGCGGATTGGTTCAGCTGCGTGGCCATCTGTGTCACCGCCTTCAAATGCGAACAAAAAGCGCAAGGACAACTCGGCCGATGCCGAGCGCGTTGTCCGACGCCGAGCGATCTATCATGGATGAAATCGTTTTGAGCAACCTTCGCCCCCTCCTCATCCTCGGCCTGCTCCTCGGGATTCAGTTGTCCCCAGCGGAGATCGTTGAGGATGCCTCCTTTGCCGGTCCCAAGACGACCGTGCGCTATGCCATGTGGGGCGGGAAGGGGGAAATGGAGCAAGTGCGCGGGTACGCGCAAGCGTTCGTCAAGGAGAACCCCTCAATCCGCGTCGACATGGGCGTCTACCCTTGGGGGCAGTATTGGGCAAAACTGCAAACCCAAATGGCATCGGGCCTCGCTCCGGACGTTATGCAGTTTTACTCTGGCAGCTTCGGAGTGTGGGTCGCCCGCGGCGCCCTGATGCCCTTGGATGATCTCGCCCGCCAGGCAAACGCGTCTTTCGACGGCTTCTTCCCCGTGACTTTGGAAAATTGTCGCTGGGATGGGAAGCTCTATGCGATCCCGACCGACATCGCCGAATGGTCCCTTGTCTACAACGCCGATCTGCTGGAACAGAACGGCATCCCGAGAAGCGACTGGCCAAAGAGCGACACCCCCATGACGTGGGGCTCCCTACAAGCCCTTGGTCGAAGACTCACCCTTCGAAACGCGGACGGCTCCTACGCTCAATACGGCATGGGGGCTGGCCAGAACTGGGATCAAGCGATCCTAGGAATGAACGGCGGGGCTTTCGTGGACCGACCGGTGAACCCTACACGCAGCGCCGTCAAGGGCAACGAACCGCTCGCCAAGGCACTCATTGCGCTCTACCAGTCGCAGTATGGTGATCGATGGACGCTCGGCGCAAAACCTCTCGCCAGCGGAGCCTTCACCGCCAACTCAGACACCCTACTCATCAACCCAAAATTCGCAATGGTGACGACGGGCCCGTGGGCTTTGAAGGAACTGCGCGACGCCGGAGTCCATATAGGCACCACGCCTATGCCGCTTGGCGACAAGCCTCATGCCTTGATCAATGTGAACTCAGTTGGGATGTACGCGCATTCGAAACATCCTACAGAGGCCTTCAAATTGATGCAATTCCTAACCTCCGCGAAGATCGCAGAGGACCGCGGGCGTCAGCTTCAGGGAATTCCCCCGCGCAAAGATGCCGTCGATGCGTTCATCCACAATGCGGATCACATCCCTGGGTGCGAAGCGTTCGTGCAGGATCTCTCCGTCGCCGCACCGACCTTAACGACAAATTCAACAGACGTCGGCAAGGCGATCGATTCCTGGCTGTCCGCGACCGAGGCAGACCTGGACTCCGAATACGACAAACGTCTCAACGCTTTGCCAAAGGGTGATCCAAGGGCTTACAGGTCCTTCGTGACAGGCATGAACGAGTTCGTCGAAAAATCGGTCCGGTCGCGCCTTCCTCAACTGGACAAAGACCTCAATCTTGCCATCTTGAAGGTCAACGTGGCTGAGCCTGGGCCGGGAGTGAGAGTCCTTCAACCGCTCCTCGCATTTGTCCTCTTGACCCTCGTTGGCTTTGCCTATGTTCGTGCTATAGGCAAGGCTACGGTTCCGCAAGAGAACGGGAAACGGCCCTCGCCAACTGCCTACTACTTCCTTTCCCCCTGGCTCACCGGGCTGTTTTGCTTCGTGATCGGGCCGATTCTTGCCTCCCTGATCCTCTCGTGTACGGACTGGAACATGGTCTCATCGCCGCATTGGGTGGGGTTCCAAAACTACGCCGGTCTCCCAGGTGACGCCAAGTTCCTCATCGGGCTCAAGAATACATTCGAATATGCCCTGCTGGCCATCCCCATTTCGCTTTGCGGCGGGTTGTTTACGGCCGGTTTGCTTACGAGCCATATCCGAGGAGCCAACCTGTTCAAAGCCATCATTTACTTCCCAGCCCTTTTTACTGGAGCCGAAACAGCCGTCCTCTGGACAAACATGCTGAACAAGGAACACGGCGTTCTCAACTACATCCTCTCCTGGTTTCACATCGGGGGAGTCGACTGGATGGATGCCGGTCACGCTTTTTACTCGGTCTTGCTGATGAATGTGTTTTGGATCGGAGGAGCAATGCTCGTCTACTACGCGGGCATGAAACAGATTCCACAAAGCCTCTACGAAGCTGCGGAGCTCGACGGAGCGAGCCTTGCAAAGAGATTCCTCAAGATCACCATCCCAATGCTCTCCCCCGTGATCTTGTTTATGGTTGTAATGACCACTATAGGATCCTTCCAAGTGTTCACTCCTGCCCTCTTCTTCGCCAAGAATTCAACGGACGTCGGCTCGCCTGGGGATTCGCTCCGTTTTTATTCCGTGAACATCTACGACAAAGCGTTCAACAACCTGCAGATGGGGCAGGCGTGCGCTTACGCCATTGTTCTGTTCTTGATCATCTTCGCGATCACGTATGGGCAGTTCCGACTTTCTCGCCGATTCGTTTACTCAGAGGTGGATGGGTGAAGAAGACGCCCATCTACTGCGCGTTGCTCGCCGTTTGCGCGATGTTCCTCTTTCCATTCTACTGGGTGGTGATCAGCTCGCTCAAATCGGTCGCGGGAATCAATTTGGAGCCGCCGTCGATGATTCCTGCCGAGCGGCTGGTCGTCTCCTTGAAAGCCGCCACTAAGAATCGTGTTGTTGAAGCCGAAGGGACCTCTTGGCTCCTTCTGTGCGCCTCCCCAGACTTGATTGCCGGTGCGAACCAAGCGGGCGAGTACTGTCTTCAAATCGATAAGGGCAAGCCGACTCAGCTTGTGAAATGGTTTCCCTCGGCCGCAGCCAGGCTAAAGCCTTTCGGCTCACCGTCGCTTGAACTGACGGCCGTGCCCGTCAACTTGGTGAACGGCGAACGGGTGGCCGTGGCTGCCAAGATGGTGCGGCAAAAGGAACAAGGCTTTGATGAACTCATCTTCACCAGCCCCTATGCAGGCGGAGAGTTGGGTCAATTAAAGGTTCTTCGAAATGTACAGCACCAAGACATACGATATTTCAGCGCCCACCCGGAGAACTTCGCCGCAGCCCTTAAAGGGCCAGACACGGCCGCCAATGGGCCATCAAGTGGCTTCCTGCTCTTCATGCGGAATAGCTTGATGATCAGCATTCTGGCCGTCTTGGGACAAATCTTGAGCGGCAGCCTGGTCGCCTACGGCTTTGCCCGCCTTTCATTCAAGGGTCGGGATACGTTGTTCGTCATCCTGCTCGCGACCCTCATGGTCCCCGCCCAGGTGACCTTGATCCCCTTGTTCTCCGTCTACAAAAGCTTGGGTTGGATCGACAGCTTTTTGCCATTGATCGTCCCCCATTTCACTGCGGGAGCTTTTAATGTGTTTCTTATCCGACAATTCATGTTGGGCTTGCCCCGCGAACTCGATGAATCCGCCGAGCTGGATGGGGCAACGCCATTTCGCGTTTTCCGCAGCGTGATTCTCCCGAACTGCGGACCCGTACTCATTGTCGTCGGGCTCTTCACCTTCGTCGCCGCCTGGCAAGATGTGATGGGGCCGCTCATCTATCTGGACAATCCGGCATATCGCACGGTCAGCCTGGGACTGGAGTACTTTCGCTCGCCTTACGTGGACAACCGGCCCCTCTTAATGGCGGGAGCCCTGCTGTCAATGCTTCCCGTGGCGATCATCTTCCTGTTCGTCCAGCGGTACATCCTCGCCGGCATCGCAACGACGGGCATGAAGAACTAGGGCGTTATTCCCAGGATGCCAAAAGGGTTGGGCCAAAAGGTCCGGGTCTCAGGGAAGAACATGACTACACTTGTCCCATGCGTGCTCCCTTCGCAATTGCCATCATCGCCAGCGCTCTGCCCGTTTGGGCGTGCGCGCAGGAGAACTTGCAGCCGTCGGACTACTCATCGCGCTCCGTCATGATTCCCATGCGCGACGGTGTCAAACTCCACACCGTCATCTTCGCGCCCTCGCACTCGTCGAAGCCGCTGCCCTTCATCTTTCAGCGGACACCGTACGGCATCGAGGTTCAGGCCGTGCCGAAGTCTCTCGCGACCGAAGGCTACATCCTGGTGCTGCAGGACATCCGTGGGAGATTCAACTCTGAAGGAGCGTTTGTCATGTTGCGGCCAATGCGCGCGAAGAACCACGCCAACGTCGACGAATCCACCGACGCCTACGACACGATCGACTGGCTCGTGAAGAACCAGCCGAGGAACAATGGGCGAGTTGCCATGCTGGGCGCCTCTTATGACGCCTGGCTCGCGCTTGAAGCCGCCGCAGATCCACACCCAGCCCTGAAACTGTCCGTTCCTGCTGCTTCTCCGATCGACCTCTTTGTCAACGATGACTTCCATCATAACGGCGCTTTTCGCCTCAGCTACGGCTACGAATATGTGTCGATGATGGAAGCCTCCAAAGTGATGGAGCCCGTGAAGTTCGACCTGCCGGACACCTACGATTGGTACTTGCGATTGGGTGCCCTTGGCAACGTCAAGAGCGACTACCCAACTTGGAGGGCATTCGCCGACCATCCAAATCACGATTCCTTCTGGACCGATCAAAGCGTCGCGGACAAACTGCGAACCCCAAAGGTGCCCATCATCAGCGTCGGCGGGTGGTGGGACCAAGAAGACCCTTGGGGACCACAAGAGACTTTCAATCTGCTGTCGAAGAACGACCCAAACGGTCGGAACCATCTCGTCATCGGACCTTGGAACCACGGTGGCTGGGCAGGCATGTCGAAGCTCGGACCCATCGATTTCGGTGAGTCGGCAGGGCCGTATTACCGCCAAAAAGTGGTCGGCCCGGCCCTCCTCCATTTCTTGAAGAATCGAGGCTCCTTCGACCTCCCTACAGCAAGTGTTTTCGTGACCGGCAAGAACGAATGGCGAAGTTATGATGCCTGGCCGCCAAAAAGCTCGAGGGTCAAGAGGCTCTACTTTGCGGCGAACAAAGGACTCTCTTTTGAGTCTCCGGCGGCTGGTTCCGATTCGTATGTTTCAGACCCGGCCAACCCTGTCCCATACCGCCATCGACCCATTCAATCGACCTTTGCAGAGGACTCCAAGTGGGACGAATGGCAGGTCGAAGACCAGCGATTCGCGTCGGAGCGCCTTGACGTGCTCAGCTATGAAACACCGCCGCTGAAAAGCGATCTGACTGCGCTGGGCGCTTTGAAGACGCATCTCGTCGCTTCCACAAGTGGGTCGGATTCGGACTGGGTGGTCAAATTAATCGACGAATATCCCGCTGACGATCCCGTCCTGCCCGGCTACCAACTTCCCATCAATATGGAAGTGGTCCGCGCCAGATTCTACAAGGGCTTAAATCGGTCTGTCCAGGTGCCACCCGGCAAGGCAATCGGATATGACATAGACCTTCATTCGATTGCGCACACGTTCCTGAAGGGTCACAGAATCATGGTGCAAGTCCAAAGCACCTGGTTTCCCCTCATCGACCGCAATCCGCAAAAGTTCGTGCCAAACATCTACAGAGCTAAGGATTCGGATTTCCAAAGTGCGACGCAAAGGATCTTCCGCTCAAGGAACGGCTCTTACGTCGCCCTGCCTATCGAATAACTCGCACCGGTGAGATCGACTCTGAACCCGCTTGCATTGTGATCAGGTCAGACGCCATCCTCTGGGAATGCGACTTCAAGACTTCATTGCAGAGCAAACGTTGCTTGCCGTGGACCACCTGTTTATTCAGGCGCGACAGCTCCCTGAAGACAAGTTGACCTGGAAGGTCATGGATGAAGGGAGAACGCCTCTGGATCAGTTCCAGGAGTGCGCCTCCGCGCCCAGTTCCTACAACAACATCATCAAAGGAGAGTCGAAGGAATTCATTGACTCCGACCACATGAAAAGAAGGGAGGCGAGGCTCACATGGGTGACAGTCGACCAATGTGAAGCTGAGTGCCGTGAGCGCACCGCAACACTCCTGGAAACCATACGAGGGACGCCCGACGAAGCACTCTTCAACAAAGTGACGATGCCCTGGGGTGAGGAATGGAAACTCTTGGACGTGATGATGATGCATCACTGGAACATGGTCTATCACACCGGACAAATCTGCTTTATACAAACCTTGCTCGGCGACAAAGAAATGCATTGAGGAGCGCGGGACGCAAAACTCCTTTCAAAATTGAATCCCGCCGCTAACCTACGGGCTGCGGGTTGCGTCGAAAAGAATGTGCCAAGATGCACCGTTGCAGACCCGGCGTGTTGCAGTATACGGGCAAGCTGAGGACGATCTTGGATTGGTTGGCAGGTGAATGAGATGAATCGAGTCAGGGTATTGGTTGGAACAAAGAAGGGAGCCTTCGTTTGCACTGCGGATGGCCAACGAAAGGACTGGAAGATCGAAGGGCCGCATTTCGGCGGATGGGAGATCTACCATGTGAAAGGTTCAGCCGTCGACCCGAACCGCATCTACGCATCCCAGACAAGTGGATGGTTTGGCCAGATCATCCAGCGCTCGGATGACGGCGGCGAGACTTGGTCGCCGCCGGGAAGCTCGCCCGAGGATCTAAAATCCGAAGACGGTTTTCCGAAAGGAGAGAGCAACAAATTCGTGTACGATGGCGTCCCCGGAACCCACCGCTGGTACGACGGCACCCCCCATCCGTGGGAATTCAAGCGGGTTTGGCACCTGGAGCCATCGCTGACCGATCCGAACACCGTCTTCGCGGGGGTCGAGGATGCCGCACTGTTCAAGAGTACGGACGCAGGCAAGACGTGGACCGAGCTCTCCGGGCTCCGCACGCACACCACCGGCGGGGATTGGCAACCTGGCGCTGGGGGGATGTGTCTTCACACCATCCTCATCGATCCAAAAAATGCCGAGCGCATGTGGGTCGCGATTTCTGCCGCCGGATGTTTCCGCACTGATGACGGAGGCAAAACCTGGAAGACGGCCACCAAGGGCCTGGTCTCGAATTTCATGCCGAATCCTGAAGCCGAAGTTGGTCACTGCGTGCATCGCATCGCCCTTCATCCTTCCAACCCAAACACTCTCTTCATGCAGAAGCACTGGGACGTTATGCGAAGCGATGACGGCGGCGACACGTGGCGTGAAGTGAGCGGGAACCTTCCCACCGACTTTGGCTTCCCCATTGATGTGCATGCCCACGAGCCCGAGACCGTCTATGTCGTGCCGATCATCAGCGATTCTGAGCACTTCGTACCCGAAGGAAAGCTCCGCGTTTATCGCAGCCGGAAAGGAGGCGACGAATGGGAGGCCCTGTCCAACGGGTTGCCCCAGAAGAACTGCTTCGTCAACGTGCTGCGGGACGCCATGGCGGTGGACACCCTAGACGATTGCGGCGTTTACTTCGGTACTACGGGCGGTCAGGTTTACGTCTCCCCGGATGGCGGTGACCACTGGACTGCGATTGCCGAGCATTTTCCGTCCGTTCTGTCGGTGGAAGTTCAAACGCTGCGCTGAAGCAATTCCAATGGTTCGAGTCGTCCTTCCCCATCACCTCCGAAACCTGGCCCAGGTGGGCCAGGAGGTCTCGTTGGAAGTCGGTGCTCCAATCAGCGTGGCTTCGGTTCTAAGCGCACTCGAAGCTGCTCACCCTACTTTGAAGGGAACGATTCGCGACCATGCCACCCTCAAACGTCGACCATTCCTGCGGTTCTTCGCGTGCGGCGAGGACATTTCGCTGGAACCTGCCGACAACCCACTGCCCGCAAGCATCGCTTCCGGCGAAGAGCCTTTGCTCGTCATAGGTGCAATCGCCGGAGGTTAGGGCCCGGTCACTGCTCGATCTCACCGCCCGAACGCATCCACTCAAGAATGCCGCCCTTGAGATTTTCCACTCGTCCAATGCCGTGCTCTTGAAGGATTCTGCAGGCCGTCGCGCTCCGCACACCTGCCTCGCATTGGACGATAATCCTCTGCGAGGAATCCAACTCTGTCGCCCGGGAGCCAATTTGGGACAGCGGTATCAACTTTGCGCCGGGTATTCGATAGGACTGATACTCGTAAGGCTCTCGGACGTCGACCAGCGTAAACGGCTCTTTCCGCTCGATCAGGTCCAGCACCATCGCAGGCTCGATCTCAACGACTTCGTGCGAGGTTGGCCCCTTCCCGGGCAAGCCACAGAACTGGTCGTAATCGATCAATTCTTTGATCGTCCGCGCATCCCCGCATAGGGGGCACGCGGGATCGCGCCGAATCCGCGCTTCCCGAAACGTCATGCCCAGCGCGTTATACATCAGGAGTCGTCCGATCAACGGTTCTCCGGCGCCCAAGATCAACTTCACGGTTTCCGTCGCCTGCACGAGCCCGATGATGCCCGGAAGCACGCCGAGCACCCCGGCCTCGGCACAGCTTGGAACCATCCCAGGCGGCGGGGGCTCTGGGAACAAACACCGGTAACAGGGTCCTGCGGGAGCACAGAACACGCTCGCTTGACCCTCGAACCGAAAGATGGACCCGTACACGTTGACCTTGCCCAGCAAGACGCATGCATCATTCACCAAATAACGGGTCGGAAAGTTGTCAGTGCCGTCCACGACATAGTCGTAGCCCTGGATGATTTCAAGCGCGTTTCGGCTCGTCAAGAGCGCCTCGTGTTTCACGACGGCCGTGTTTGGATTCACCTCCATTACCGATTCGGCCGCTGAGTCCAGCTTGCTGCGACCGACATCCTGCGTTCCGTGGATCACCTGTCGATGCAAGTTGGTGTGGTCGACCGCATCAAAATCCACAATGCCGAGGGTGCCGACCCCGGAAGCGGCGAGGTAGAGGGCACTCGGTGATCCAAGGCCCCCGGCACCAACCAAGAGCACTTTGGCAGCCTTGAGCTTCCTCTGACCCTCCATCCCGACCTCGGGCAAGATCAAGTGGCGGCTGTAACGTAGCAGTTCCTCTGCGGTGAGATCCGACTGCATGCCACTAAGTGTACGGTCAGAATGACCTAGCCAATGCGGGAAGTTGGTCGGGGCGATAAGATTAGAACCTGCGACCTCTTCCTCCCATGAAAGCGGAACCACTCGCGCCCATCGAAAATCCATGTGCCTTCAAAGGCCCAGGCGCGTCTAAGAAGGCTGGAAAGCTCTCTCTTGTCGATTCGCGTAGGATCGCTCATACTGAGCTCCTCAAATGGTGGGTGGAACACGATGATCGAAATGCCGAAGCTCTTTGCCGTTGTGGCCATTTGCGCCCTCGCCGTTGTTGGGCAGCCAGTAGCCGCGCAGATACGGCCAAACGTTGGTGCCCTGCGAAACCAGACGCAATCGGCAGTCCAAGCCGCCAAGCCGCACCGAAGCGCCGCCCAAGGCACCTCCAGCAGCGTTGGGGGGCTCGTGGATTGGAGTTACGTTCGGATGAACAGCCCCGCACTCTTCTCCAGCTTGGTTCACCGAGTTCAAACGGGCGAGGCCCCGCCTCGCTCGCTGGCGGGGGCGGTGCGTGCCGAGAACCTGCATTTCCTTCTGGACAGCTCCGCAGGGGCTCCTACGGCCACCTCAAGCCCAAGCCGCCTGGCGGCGGCATTGCCACGTGCTCCGAAGGGCCCGGCGAATTTGGAAGCCAAGGCAGGCAGCAACGCCGCGTTAAACGCGCTGATCCCTTTGGATGTTTCCCCAAAGGCGGTCAACTTTGGAGCGGTAGTGGACAAGCAGTCGGTCCGCCAAGTGATCTATGTGACGACCCTCACGGCGGGCCCGGTCGCGGTCACCCTGGCGGCGGGAACGCCTTTCAAGATCATCAATGTCAAGGCGCTCGACGGTCTCCTCTTGTTCAAGAATAAGAACCGGCTAGCAGGATCGCTCATCGACACCGGTGCGGCAGAGCTCCCCAACCCTTTGGGCGTGGCCTCAGCCAAGATCGCCGATGCGGCAGCCCTCAACGCTAGGGCATCTGCGCCCATCGGGAAATCGAGCGGCGCGCGAACCATGTTGCAGTCCAGCACTGCGTTGCGGCCCGTCTCCGTCTTCAACACCGAGGCAA
>CAZUCK010000034.1:0-28369 GCA_964619505.1 uncultured Fimbriimonas sp. | reverse complement strand
GGCGGAAGGTGTAGTAGCAGACGGGTAACCCAAAGAAATGACTCAACAGTCGCGACATCTTCACGATTTTGACCATGGGGGGCCAAGAGTTGCACGCCCTGCACGGAATTAACTTGGATGTCTAGCCTGGCGAGTTCGTCGCGATCGTCGGGGAATCCGGCTCCGGCAAGTCGACCATGATGAACATCATTGGTTGCTTGGACGTGCCCAGCAGCGGCACCTATGAACTTGACGGAGTTGAAGTCTCAACTCTCGACGAAAACGAATTGGCGGCCATTCGTAATCGAAAGATCGGGTTTGTTTTCCAGGGATTCAACCTATTGCCTCGCACCACGGCGCTCGAGAATGTGGAGTTGCCTCTCGTATATGGCAAGCAAAAGGATCGTAGGGAGCGAACAATCCACGCATTGGAACGAGTGGGACTTGGTGATCGCCTCCATCACAAACCGAGCGAATTATCCGGCGGTCAACAACAGCGCGTGGCGATTGCCCGGGCGATTGTCTCTGAACCAACGCTGATTCTTGCGGATGAGCCAACGGGCAATCTGGCAACGCTTCAGAGCGAAGAGATCATGCAGATCTTCCAGGAATTGAACGACGAAGGAGTCACCATCGTAATGGTGACCCATGAAGAGGAAATCGGCCTTCACTGCAAGCGTCAGGTGACGATGCGCGACGGACAAGTCATCAGTGATCTTCCTGTCGAGGATAGGCTCATAGCGGCCGACGTGCTCAAGGAAATGAGACTTCGTTCGACCTCGACACCGGTGAAGGCTTCATGAACGTAACCGAGAACCTTCGACTTGCCCTTCGCGCCCTTGGCAGCAACAAAATGCGGACTGCGCTCACAATGTTGGGAATCGTGATTGGCGTCGCCGTCACAATCCTAGTGGTTGCGATCGGGCAGGGGGCAAGCAAGAGCGTATCCGACCAAATAAACTCGCTCGGCACGAACCTGTTGATGGTTAGGCAGGGCCGTAGAACCATTCGCCTCACCGCCGTCGGGCGAAGCGCCTCGTCAAGCCAGCAACAGAACAAATTGACTCTGCAGGATGCCCGCGTCTTAGGAAAGACCTTTCCCGACACCATTGCCGCCGTGGCGCCTCAGGCCAGCGGATGTTTCCCAGTGCGCCTGAACGGAGTGAATGCCACCATCTCAGGGCTCGGCACCACGCCGGAATACGTGACCGTGAACAACGCCCCGGTCGACAAGGGCCGTTTCTTCACGGCCTTCGAAGATCAGGGTAACCAAAAGGTTTGTGTCGTCGGCGCGACCGTTGCCGAGAATCTCACCGGCAGCAGGAGCGCGGATCTGACAGGAATGAGCCTTTCGATCAACAAGTCTATGTTCGCGATCATCGGCATGCTGACCCAGAAGGGGAATGGGAGTTTTGGTCAGGATCAAGACGACGTCGTCGTGATGCCGATTACACCCGCAATGGACCGCGTCCTTGGATCAACCCGTATCGATTCGATCTCCGTTAGCTGTATCGACCAAACGATGATGCCTCTGGCGACCCAACAAATCTCTGCCCTCTTGAGAAATCGGCATCACTTGCGGCCGCCATTTCCGGCAAACGACGACTTTCAAGTCATGAGCCAAACAGACCTACTCGCCCGTTCAGAGAGCGTAACGACGACGATGACCACGCTCCTGACGGCAGTCGCGATCATATCGCTTGTAGTCGGAGGCATTGGCATCATGAACATCATGCTCGTGTCCGTGACCGAGCGCACCCGTGAAATCGGCATTCGTAAGGCAATAGGAGCGACTCCGCGGGACATCATGATGCAGTTTCTCATTGAGGCCGGGATCATCGCCATCATTGGTGGCCTGATCGGAGTTGGCCTAGGTGTCGTCAGCTCCATCATGCTGGCCAGAATTGGGGGTTGGAATACGATCGTGAGCATCATTGCACTGGAGGTGGCGCTTGCCGTCTCCGCTGGAGTGGGAATATTCTTCGGAATCTATCCCGCAAGCAAAGCGGCCGCACTGAATCCCATCGACGCGCTGCGCTACGAATGATCCTACGAGTCAATCACAGCGCGATCGGGGCCGGTGAGATTCGCACTAAGTTGCGGGCCTCTTCCATTTCCGGCGCAAATATCCTAGGCGTTTCGTCACCCTCATACGTCGTCAATTTCAGGCTTCTATCCCAATGGCAATTCTTGGGCGGCCGCATTTTGCCCCCGAGAAAGAAAGTCAGCATGGAAGGAGAAGCCGAACATTCTCCGTGCCGATAATGCACCTGGTACGTACTCTAATCAAGTGAGTCAGCAGATCGAAAAACCCATGGCCATCAATCTCAGCAAGAAAGTCATCCAGAAACTTGGCGAACGGCTCGTCGCCGAGGGAATCATAACATCCGATCAATTGAAGTCCTCGTTGGATCGACAGAAGCAAACCGGCGAGTTCTTGGGTGAAAGCGTTGTCGCTCTGGGCTTTGCGACGAGCGGTCAGGTCGGCAGGTACCTGGAGTCAGCGACAGGCTTCCCCTTCGTCGATTTAGGCGAGCAGACGGTGGATATGAGCCTTGCCCGCATGGTGCCGGAAGGGTTGGCACGAAGCAGAAAGGTGATACCTTTCAAGGAAGCGGACGGCTCCATTTACGTCGCGATGGCGGACCCCTTGAATCTGATCACCGTGGATCAACTCAAGGCCACCTTCAAGAAGCCCATCGTTGCCTGCCTTGCCTTTGCCTACGACGTCGAAGAGGGAATTAAGCGCACTTATGACGCCCGCCATAAGGCGATGACGGTGCTCGATGAGATCCCCAAGAACACGATGTCCTCGGGCTATGAAGATTCGGTCGAGGCCCTAATTGGGCAGGCGCAAGATGCGCCGATCGTGCGACTCGTAAATAGCGTCATCCATAGTGCACTCGTGGCCAACGCGAGCGACATCCACATTGAGCCTCAGGAGGACTGCGTTCGGGTCAGGTATCGCATCGACGGTGTCATGTACGACCAGATGACCATTCCGTCAAATCACTTGGCCGCCGTCGTCTCCCGACTCAAGATCATGTCCAGCCTCGACATCGCCGAGAGAAGGCGCCCTCAAGACGGCCGCTTCAACACCAAAGATGACGCGGACAACGAATTTGACGTCCGACTCAGCATCATGCCAACGGTGTACGGCGAAAAAGCCGTCATGCGGCTGCTGGAGAAGACCGGCATCCATAACTCCATCCAAATGTTAGGCTTTGCTCCCGATCAGCAAGAGCTTTTCCAGAGGTTCATTCATAGGCCCTATGGAATCATCCTCGTAACCGGCCCAACGGGCTCAGGAAAGAGCACGACGCTCTATTGCGGACTTCAGCTGATCAATGATTCAACGCTGAACATCAATACGGTTGAAGACCCTGTCGAATACAAGCTGAAGGGCGTCAACCAGATGCAGGTTAACCCCAAGATTGGCGTGACTTTTGCGAGCGGTCTGAGAACGCTGGTCCGGCAGGACCCAGATGTGATCATGGTCGGTGAAATCCGGGACTTTGAAACGGCTGAAATAGCCATTCAAGCCGCCCTTACAGGTCACCTTGTCCTTTCAACCCTGCACACCAACGATGCACCAGGTGCCCTAGTGCGACTTCAGAATATGGGCGTGGAACCCTTCCTGATCAGTTCCGCCGTCGTTGGAGTCCTGGGCCAACGCCTCCTCAGAAACATCTGTCCGAGCTGTAAAGAAGTCTTTGAGGCGTCCCAAGAAATGATTGAGGCGCTCGGAATAGATAAGGAAGTTTCAGCGAACGTCAAGTTGGCTCGAGGTAAGGGCTGCAGGCGATGCGGCAACCGAGGCACGAAGGGAAGGACGGCATGCTATGAGATCATGCCGGTGACGGACAGTATTCGCGATCTCATCCTCAAGCGAACGTCGGCGGCGGACTTGAACGAGCAGGCCATTGCCGAGGGCATGGTGACTATGCGACAATCTGGTCTGCGCAAAGTGCTGAACTTAGAAGTCGCCCCCGAGGAAATGGCGCGGGTCCTGACGCCGGAGGAATAAACAATATGCCTGAGTACAGCTATACAGCCCGGGATCGGAACGGCAACGATATGGCCGGGAATATCTTCGCTGAGAACGATGCTGAATTGCGCGACATGCTCCGCGTCAATGACTTGTTCCTAACCAAGTACGAGAAAAAGAGTCGCAGCGCACTCGCTGGCGAACAGCAAAGGCTGTTCCGATCGCGCAGAGTGAAGCTCGATGACATGGTTGTGATGAGTAGGCAGTTGGCAACTCTCGTCAGAGCCGGCTTGCCGATCGTGAAGTCCCTTGGCACAGTGGCCGCGCAAACCGACAACCCAATTCTCGCCGAGGCTTTGCGTGAAGTCAGAATCACCATCATCGGCGGCAGCAGCCTCGCCGAAGCGATGCGTCACCACCCAAAAATCTTTTCCGAACTGTACTGCTCGCTTGTTGAAGCTGGAGAGGTCGGCGGCGTTTTGGATCAGACGCTCGACCTCGCGGCAACTCAGTTTGATAAAGAAGCTGTGCTGAAACAACAGATCAATACAGCGATGGCCTATCCAATCTTGGTCATCGTCGCGGCATGCGGCGTCGTGGCCTTCATGTTGTTGTTCATCGTTCCCATGTTTTCAAAGGTCTATCTGCAATTTCACGCTGAGCTGCCAGCGCTGACCAAATTGCTCGTGTCAATCAGCCAATGGGCGGTCCACTTCTGGTACTTATTTCCTCTTGTACCGATCGTCCTGATCGTGAGCTACAAGAAATACCGAAGCACTCCCAACGGCAGGCTGGCCACTGACCGCTTCTATTTGACGATGCCAATCTTTGGAAAGGTCGTCCGCAAAGTGGCCATCTCGCGGTTCACGCAAACGTTTGGAAGCGCGATGCACGGTGGAATTCCAATTCTCAGAGCGCTTGCGATCTCCGCAAACACGTCGGGCAACCATGTCATTAGAGACGCGGTGATGAGGGTCGCCAGCCATGTGCAAGAGGGAACTTCGCTCGCCCTTCCCCTTGAGGACACAGGGGAATTTCCACCAATGGTGACCCGGATGATCGCGGCCGGCGAGACTTCAGGAAATCTGGGCCTCATGTTGGATGAGGTCACCAAGTTCTATGAGCGAGACGTTGAGTACTCGGTTCAAAAGCTCACGCGACTTATGGAGCCCGTGATGACGGTCTTTGTCGGTGCAATCGTCTTATTCGTGGTTTTGGCGCTTTATATGCCGATCTTCAACCTGGCCAACGTCATCAAACGCTAGCTCAGTGCGGGAAGGATAGGAGCGAGAACCTGTCAACTTACAGGTGCGGGCCTAATATTTCGGGCGGATTCGCCGAAAATGTCGATAGGGCGTTACGCACGGGCGTGTTGCAACGTCTGTCAGTTTGTGGGCAACACTCAGATGGCCGCGTGTGGCTGTTAGTAAAAAGGACGTAAACGAGGATCCCAGCTTATGATCGAATTTGTGACAAGTCGCCGCTCGCGCGGTTTCACCCTCATCGAGTTGCTTGTGGTCATCCTGATCCTCGCGATCTTGATGGCGGTAGCTCTGCCGTTGTATCTGAACTCGCAGCAAAATGCCGAGGTTCGCACGTGTAGGTCGAACTTGCAGACGATTGCGGGCGCCGTCCAGGCAAAGAAGGTCAGCGCTCGCCTTACCGATTACTCCACTCTCATGGGTGCGGTCAATACGACGAATGAGCCTGATCTGCAAACGACGCCTATCTGCCCCTCAGGCGGTACCTATAGCGTCGTAAAGGGCCATACGGCTGATAACTCAACCTTTGCGGTTCATTGCACAATTCCCGCACATGTCGCTCTTGGCGACTACGAGTTGAACTACAGCACTCAATAACCATCTACGTTGGGTCTACAAGTACCTTCTCATGGCATGTGCAGTCCCTGTGCGCATGCCCAACCCATTTCGTTGCAAGCATTCGCTGGGTCGCACGGGAACAATGCAGTCCTAATGGATTCTAATGTTAGCAACGACGAATCGATCCAGACAATCGAACGTTAAACCTTTGCTGGGAAACCTAAGGAGGTTGGTTGTTCCTAGATGTTGGGCTCGATTTCGAGTTTTGACAAGCGATAAGCAGAACTGGGAATCCAAGCAACGCGACAGCGAATGTCAGCCGACTAGTCACACCGCCAATGAGTTTGGATACCCAGCACTAAAGCTGTAATTCACATCGGGAGCAAGCTTAAAACTCGAAAGTTGCAAATTTTTCGGTGTAGAATGGGTTTTGGCGCGTTTATTGCGTAAGGCACTAATACATGGTCACAACAGGTGGTTAAACCGCTCCTGAATGACCCAAGAACTTGAAAGGTGGACTGACGTTTATTATGATTAAGACTCTACAATCAAGCCGCAGAGGCGGTTTCACACTCATCGAACTGCTCGTCGTCATCCTGATCCTTGCGATCTTGATGGCTGTGGCCCTGCCCCTCTACCTGAATTCTCAGAAGAACGCAGAGCGACAGACTTGCCGATCCAACATGCAGACGATCGCCAACGCGGTCCAAGCGGCAAAGGTCAGCGGAAGGTTGTCCAATTACAGCACGTTCGTCGGTGCGGTCAGCGCGGCGCTCGAGCCGGACCTTGGCTCGCCGCCGTTGTGCCCGACGACCGGTACGAACACTTACACGATCGCTTTGGACGCAGGAACGGGTGGTTTCATCGTCAAGTGCAGCAATGCTGGCCACGGACAATTTGAACCCGGAGTCGACGCGAGCTAATCTGCGTCGCAGTTGAACGGATTGTGGGCCGCGCCCGAATCTTGTTCAAAACTCTTTAATACGGAGAAGAATAATGATCAAGAATCTGAAAAGCAGCCGCGGACGCGGTTTCACACTCATCGAACTGCTCGTCGTCATCCTGATCCTTGCGATCTTGATGGCTGTGGCCCTGCCCCTCTACCTGAATTCTCAGAAGAACGCAGAGCGACAGACTTGCCGATCCAACATGCAGACGATCGCCAACGCGGTCCAAGCGGCAAAGGTCAGCGGAAGGTTGTCCAATTACAGCACGTTCGTCGGTGCGGTCAGCGCGGCGCTCGAGCCGGACCTTGGCTCGCCGCCGTTGTGCCCGACGACCGGTACGAACACTTACACGATCTCGTTGGACGCAGGAACTGGCGGCTTCGTTGTCAATTGCAGCAATGCGGGGCACGGAACCTTTGAGCCCGGCGTAGACGCCAGCTAACGATCAAGAAACAGGGCGCTCGGCAATCCAAATTGGGTTGTCGAGCGTCAAAACAAGTAGAATCCAATCGGCAACGGTTGCCGATAATTGAAAAAGTTCGCCCCAAAAAGGCGAAGGGTGGGGTGACGATTGGTTGCTCCCCCAGTGAATTGCAATTGGCAGAAATCTGCGGAGTACGAAAAGGTGATGAGAGCTCAATCGATAGGAACTCGTAGCCGAGCAGGGGCGGCGTTGATAACGGCGCTTCTTTTCGTGGCAATATTTTCTGTTGTCATCGCCGGTATTGCCATCTTGGCGGTAGGACACAACACGCTTGCCACTCGCGAATCTGACTACGCTTCGTCCATTCAGGTCGCTGACGCGGCGATCAACTATGAGCTGCGCTACGTTTCGCAGAACCAGTACGCCCCTGGCTTTGTCATCCACGATTCTGGAAACCCCGACATTGGCACCATTGCTGGAGTTCCAAACAGTTCTTTTCAAGCTTGGATCACAGCATACGATGGTTCAACCGCCTGGTCGAGTACCCAATTGGCCACCGACAACGGCAATTTCATTATCTTCGCCACCGGCACCGTCAACGGAGTGACCCGAAAGGTGCGTGCGCATGCGACCGCTGGCACCAACTTTTCATTCCCAGGATTTGCCGCCTACGGCGTCGTCAGCCTCAATTTTAGTGGCTCCAACTCCGGAGCGTTTGGCAACGCAGGCACAAACGGCACCTTCAACACCAGCCCGATTGGCACCGCATGTGTGCAACCGACCGGGGCGTCTCCGCCGGATGGGTTCGTGATGCTCAACGGGCCGAATGCGACGCTGATCGGTGCAAACACCGGCAACAACTTGCTCACGACGTCTGACCCATTGTTTTTCCCGACCGTTAATCAAGTCGTCGCCGCTTCGTTCAGCAGCGGCTGGTCAGCTCTCAATGGGCTCACGAACACCGGCAATATGCGTCAATTTACGAGCGCAGCAGCCTATACTGCGTGGTCCGTTGCTCATGATCCCAACCTCATATCGGCGGCGCTTACAACTCCGGTCACCAGTTGGACCAAGAACCAACAACTTTCACACAACGACATCAACAAGCAACAAAGCAACACCGTCATCCTGACCGTCGATCCAGTCAAGGCGGCTGCGGGCCAGGCGACCGATTTCTATTTCACCGACATTGGATCTCAACCTGGCGATACCATCATTGTCGATAACGCAGGCCGGTGTTCCGCCGTACCAAAGGCTGGCCTGATCCGAATCTGGATGAACGGAAGTGTCGGCAACGACACCATCAGCAATTCGGTGGATTACACCGCCATTGATAAGGGCCTGACGGCCCCGCAACAGTACTTCGCGCTTTACGACAATAAGACCACGACAACCTTCAATATTGGAGGCGCCACCACGATTCAAGGCGGACTCTTTTATGGCGTGACCGCAATCTACCCGCCCACCGCAGGTACGTTGGTGTTCAAGATCTCCGGCAATTCCAGCGTCGCAGGGTCCCTGATCGCCGACAACATTAACTTCACCGGAAATTCGATCGTCACGTTCAACGGAACCGCCCCTAACCCTCCCAACCCCCTTTGGCTGTGGTTCGGGATCAAAGATGGTTGGCAAGAGCTTCCGATCAACACAGGAGTCACATTCCCAGATGGAACTTCGAACTAAACGAGCGGGAGTCACCTTTATCGAGTCGCTCGTGGCCGTGATCATCATCGGCGTCGCCCTGTTTGGCATGGTGAACCTATTTGGCTTCTCAATGACCATGACCCAGAAGACGACCAACGCGGGATTAGCCTATGCGGTTGCCCGAGACACGGTCGAACAAATTCGGGCGCAAGGTTTTTATCACGCCGGACCTTCCGGGCAGGATGGAACGTCGACGGTTTACTATTCGTCGACCGGCGTCGGCCCCTCCAACACGCAAGGATCAAATGAGTTCAAGGTCGTGACCGTCATCACAAGCGACAAGACCCTATCGGTTGCCCCATTTTTTGCCGACGACGCGATCCGCACCGTGACGGTGACCGTGACGGACTTAACAAAAAACGCCGTTGTCTACACCACTGGGACCATGCTGGCGAGGGCCGGTACATGAGACGTCGCGCCCTGGGTATGACGATGATTGAGTTGCTGATTGGACTCGTCATCATGAGCGTGATGCTTTTGGCCCTCTATTCGCTTTTCGGAGCGCAGGCGGCAGTTCAATCCGTGGTTTTGGACGAGAACTCTGCTTCGCGCGACGCGAGAAATCCTTTGGACACGTTGGCCGATCACCTTCGCAGCGCACAGTTGTGCGATGCATCGCTGGCTTGCGGGTACACGGCGAACTCGGTAATCGATGCAGCGACAGCGAGCGACATTACCTACTACGTGTACAGCGGCGGCACTTGGTCAAAAGTGCGGTACTACTTATCAGGTACAACATTGAACAGAGTTGCGGGAGGAACTACGGTTGCGACGTTGCAGAATGTGAATTCTCTGACTCTAGCGTATTACACAAATTCGACATACAACAGTACAAATTTGACGGCGACTGCCAGCCCAAACGCTCCGACAGCCGCGGAGCTTTTGAAACTGGCCGCAATCAGAATTACAGCATCGACTACCACGGACGGTCGTACGGTTCAATATTCGACGCTTGTCCGTCTCAGCAACAGTCCGCTGAAACCGAATACCGTGGATGGCTTGAAAGGAAACTAAGGATGGTGACTAATAAATGCTGCGGAACCAGCGCTCAACAGTAGGGATTGAGCTTCAGGATCGCCACATTCGGGTCGTTGAGGTCAGCGATACCGAAGTCCCCGTGATTCTCTCCGTCGGCGAAGCCGCGACCCCACCCGGAGCAATCCAGGGCGGCATCATAGCCAAGCCGGAAGCGCTGGCGCTGGCCCTACGACGCCTCTTTGAAATGTTGGGGATTGAGACGGACCAGGCTGTGATGGGTCTGCCCGGCGCGGCCTGTGTCCTGCGTACACTCACGGTGCCGCCCGTCTTGGATTCAGAACTGCCAGGAATCGTCGATGGGGAAGTCAAGCACTTCAATATCCTTGCGAGCCCGGATGCGGTTTACGACATCTTCCCCATGCCGAAAGCGCACACAGGTGATGCGGCGAATTCGCTCAATGTTTTGTTGATCGGTGCGGAGGGGGCGGGCGTCGCCGGCATACGAGAGGTTGCCAATAGGGCAGGGCTGCAGGTTCTAGCACTTGAGCCGGTGCACGTCGGGATGTATCGGTCGGCCAGCGAGGTTCTTGAACGTCCCAGCACGATGGTTGTGACGGTCAGCGAGACAAGAACCGATGTCGTGCTCCACTCTGAAGGCGAGATTTGCCTGTACAGGGACATCGACCTAGGGACGAATTCGCTCCTTGTCGGATTCGCAGGGGAAGACCCGTTCCTCAGTCCTAAGTTGCTTGCTGAGCAACCCACCACCCCAGGCGAACTGAACCCTTCGAGGGTGCAGATCGGACCGGCACACAATCTCGCCATTGAACTCAAACGATCCATCGATTATTTCCAGCGTGAATATTCGCGCAATGAACCAATCGATAAGTTGATTCTGGTTTCGACAGAGCGAGGCATGGAAGACGTTGCACCTTGGCTCTCGAATGAATTGGGATTACCCGTCGAAATTCTAAATTCGTATAAGTGCCCTCCGGATCGCGAGCAGGTTAAGGCCGAAATCGCACCTCCAAATTCAGTTAAGTTTGCCGCCGCCTATGGCCTGGCCATGCGTGCCTCCTATTCCAACCGTAAGAAGACTCCTCACATGGATCTGTATGTGCGAGAGCGAACGGCGGCTGTTCGAGCTGAAAAGCAAAAGAGCGTTGCTGGCTCGTTGGTGGCCAGTCTGCTCGTTGTGGTGGCTGGTCTGGCAGTCGCATATTGGTTCGGCATTGAGGCCAACCACGTTGAGCATGAGCTAGGACATGTCAACGAGACCGTGACGGCGGAGCGCGAAATCTTCCAGCGCAATTCCGAGCAGGCGCTTCTGATTCATCAGCGATATGACCTCCTTAAGCAATCGGGTGTGCCATTGAGTCGGGTGATCGATACGGTCGCTTCACGGGTGGAGGGACAAATTGGCTTGACTGATATGCAGGCAGACGCAACCGGCTTGATCGTTCTGGGCGGTGAAGCGCTCGATGAGCGCACCGCCATCGCGGTAGCTGATTCGCTGAAGTCAGATCCGCTGATCTTGGCGTCCAACGTTATTTCCTTCGAGAAAGTTGACCCTGAGACCCAGAAGGCGGGGATCAAATTCAAGATTCAATCGCAGGGCAATTTTGGCATGCAAAAACCTGCAGGACCGGTGGTGCAATGAAGAAAGACCTGGGCGAATCAAAACTGATCTCGGTGTGGCTGCCGGTTTTTTGCGTTGTCCTGGCGGCAGCCGTCGGTTACAACCAATATCACCGCCTTACACAGGCGAGGAGTGATCTCGACAAGGCAAATTTGGAATTGCAGTCCATTGAACGAAAGATTCAGGAATCCAAGCAGGCCATGGAGAACGATCGGGTTCCAACTGTGACTTCAACGAAAGAAGAAGACACTCAGTTTCTGAATGGGCTTAAGAAAGCGGCTGTCGAGACGGGTGTTCAGATCGTCCGGTGGTCGGCCAAAGCTCCGGACACGGCCCTGCAGGGTGGCCCCCCACCTCCGGCAGCTTTGAAAGGCATCACCACCGTCGAGAGCAATCTCGAGGTCTACGGCCCTTACGAGTCGGTTCGTGCATTTGTGGTACGTTTGGAGTCCGCGCCAAGGTTGCTCAATATGAACCACATCTCATGGCACAGAGGGCAGTATACGGGGACACGATTAGCGATGACTTTGACTAGATATGTTTCAGAGCCGGGCGCAAGTTCGGCCGACAAAGGGCCGCAGAGCCCTGTGGTAACGGGAGCAGGAGGAACGAAATGAAGGTTTACAAGATAGCCTGTCTCGCCGTGGCGCTGGCCTTCCAGGTGGCGTCGGCGGCGCAGCAAGGGCCGATTAGTTTGGCGTTTTCCGATACGGATGTTTCACAGGTTCTGAGAGCGATCGGAGTTCGCACCGGCGCAAGCATTGTGTACTCAGGTCAGGACAAATTGCCGATCACCTTAAACGTAGTCGCAGATTCGGTCGAAGACGCCGTGCGAAGCACAGCCTCGGCCGCCGGTCTCTCGTACCGCAAGGTCGGGCATACCTATGTCTGCGCGAAGCCAGATTCCCTCAAGCAGGCGCTTCAGCCATTTACTTTCAGGGACACCTTCACCCCTGCGGGTGATCCCAACGAGGCTGCCAGGGCCGTACAAGAGGCGCTGCCACTCACCACCGTGACCGTAGTTGGCGGCAAGGTCGTTGTGAACGGGATTCGCGAGGATGTGTCATCGGCCAAGCGCCTAATTGCCGCCATGGCGGCCGGTCCCCGGACGGTTACAAACGTTCTCAATCTTCAATACGCAGACCCTAAGGCTGTGGAAGCGATGCTCAGGGCCACCTATCCTGCCGTCAGGATCGCCTCGGTGCAGGGCAAAGAACAAGGCGGCATCATGGGCTCCTTGGTCCTTAGCGGCCCCCAACCGGACGTGGAGGCCGCGAGAGCCACGGCCATACAAGTTGATGTGCCAAACGCTGGCCGACTTGTTCCCCAAGGATACGCCGTTTACAAGATTCGTTACAGCAGCGCTCCTTCATTGATCGCCTTTTTGAAAGGAGCCGCTCCTGAAATCGAGTGTCACGCAGGGCCGGAATCCTACTCGCCGATTCCTCCAGATTTCCACCCCATCAGCACTTCGGCTTTGGGTGGCACATCATCAGGATCGTCGGGAACGTCGGGCGGCACGTCAGGCGGAGGCAGCGGCAGCAGCGGAAGCGGCGGCGGCACTTACACCGAAAAGGACTCTGCTCAAGATGCATATAAGGCAACTGACAGAGCAAAAACCATCGTACTGCGGGGACCGGAAGGCGCCGTGACTGCCGCGGTGAAGTTACTCGAGAGAGTTGACGTTAAGCCCCAACAGGTGGCCGTCGAAGTCCGAGTCATCGACACCACGCCTGAGGTGGCCTCAAATCTGGGTTTATCCTTTGTCGACGGCACGACCGGCCTGAACTCTTGGTCCCCCTTCAGTTTCACGGAAGATCAGACCAAGAAAAAGGTGGCTGGCTTCGGTCAGTTTGTCCGCGATCCCTTCTCATTTTCAGCCGTGCTGAACGCGTCAATAGAACATAAGGAAACAAAAGTTCTTGCTAGCCCCAACTTGTTGATCACCGATAACGATCAGGCGAATATCTTTGTGGGTGACACGCTGCGAGTGCTCTTAAGCACCGGTGGGGGAGTCGGCGTAACTTCGACAACCACCGTGCAGGAGTTCCCCATCGGCATCATTATGCTCTTGAGACCAAGGATCAACGGTGATGGCAACATCACCATGCGTATCCATCCAACGGTCAGCAGCATTACCTCCGTGAGTGCCAACGGCTTGCCACAGACAAGTGAACGCGAAGCCGACACCACCGTTGTCGCGCATGATGGAGAGACGATCGTGCTTGGTGGACTCATTCGAGATGAGGACACCAAAGCCCTTGCCGAAGTGCCGATCCTCTCACAACTGCCGATCGTCGGCGAGCTGTTCAAGAATCGAAAGCGCAGCAGAACGAGGAAGGAAGTGCTGGTTCTCATAACCACGCATATCGTCAAAGACGGTGACCCCAATCCGGACCCGTTCGGCCCAAGAAACGTCCCCGTGCCTGACAAAAAGATGCCATGAACGCCTACGAACGAAAACAAGCAACACTTCTGATCTCTGCGATCATTGTGATCTCAGGGGGGTTGTTCTATTGGTACAGAACCCAAGCGGTGCCTAAGCCTGCGGCAGCCCAGGTAAACGAAGCTTCACCTGTGATAAGTGTTACGCCTTCTCCAACACCAAGTGCCCCTGGCGTCGCAGCGCCGGGAGGTGCCACGGCACCTACAAATGCCACTGCCGGAGCGACTCAACCGGCGCAATCTGTGGTCGCAACAACCAATCCATTTAAGAAGGTTCTGCCCGATGCGACGCCGGGAGGGGGACCCGCACCAGCCTTTAATTTTTCACCGTCGGCATCCATGGCGTCGACCAAGGGCAAGATGCCTGAGCTGCCTTCAGCAGGAGGTTTATCCCCGTTCAAACCCGGCGATGCGCTCAACAGCGCTTATAAGCTTCAGGGGATCGTCGCGGACCGGCACGGCCCCATGGCGGTCGTTTCTTTCGGGGGTGAAATGCTTTTCTTGAAGACGGGAGCTAGATTCGGCCAGGGCCTTCGCGTGGTCCACATTGGCCGATCAAACATCACCATCGGCAAGGCAAACAAGACCACCGTCGTTGAAGTTGGTTCTGGGCTCGGACCCCTGCTTTAGGAATTAGGTGTTCAGAGAAGATCTTAGTCGTTGACACTCCCAGGCTATGACGCTGGGCCCGCAATGCTCAACGCTTGAATCGCTCATGTGCGGCGCGTTCTAAGTCTTCCCTATGCCGCGGGTGGGCAATGCTGATCAAAGCGGTCGCACGCTGGCGCAAGTTCTTGCCGTACAAATCCGCAATTCCAAGCTCTGTCACCACGAAGGTTACATGTGCCCTCGTCGTAACGACTCCAGCGCCAGGTTTCATCGAGGACACGATGCGCGAGTCTCCGGTTTTCGTAGTGCTCGGCAGGGCGAAAATCGGCTTCCACCGGAACTCAAACGTGCGCCACGCACAAAATCCATTGACCTCCCACCCCACTCAATGTGCTCACCTATGGAATCGGCGCACACTTGCCCTGTAAGGTCGATTTCGACGGCGCTGTTGATCGCCGTCATCTTCGGCAACTTGAGAATGGTTAAGTGTCGTTGACATAGGCAAAATCCAACAACTGTACGCTGGGGTTGTCGGCTACAAAGTCGTAGACTTTCTTGCCATGAATGAAGGCGCGATCCCCGATTTGACGAGTGCCACCGCCTCTTCGGTGCTCACGTACCTGTGTTGCATTGACTCACTCTGAACTCATTTCGGTCTGATTCGGCGAATGCCGGTTCACGATTGCGCACCCTGGTGCGTCGTCGCCGCAAAACACATCTCGACGCGCCATACTCTTGGCATGTCCGAGTTGCTGCAAACGGCTATTCCCGGTTTGCCCCACCCCCGTCGTGGCAAGGTTCGTGAGGTCTACGACCTAGGCGACGAGCTGTTGATCGTCGCGACTGACCGTATCTCCGCATTTGACGTTGTCATGGCAAATGGTATTCCCGGTAAGGGCGTGATCCTCAACCAGATGAGTGCCTTCTGGTTTGGCAAATTCGCGGACGTCTGCCCAAACCACGTTGTCTCGGTGGATGACGACGTGATCTCAAAAAAGTTGCCGACACTGTACCCGGAACTCGCTGGCAGATCCCTCCTCGCAAAGAAGGCGAAGCCCCTGCCAATTGAATGCGTGGCCAGAGGCTTCATCGCGGGCTCCCTCTTCAAAGAGTACAGGTCGCAAGGAGGAACGGTTCATGGTCTGAATCTTCCCGAGGGGCTTCGCAACGCGGATAAGCTATCGGAGCCCATATTCACACCCGCCACAAAAGCAGAGGAGGGCCATGATGAGAACCTCAGCTTTGTGGAAGCTGCCGACATTGTGGGGGTTGAGATCGCCACGCAGGTGCGTGACTGGACACTGCAGATCTATTTGCTGGCCGCAAAGCATGCCGAAACGGCTGGCCTCATTCTCGCTGATACCAAATTTGAATTTGGAGAAACTGAAAACGGGCTCATCTGGATTGACGAGGCTCTGACTCCCGATAGCTCTCGATTTTGGGACGTCTCCACCTACGCGCCCGACCAAAGTCCCCCAAGTTACGACAAGCAGTTCGTGAGGGATTATCTTGAGACCCTGGATTGGGACAAGCGTGCACCCGGGCCCGTCTTGCCTGTCGGCATTGTCGAACGAACGCAAGACAAGTACTTGGAGGCATTCACGCGGCTAACGGGCAGGAAGCTCAACGTCGCTTCCGCCGTTCGATAGGGAGGTCACATGCACGTACCCAACTATGTGCCGGACCCTCTAGAGGTCCCCGAGAACGTGACCGAACAGCCTTATCAGGATCGGATCGCGTTCGTGCGCCGGGTTGCCGCCTTCCATGGCGTGAGTGTTTGCTTGGTGATCGCCGTCGCTTTGAGCCCTATGCCTGGGGTGTCTCTCGTTGCGGCCACAACGTTCCTGTCCATGCTTCTGGTGATTCTGTGTTTGATTAGGATTGCATTCAGAGGCGTCCGGGCCGATTTGATGGCGAGCCTGTTCTTAATGCCCCCGTTGCTCCTTGTTTGCGGCGTCACCGTTTCCAGTTGGAGCCGCCAAGGCTTCCCGGTTTGGTCTGCTGGCGTAGGTCTTTTGTGCGCCTTACTCTACACATTCATGTGCGGAAGAGATTTTAGCTTTGTCGGGCAGTTTGTGTTGGCGCTAATCGTCTCATCGGCGCTGGTCTCAGTGTTCGTCATCCTGCTCAACCTTGATCGATCCAAAGCGGGCCACGCGCTCGCATGGAATGGCTGTTACCTGCTGTACTACGTCTACGACTCCGCTTCACTCTTGGCAAGGCGTCGTGTGGGGGAGGAGTTGGCCTCCGTCGTCGACTTGTATCGTGATGTCCTGAACGTCTTCGGTTGGGTTGTACGGGTCGTGGCGCATTGGCGCAAACATCGCATCTGGACGCCTCCGCCGAAATGGAATTGAGCCCTTAGCGGCTGTTGTAGGCTTCAAGAGTCGCCGCGGCTACGCTGAAAAATAAGTCGTCAGCGACCGTAGCGGCACCGGAAACCGGCCGGCTTCCTTTGGTGTCCGTCAGTTGCGCCGTGACGGTGGCGATCCTTTGGCCCTCGGCGCTCTCGGCAAGGCGGATTTCCTCAATTCGTATTTGCGTTCCTGGATAGGCTCGTTCAACGGCTTTGCTTGTGGCCGATGCAATGGAGTCCAAGGTGGAACCGCCCATCCGCGCGCTCACCCCGCTCACGATGCCCTCTCCTACGCTGAGAATCACCGTTGTCATGGAGTTCGGAGACTGGTCGTCTGCCAGGACATCTACAAGCTTGACTCCAGGGTGCTCGATAATTGCGGGGCGGCCCGAACCCGCACTTTTCGTCCCCGTGGGCCTTTCCCGTTCCTTCAATTCCTTTTGCGCCAAGCAATCCTTGCTCGCCAAGTTGATCAGGTTGTCGAGCGTTGACTGATAGTGGTCGTTCTCACGCTCCTTCGAACGTTTTCCACCAAAGATGCCTACGCAAAACGTGACCGGCTCTTCGCTTTCAGAGACGAAGACCTCCTTGGCGCGACGCTTGATCAACTGAGAAAGCATCTCGGCTTCAACTCGTTCACGGACAGTCCCAATGGCAAATTCATCACCGCCGTACCTAACCAGCACCTCTAGGTCGGGGTCGATGCATTCAGAGAGCATAGCGGCCACCTTGCGTAGGACCTGATCGCCCACCGTATGCCCGAAACGTTTGTTGTAAAGGCCGAAATCATCCAGGTCGATAAAGATGACCGTGACTTCGCGACCGCGTTTGAGATTTTCAACTCCCCACTCTCGCAACAAGTCTTGCCAAGAGAGGTTGGTCAGCGGGTCCCAAGATCGACTCAACTCGCGTAACAGCATCGTCGACGTGACAATTCCCAAAAAGGTCTCGTCGCGAAGGACTGGCGCAAAGTCAACGCCTTCACTGAGAAACAGCTCCGCAACCCTCCGGATGGACATTGCTGCCGGAACCACGACCGCCGGTGGTTGAACTCCTTCTCGTACCGGCGCATTGTCCGCCAGAGTGGCGAGCGTTTCCGATGTGATGTAACCGACGAGCTTTCCAGCC
Source organism: uncultured Fimbriimonas sp. (assembly GCA_964619505.1). Classification (GTDB taxonomy): domain Bacteria; phylum Armatimonadota; class Fimbriimonadia; order Fimbriimonadales; family Fimbriimonadaceae; genus JBBQMJ01. The sequence goes on along the minus strand of CAZUCK010000034.1, from coordinate 10,352 downwards.
TCGCACACCGCAAGCTCTTTCAATCCATGTCCACGCATGAGGATTCTAGCCGTAGACACGAGGTGACTCGGTTCAACCCAGACGGGAAAAAGCTTGAGTGCTTCGATGCTCTTCATACTGCCCAGATAGCTCGTAACCCAGTCAGTTTACTAACGGAGTCAGCCTCTCTGTCACAGGAGTTCTACCGGTTGTTTGCAAACCTAGTCTTTTGACAGAGTTGCAACAATTCGCCCGACAAATTGCCGGCTCATGTGTCGCGTGGTTTCACATTTGCTTGCGAGCAGTTCAAATCGTTCCGCGATCGAATAAGCTTCGGCAGGTTGCACTCCAAAACACCGTGCAACCGCGGATTCACTCAGCCCGGCAACACGCAACATAGTGTGTAGCGCCAGATCACTCGGTTCAGCCACTTCCCGTTTGAAATCGAGATCTTCTGACGTCCTCAGAATTCGCTCGCTGAGGTCCCACGCCGAGTTGTCGGAAAAGAACGGGTCGAGAATCCCGCACGCCCGAAGAACTTGGCTGTCGTCTGCCCAAGTGTTGTTGGACAACCTAAGCCTCTTTAGGGCACCCGAAAGGGTTCTACCGTTACCCTTCATCCTCGTCGCCATCAGTCTCACTAAGGAAGGTGCCAGATGAAGTCCCTCAGCAGAAGCCATTTGATCAATGACCAAGGTTCGTTCCACCGGATCGGCTGTCGGTACAGCGCCAATCATCCACGCGCGGGCATTCGGCAGGACGGATTTGATTTGGCGTGTGGCCCGTGACGCGGTAAAACTGAGAAGAGTCGGCCTGCCGCCTCGAACGCGGCGCTCAAGCGCGATTTGCAACAGCAAGCGCGTTCTTGCACCGTCTAAGGCGTCTTGAACGTTGTCCAGCAGAAGTGCGCCAGGGGCGTCAGCGCGAGCGCCGAGGTAGATCCACTCGATGGCCGAAAAAATGCGAGGTGGAACACCCGTGTCGTGACCAATGCGGCAGGCGACAGCCTCCAAAATGTGGCTCTTGCCCCAACCGCTTGGCCCGACGAGAGCCAGAAAATGTTTGCTTCCAGTCGCAAACAAGAGCGCGTTTTCGATCGCTTGTACATTCGAAGGCAGGGCAGCAATGGTCGAAAAATTCCTGCTCGGTTCGTCAAACAGGACTTCGGAAAGCTTCGGAGTGTGGCGTGCTTGCTCCGCAATGCTACTAAATGACATATCGATGGGATGCCCTTGCTCTTTCGGAAAATGAAGGCTTCAATGACAGTGTAACCACATGCAACGTGTCTATTGTCTGCAAGTGCCTGCAGAGACGCAAGTGAAATGAGCGGCAACCACGACAAAGGCGTAGGCATCATGGGCCCGTTTTCTTCGATTTACTTCGATTTTCGAGAAAATTCGAAATTTATTAACAATCTATTAATCCACATGTTATCCACACGTGTGCTCGGTGAGGAAGGGCCCGATGGGGGCCGGACCAACCAAAATAGAGAGAAATAGCCGTTCAGATGGAGCAATTTTGCCGCGACTGCAGTCAGAGATATACATAAGACCGGATGCCGCTCTTGCTCTCCCCTTGGCGGCAACACCGGTCTTAATTTCTTTTTAGTGTCTGATTCGCTGCCAATAAGAGTCGAATTGGAAGGCGGGGCTTTGCTCTGAAGTGTGGCAATTCGTGCAAGCTTGTTTCCGCACCTTGGCAAAGGGTGTCGATTTGGGATCCTGAGCGTGCATCTTGCCGGCACCGTGACAGCTTTCACAGCCCACGTTCGCCAAATGTGGCGTGCTTGCTTCGCTCCTAAACCCGTGCTCGCTCGACAAACCAACCGTGTGGCAAGGCACACAGTCGGGATCGCGGTGTTCCATCTCCGATTTCAGCGGCTCAAGCGCTCGCGAGTGTGCGGACCTCTGCCACGTCCGGAGAGCAGACTGGTGGCAACTGCCGCATTCGGCGCTGCCCACGAATTCATCCGACGAAGTCCGTGGCCTTTTCGATAGCAGGTCTTCGTCGGAGACCCGTTTCAGGTACAAATCAAAAATCGTCGATGTACGTGGATCGTCTTTGTACTCGGGCCCCAAATCGATCGAGGAGTAAGAAATAAACTTTCCCCTCCTATAAGCAAGGCGCACGACGCCTTTCCCCTTTTCGCCGGGAGTCACCAGCAGCGTGTTGCTGCTCCAACTTCTGGCCGCCTTGCCGCCTGAACGGTATTGAATGAGGGCCAGATTGGGGAACAACTTTGCAATGCGCTCGGCATCTGATCTTCCCCCATCCCACATCAGGATGGCCCTTAGTCCTCTCAACCCCGATGCGGTGGTGAGTGATTTGGCATCGGTTGCTTGTGCTCCTCCGCCAATGATGAAGGGACCCACGGTGATGCTCTCTGAGACAGCGCTACCCGCGGCCTCCCGGGCCATCGAGGAGCCGACCAGTTTGCCTCTGGCTAGATTGCCCAACGCCATCAGGGCGCTTCGACCCGCCCCAACTTCACTCGAGCCCACGTTGATAGCCGTAACATCCAATCCATCGAAGACCTGGACCAAAGTTTCCATCTTCAGCTCTTCTTGTCGACTGGCTCCTGTCACCATGCCACCGTTCATAAGCAAAAGGGTCCGATCCGGAATTTGGAGGCTCCTAACCGCCGTTGCCATTCGCCTAATGCCGCCGCTCATGGGCTTCGTGCAGCCGCAGGGCGTCAACTGTCCGTTCATATCGCCTGTCAGCAACAGGACGTAAGTGGAATCGTCTGAACGAAGCAAGGCGAACCCCAGCCCCACCAATGGGGGCAGTAGTGTCCAGGCCCTCACGACACGGCCGCCAAATATGGGACGTCGATTGTCGGCTGGTTGGGATCATCGGTCTTAATTCTGATCGTCCCTCGAAATGAGCCGCTCGATGCGTGGCCGTCATAACTTATGGTCAGTTTGTGATCGTCACTGGTTTGCGAAGAGGGAGTCGCTTTCAGATGTGATGTATCGAATTCAACGCCGACGATCCTAAACGGCTTGCCTGGGAAACCGATTTCGAGGTTGAAATCCTTTGGCGTCGCGCCTAAATTGCCCATGAAGAGTTGGCTGGGTGATGGCGCGATCCCCACTTGGACCGTCAGGTTGTATCGAAGAATTTGAAAGTAGTCGTCATCGGTGAGAACTTCCAGACTCACCCACGTGCGGCCAAGCAACGACTTGGGATCGATCGACAGATGGAAGCGATAGCCCTTGCGCGGACTTGACGTGTTCTCTCCCAACTCCGGATCCGGCAAAGAGCCCTCCCAAGGCTCGTAGGTGACTGAACCAGCAACGCCGTTTACGCGGGCTTCCTTGGGGTGGAACGTCGCTTTCGATGCAAGCGCAAGATAAACGTCGACGCTCGCCTCTTGGGCCGTTATCGCTATCGAGCGGCCCGGTCCAAGCAAGCGATAGAGAGGCGTCACGTGGATGGCTACCGGTATCTGGATGTAAGGGTGTTCGACATCATTTGTGGCGACAATGAGGCGCTTATTGAAGTCACCCTTGAATTCATGTGTGTCCATCTGGGCCCTGGCGAGGGTGCTGGCGCCCGGCTTAAGAACAAGGCCCTTGTCGGCCGTGATGCACCCGCAGTCGGGGGTGACCTCATAGGACAGTGGACCATCTCCGCTGTTTGATATCTGGATGGAGAACGGCACTCGATCTCCCTGGGTTGCGTTTGGCAGCGTCATCACGCTGGGGTCGATGAACACGGAGGATCTCGTCGGCGAGATTCGCAGCTTGGCCTCTATCGCCCTTTGCAACTCCGCCACTAGGCTGAGGTTGCTTTTCGCAAGTCGCCACTCTTGAAGTCCGACGCGGTAGGCAGGCTGTCCGGCGACTTCTGTTCGTCCCATGAAGTAGCCCACAAAAGGGGAGGGTGCCAGCCCCAAGAATGCACCAACGGCATAGCCGACCTCATCATAAACTTCGTCCCGCGTGATACCAGTTAACGGCTCGCCCCTTCTCAACCCAATGACGCATTCCATCCTTGGTTCCCTTACGGCCTCCGAGAAGAAGAGCGTTGAAGGAGATGGCGCTGACCGCCCGGCTTGGGTGGCGAGAACGGGTTCAAAATCAATCTTGATGTCAGGCGTTTCAGCGACGGGTTTGATGTCCAATCCAGGCATGGTGAGTCGCCACTGTTTGAATGCGTCGTCGCGCGCAACAGTAAAGGCTGGTCGCTGAGCCTGCGGCACCTTGGAGTCATCCCATTTGAAGGTGATCTTTGGCTTCGGAAGCAAGCGTAACCCCTTCCTGGCTCCGGCGAAGTCCCCCACGGCCATCCGCGCTTCAATGGCGTGTACAGCTTGATGAATGGACTGGCTGGCGCCGGGAGCAATAAGGAGGGGCGCTTGCGTCAAAGATACGAGGTTGGCAAGAAAGGGAATGAGCATAAGGGGTTGTTGGGAGTTTGACGCCTGGGGCCGCTCGTTGTTATCGAATCTGCAAGACAGGGTTAAAGGGCAGACGTTGAAGATCAGTTAGGGATGATCCACTCGGCTAAATCAGTTGGGGTGAGTCGGTAGTGGTTGGATTTTGGATCCTGACAGCCCTCCATCATTTGCATCTCAAGAATGGGTATGAGGGTTTGAACACGTTCGAGCGTATCGGTTGTTTCGAGTAATCGCTGCTTCTCCAGGTTCTCCATTGTGAGAAGGTTTGCAATCGTGAACGAAAGGACTACAGGATCTTGTGAGAAGACGACCCGCTTGACTGGGATGCCTTGATTTTCAAATCGCTGTTGAACAAGGGTCTTGCAATCCTCTCTCGCACGCAACATCAGAGCTTCGGCCTCTGGCGTGTCATCGATTTCCATCTCGATGACTGGCTCAACCCGTCCGACCAAGAAGGGCTTGCTGTTGTCCATCTGACGAATTCTGAATCGGCGCTCACCTTGGACCTGGATGTCCATACGCCCGTCGTCATAGGTGTGACAGCCAATGATTCGGACCGCCGTACCCACCATGTAAGGATCCGCTGGCCCAGTCTCAGTACCCGTGCGAATTAACACAATGCCAAATGGCTTGTCAAATTCCAAGCACTCGCGAATCATCTCGCGATATCTTTCCTCGAACACGTGAAGTTGAAGTTGGGCGTAAGGAAACAACACTGCGTTCAATGGAAAAAGCGCGATCTCTTCCAAATCTTGGGCCATCCCACTATGATTATAACGTCGGAACGAGTCCGATGCGTTCACGCTCACGCCCGATGAGGCGCAGCTTCCATGCAGCGGACAGCCAATCGGAGGTAGATTCATAGAGTGTCCGTTGATGTGCCATCTGCGATGAATGAGGATCAGCCGCTGCCCCGAGACGTCGAGACTTTGAGCAAGGAGCTTCTTGCCGCCCGCGACCAGATTCGCGAACTTACGGAATTGAAGAAGCAGCTTGAGGATGCCGCTCGCCGCCGAGTGAGCGAACTCGAAGAAAAACTAGAATCCGAAAAGGCTAAGACGAATATGATCCGGCCGGTCGACGCCGGGATGGACATCGCACCCATCAACGAGGCAGATGTCACCCTTCGACGCCTCGTGCAGCGCATTGCGATGATCCTTCAGGCCGAAAAGATCGTCGTCATGTTCTACGACCGAGAGCGAGGAGAACTGATTGGGATTCCACCCGCTTACGGTGTCGATGAGGATCGGCTCGGTGTCTTCCGCGTGCGGGCGGCACAGGGTCTTTCTGGACAGGTCTTTCGAGACAGCCAGCCGGTCATCTTCCACGACGCAAACACGGATCCGCGCACACAAAAGGATCCGTTCGGGCTCCTCCACGTCGTCAATGGCATCACGGTTCCGCTGGTCATCGAAAAGCGCGACGAAGAGAACCGGGTCGTAGACAGGAGCGTCATCGGCGTCCTTCACGCTTTCAACAAACGGCACGGCGAAGATTTCAACGATGAGGATGTGCGCTTGCTCGAGCGCATGGCGCGCAATGTTGGCTCCATCATCGCCAACTTGCAGCTCTACCGAGAAGTCGTTGAAGAGCGCGAAGAGCTCCTCCAAACGTTTGAATCCTTGTCTGCCGGCCTCATTTTGGTTTCGCCCGAAGGACGCATCAGCCAGATGAACGCTTCTGCCAGAGCGATCTTTGCCGCAAGCGCGGAAACGATCGGCAAGAATGCCAAGGAGGTTCTCAACAACAAGGAGCTTTGGGAACTCTTCGAAAACAGCCTGCAGGGCGAGGAATCTGGCAAGTTGGAGATCGGCGTCATCATCGCCGGTATCGAGCGCATCTACGAAGTGCAAGCGGCTCTGGTTCGCAATGAGGACGGCAAGGACCTTGGTGTGGTCGCCATCTTCAATGACATGACCGACATTCGCAACATCGATCGAATGAAGAGCTCATTCGTGGCAATGGCCTCACATGAACTTCGAACGCCCCTCACCGCGATCAAAGGTTTTGTCAGCACGTTGTTGATGGACGACACCTTCGCTCCAGACGAGCGCAGAGAGTTCTACATGATCATCGATCAAGAGTGCGACAGGTTGACGCGGCTCATCAACGACCTTCTCAACACTGCACGTATCGATTCCGGACAGAGCCTAAAGCCGGACTACAAGACGGTCGATGTCAACTCGCTCCTTGAAAAGTGCGTAATGATTCAGAAGCAGACCAGTTCGAGACACCAGATCGTGCTCGACAACCCTGCTCCGTTGCCCAAAATCATCGGAGATGAGGACAAACTCGACCAAGTCGTGACGAACTTGCTCAACAACGCAATCAAGTACTCGCCGGGCGGAGGCACCATTACCGTCCATGCCAAGAACGAGGGCGAGACAATTCTTGTCGGCATCCAGGATCAAGGACTGGGCATTCCCTCAGAGCATCTTGCCAAGGTGTTCGAGAAGTTCCACCGCGTGAACAACGAGGATAACCGCAAAATTTACGGAACTGGCCTCGGGCTTTACCTGGTCAAGCACCTCGTGGAAAGCGCGCATCAGGGCAAGATTTGGGCTGAGTCAGAAGTCGGCAAGGGTTCGACCTTCTGGTTCAGGATTCCGATTGCGCTCGACATCGAACGAGCCCGCGAAATGGACGAATAGGGACCGTCAGTGCGTCATCGCGAGAAAGTTCTCGACGATCTTTATTCCGCGTTCCGTCATGACAGACTCAGGGTGAAATTGAACGCCCATGATCGGCAGCGTTTCGTGCACGAGCCCCATGATCTCGCCGTCCTCTTCGGAGGTGGCCGTAATGCGGAAATCAGACGGGATTACGTCTCGGTCGATGACGAGCGAGTGATAGCGAACTGCCCTGAGCGGATTTGGAAGGCCAAGAAACAAGCCTCTGCCGTCGTGTCGCACGAGAGAGCTTTTACCGTGCATGATTTTTTCAGCGCGGAGCACTTTGACGCCGGAAGCCTCGCCAATGGCCTGGTGGCCCAAACAGACGCCAAATACGGGCACTCTTAAAATGCGAGACAGGCCAGCTTCAATGATCTCAAGGCAGACGCCTGATGACGCCGGCGTCCCAGGTCCCGGCGAGAGTACGATCCCATGCGGGCGCATCTCAGTCACCTGCCTGAGGTTCACATCGTCCCTTTGCCGCGTGACAACCATTGCCCCGCATTGCCCAAGATACTGGACCAAGTTGTAGGTGAACGAGTCGTAATTGTCGATGACGAGAATCATGTCAATGCTTGGCCGTGATTCGCTGGGTGATACGGCGATCCGTCCAAGCCTTTTCCAAAGGCGACTTGCGGGCATCCAGAATCAAGTGTTCGACAAAGAACTCCCACATCCGCGGAGCGTTCACTTGCGTATGACCCAGATCGGGCCCGAGCATCATTTCAAAGTACTTGCCTGAATTGGTAAGGGCCTGTACCAATTGAATCGTGTTGGACGGATGGACATTATTGTCAGCCGTACCGAAATACAACAACAGGTTCCCCTTGAGCCCTTTGGCCAGGTTAATGGCTGAACCGGCATCGTACCCAGCCGCATTCTCCCGAGGCGTGTCCATATAGCGCTCAGTATATGTTGAGTCGTAGTTGCGCCAATCAGTTACAGGCGAACTCGCGCAAGCTGCAACGAATATATCTGGAAATCTCAGGAGGGCCATAAGGGCCGCGTAGCCGCCATAAGAAGTTCCCTGAATGCCAATCCGTGAAGCGTCGACGAACGGCAGCGTCTGCAAGTAACTTGCGCCGGCAGCTTGGTCGTCAATCTCAACGGTCCCTAACTTGCGATATACCGATTGGCGAAAGGCGCGCCCTCGACAATCCGTGCCACGCCCATCAAACCAAGCCACGATGAAGCCGAGTTCAGTGATCGGCTCTGGGGTGCGGAACGCATCGATAGCTGTGCCCGAGCCTGGCCCTCCGTAAGCGTTTATGATTACCGGATACTTCTTGGACGGGTCGAAATCGGACGGAAACGTGATGTATCCGTAAAGATCCGTTTGATGGTCCGCCGCCTTGAATTCCACCCGTTGGGCTCTCTGAAGCCCAAGGTTTTCATATTTCGAGGTGTCGCTCATAGCAAGCGTCTGCAAACGTTTCCCATCTCCATCGCAAACCAGCGTCCTCGGAGGGTCAACCAGACTCTGTGCAATGTCGATGAAATGCTGGCCGTCGGGCGCCAGCTGCACCGAATGATTGAACGCCGGGTCTGTAATTCTCGTGTCGGACCCAGTCAGAGCAACCCTGTGCAGTTGAACCTTGTAAGGCACGTCACCATCGTGCGCCGTGTACCAGATGAGTCCCCGTCGCTTATCCACGCTCACGACTTGTTGAGCGTCAAATCTGTTCGAAGTGATCTGCTTGACCAACTTGCCGTTGAGGTCGTAGAGGTACAGATTGCGGAATCCGTCGCGGTCTGAAATCCACAAGAACCGTTGCGGATCGGTTAGAGCGGAATTTTTCCAAGCCACTTCCGGGTTTGGATCGCTCCACAGCCATTTCGGACTAAACTCCACCCACCCTTCCGGATTGGTCTCTTGAAAGATGACCTTGCAGCGGCCAGTCTCAGCGTCGGCCGCGCAGAACTCGACGAAATTCTGCTTCCGATTCATCCGAAAGAAGAGCAGCGACTTACCGTCGTTCGACCATCGTGGTGCGTAAACGTAGGTTCCTAGATCCGGATCGCCAGTCGACCTGAATCCCACCTCGACCGACGTAGTGGACTTGCTTGCGACATCGTAAATTCGAAGTTCCACCGAGGGCCCTGGGTCTCCCGGCTTCGGATAGGCCTCTGTGTCCAGCTTGTTTTGGATGGCCGTTTCCGCTAGGGTTACGTAATAGTCGGGAACTTGGGACTCGTCAAACCGATAGTAGGCAAGTTTTTTAGAATCTGGCGACCACCACATGGCGTCGCGCTGGCCCAACTCTTCGCCATAGACCCAGCTCGCCATGCCGCATTTGATGCGTTTTTCTACGCTTCCCTCGCTCGTGATTTGAATAGCAGTATCTCCGATGGGATTGATGTACACATTGCGATCCTTGCACTCCGCCTTCCACTTCTCGTCGCTGCTGAAGGCAATCTTGAACTGCCGACCTCGGTCCGGTGTTGGTCGTGAAAACCGGGGTTTGGTGATGGACCCACCAGTGTCAAATTCGCCGTTGGATTGAACTTCGTTCGCCTCACCCGTCGCGAGGTCATAACGCATAGACTTCCCGTCTCTGTCGAACGTAAACGACTTGCTGTCGCTTGCCCATTCAACCTTGATCGCTCCCCCGGAAACGGAACCAGAGATTTGCCTTTGAAGTTTTTCGAATCGGTCGTATCGGGGCATGTTGGGTAGTCGATCCTGAGAATTTGATGTCGGAGATAGGGCGCAAACCAGCGAAATGAGAATGATTCTGAATAATGACCCCTTGGACTGATAAACTGCGCTTTTAAGGTCCACTCCGGCGTCAGCACTCTGTCGCGATGGATTCACAACCGGGAGCCTCGCCATTTCAAGGCTTCACCTGTCCCAAGTGGTCAATAAAGAACTCCATCATCCTATCTCGGTTTTCGTACCCGTTCTCAAGGTCGGCCGTGACCGGCAGGTCCGTCGCCCGGACGATGGCGGCCGCATGGGTGAGCGCCTCGTCCCGGGTCACCTTCCCATCCAGCCGGCCCAGGGTCGCCGCGAACCCGCTGCTGGTGGTCGCGAGGGCGGCAAAGCCGAGCGAAGCGAACAGCTTCGCCGAGCCGACGTCCCAGGGGTTGGGCAGCAGCAGCGGGTCTGGCCCGCTGTGCAGGGCGAGGAAGCGCTCAGCCTGCTGGATCTGGGTGGCCATGGCGCCAAACGTATCAGCGGACCGGCTCCGGGCGGCGGGGCGGGCTCAGTGGCAGGCGTGCTCAGTGGCAGGCGTGCTCAGTGGTTGGCGTGCCCAGTGGTAGGCGTTCCCAGTGGTAGGCGGGCTCCGGCCCCC
>CAZUCK010000033.1:0-28382 GCA_964619505.1 uncultured Fimbriimonas sp. | reverse complement strand
ATCCCGTTATTGATGAAGTACTGATCGCGTTGGAACCGCGCCTGGCCGAGCTGACCGACGTCGAGGTCGGAGGCTATCAGCGAGCCGACCTTGACCTGGCTGGTGCCGGTGAAGACGATGCCGTTGCGGTTGACGACATAGATCGAGCCCGGCGCGGCGATTGCGCCGCCAATGACGCTGCGCTGGCGGCCTGGATCCTCCGCTCGATTGAGCGCGACCCAGTCGGGATGGACCCAATTTGTTCGCGATCACCTGAACCCAAACGCATGATGGCGCCCTTGCCAAAGGACTTTTCTATCTGGCCGAGGGCCATTTCCAAAGCGCGATCCCGATCGGCCTTTGAGTCACGAGACGACATCGAAGTCTTGTCTGGAGCGGTTGTTCTCACGGTTCAACGATTGTACAAGAACAGCGCACGAATGTCAACATGTTTTTTGACGGGTTCTACCAAAAACCTGGTAATTACGGTTGAGTTTGACCAGTTGAGCACACTTCATGGAGTGTGAAGATCAACCCCACGTCTGAGAAAACGTCTTCCAAGCCGTAGGCATCGGGAAACTCGTAGTTGCTGCCGTCAAAGGGACGGACGGTGTGGATCGCCCCCGCCGGAGGGTCCATATCATCGTTGGGGGCCGACGGATTTAAACAATCCATCGAGTGCGAGGCTTCAGCTCCACGTTTCTTAGGCGTTCGACACCCCGCTTTGACTCGGCGAACCTGGGCAGGGCGGGTGAAAGCGACTACTGAATCAACCCTTCGGCATGTGCTTCAGAATCTCTTCCTGCGTCATCCCGATCTTCTGAGCCAGCGCCAAGAGCATATGGTTCTGGTTCTCCAAGTGGCGCAAGATCGTCTCGACTTCCTTTTCAGCTTTGACGTTGATCTCAAAGTCGCTCTCAGCCCTTAGCTCCGAATGACGTCCCTGCAGGTTCTGCCCCACCATTAGCAACGGCATCAACAAAATCTGGATCACGTTGCTGATCAATAAGTAAGCCACGAACGCGGGAAACGGATCGAAGGCGGCCAAATGCAGTCCCGTAACCTCGGTTGCAAGGATGTTGTAACCGCACCAAACGACCGTCCACGTGAAGATGATCAGGAAGAAACCCATCGTGCCGATCTTGTCTGTGATCTTGACGGCAAGCTTTTCGAGTGGCGAGAAACTTTCCTCGTGTTGCTTGTTGACGTTTCGGATAGGGTGGCCCTTTGAGGGGGTGTTGGAAGTGGTATCGCTCACAATTTGCAGGACGGCGGCCGGGGCCCGAAGGAAGCGTGCCGGGTACCCTTTCGGTTCGTATGACCGTCCGCGAGCTGCGTGAAAAGTACCTCCAGTTTTTCAAATCGAAGGAGCACGATGTGTTTCCTTCAGGCTCTCTCATTCCCGTCGACGTTACGGGGCGTCTGGATGAGAGCCTGCTCTTCAACGGGGCCGGCATGGTGCAGTTCAAACCCTATTTCCGAGGCATCGCAGAGCCGCCGAATCGTCGCCTGACGACAGCCCAAAAGTGCGTCCGCACAGGCGACATTGAGACAGCCGGCGACCTCACCCACCTCACCTTCTTCGAGATGATGGGCAACTTTTCGTTCGGCGACTATTTCAAGGCGCAGGCCATCGCCTTCTCGTGGGAGTTCATCACCGAAAAGAAATGGCTCGGACTCGATCCCAAACGCTGCGCATTCACCGTGTTTGAGGAGGACGACGACGCCTACGCCGAATGGGAGCGGTGGTTGATTCCCGCCGGCATAAACCCCGAAGAGCGCATCTTCAGACTCGGTGAGGATGCCAACTACTGGCCTGCGGGCGCCTATTCTGCGGGCCCTCCGGGACCGTGCGGTCCGAACTCCGAAATGTTCTACTGGACCTCGAAGACGGAGCCGCCCCCCTCCGGCCCTTACACCCGAGAGGATTTTCTGCGGGACGAGGGAGATGGCAAGTGGCTGGAGTTCTGGAACGACGTGTTCATCCAGTTCGATTGGCAGGGCCATCATAAGAACCCCGAGCGGCCCGATGAAGGCTACGTGAAGGACGGCATGCCGCCGCTGCCATTTCAAAGCGTCGACACGGGCCTCGGCATCGAGCGCGCCGTCACCGTGATCAACGGCGAGAAGGACCTGTACCTGTGTGATTCCTTCACCCCGATCATGCGAAAGCTGGAGGAAGTCTCGGGAGGCAAGGTTGCCTACGGTAAGGATCCTGTCAAGGACACGGCGATGCGCATCATCGCCGACCACATCCGCACGGCCGTTTTCTGCATCGCCGACGGCGTGCTGCCCGGTAACACGGGCAGAGGGTACGTGCTTCGTCGCTTGATCCGGCGGGCCGTGCTCAAGGGCCAGCGCGCGCTTGGCTTCGAGAAGCCCTTCTTTCATCGCGTCTTTGAAGGGGTCGTCGAGGCAATGGGCGACCACTACAAGGAGCTTGATGAGCGTAGCGACGTGATCGTCGAAACATTGAAGAACGAAGAAGCGCTGTTCAGACGAACTTTGATTCAAGGCACATCACTGTTCAACGAAGTGCTGGCCAGAGTTCAGGGAGGGCTCTCGAAGCATTTCCCTGGCGATCAAGCTTTCATGCTCTACGACACCTATGGATTTCCGCTTGAAGTAACAGAGGAATTGGCTAGTGAAGCCGGCATTTCGGTCGAGAACTCCGGCTATGAAGCGGCCATGAAAGAAGCCCAAGAGCGATCCCGTGCGTCCGGCGCGATGGACACCGTCTACGGCGGTGTCGAGATCAAGCTCCAGTTCGGCGGCCTAGAAGGTGGGCTTCCGGTCAACACCCAGTTCCTTGGCTACGAGGCGCTTGGCGCGGACGCCCGCGTCGTTGGCGTACTTCCTCAAGTCGATGAGCACGGAAAGACGACGGGCGAGATCGCCATCGCCCTCGATCGCACGCCATTTTACGCCGAATCAGGAGGGCAGACCAGCGACCAGGGCCTCCTCGTGGGAGACAGCTTCGAGCTTCGAGTCATCGATATGTTCAAGCACGAGGGTGTTTTCGTCCACCTTTCTGAACCCCTAAAAGGCATCTCGTCCGTGGAAGGTTTGACGCCGCCCAATGCCGCCAAGACCCTCAACGAAAACCTTATGGGGGCCTTGGTCAAGGCGTTCGTGAACTCCAACCGGCGTCGCTCCATCCAACGTAATCACACTGCCACCCATCTCCTCCACGCCGCTCTGAGAAGCGTGCTCGGCAAGCACGTCACCCAAGCGGGCTCGTACGTCGGCCCTGATCGACTTCGCTTCGACTTCACCCACGGCAAAGCTCTAAGCCCAAATGAGCTTGCCGAAGTGGAACGCATCGTGAATGAGCAGACCCTAGCCAACACTCCCGTCGTCACCTACGCCGATATCCCGATCGCCGAAGCTAAGAAGCGCGGTGCAATGGCCCTCTTCGGTGAAAAATACGGCAACGTCGTGCGCATGGTCGAAATCGGAGAGTTCAGTCGGGAGCTCTGCGGCGGAACTCATGTCTGGACGACTGGCGAGATCGGATTTTTTAAGATCATGAGCGAGGCGAGCGCCGCAAGCGGAGTGCGACGCATCGAGGCCGTCACAGGCGATGGTGCCTACCAATGGGCGTTGGAGGAGGCGCGTCTTGTCAAAGAAGCTGCCCAACTGCTGAAATCAAGTCCAGCGGAACTGCCACAAGCTGTTGCAGCCCTCCAGGATCAACTGAGAGAGGAGAAAAAGAAGAGGGAAAAGGCGGAAGGCGCGCTCGTCAAAGGCACCTCAAGCGGAGCCGCAGACAAAGATGACGCCCTCGAGCGGATCGGGACCCTCCTGTTCTGGGCGCCCACTTATCAGGACCTCGAGCCCAAGATCGTCGCCGCATCCGTCGATGAGCGAGCGTCCAGCAAGCCTAATCTGGTGGCGGTTGCAGCCGTCCTATCGAACTGCAAGGTCAACTTCATCTGCAGGGTTGGTCCTGGCGCCCAAGCACTTGGTCTGCACGCAGGCGACATCGTGAGGGAGGTCGCACAAATCGCGGGTGGAGGAGGCGGCGGCAGACCGGATTTCGCCACCGCGGGCGGCAAATTCCCGAACAAAGTGGGCGAAGCGATCGCTAGGGCAAGGGAGATCGTGGTTGAAAAGGCATCGCTTTAGGATGCCTTTGATGCGACTGCCGCTCGCCGGATATCTAGTCACAAAGCCGATCTTGGCCAAGTAGCCTGAGTGCCGCATAGGACCCCACAGGTACACTTTCGCCCGTTCAGCCGCCTGGGCGCAGGCGATTTGCGATGGTGGTGGAGACTCCCAGTGGGCTAAGGATGCATCCGATGGAATTAACGGGAACCCCCATCGTCGTCCTCGGCATGCTTCGCTCAGGAACATCCAGTGTGGCTCAAGCCTTACACAAGTTGGGGGTCCATCTTGGCGAACCGGATGAACTGAAGCCCGCCGACGTGGACAATCAAGACGGCTACTGGGAACACCTACGTCTCCGCGGCGCCAACGACCAAGTGATGATGCTCCTGGGCATGGTCACAAACCACGCCAAAATGATTCCCTCAAACTGGCGCGACTATGAACGAATAGATCTCCACGTGGCCCGCATCAAAGCCTTGCTCGGCAAGACTTTCGCAGGGAACGAACTTTGGGGTTGGAAAGACCCGCCGACGACGTTGTTGGTTCCCATGTACGAGGACATCTTTTCGGATCTTGGCCTGGAACCGCGTTACGTCATCTGCGTCCGCAACCCGCTCGACGTCGCCGCATCCATGCTGCGTAGAGGCTTCAATCAAAGTACAGAGATGGAGGCGATCGGAGTTTGGCTCCAATACACCTTGGGGGCGCTTCACGCGACGACTGGCAAGAAGCGCATTGTGATTTGCTTTCACGAGTTCCTGTCTGATCCAGCGAAGTGTTTGGTGCCCCTCGTCGATTCAGTCCCGGGTTGGGCGCCAGACACCGAAGCGTGGCAGAGAGTGAAAGCCGTTCCTCGCAAGGAATTGAACCACGGCGAACGGGACCTCAAAGGCGTTGCCAAAATCGCTCCGTCGATCATCGGCAAAACGTTTGAGTTGTGCCTCGAGGCCGGGGCGTCCCCAGATGCCTTCAACAGGGGCGATTTCGATACAACGATTCAAACGCTTTGGGACGAGTTCCAATCCTGGCGGCTGATCCATCCCAGCTCACCGAGCCCAACTTCAAGGTTCAGCCTGAGATGGATGGTGCCCGGGCAGCAGACCCCAAGCCAGGTGTTCCGGGATTTCGTTCCAAGTCCGATAAGGGAATCCTTGAGCGTTTCACTCGACGCACCAACCGGCGCAATGGTCTTCGGCGAGCTGGCTACAACGCCAGGCACCGTGATGGTGCGCAGCATGACCCTGATCGGCCAAAACGGCGTGAGGAAAGAGATTAGGGCTGAGGCTCTTGGAGGAGTCGGCTTCACGAAATCAGAGGACGTTTCCCTCTGGACGATCACTGGACCAGGCAACCACTTCGCCTTTCAAATGCCTCCGGGAGGCGAAGCGGAATTCGTGATTGAAATAGCGATGGACCAGAATCCGATCGAAGTGGCGAGAATCGCGAGTGCAGCCGGCCAGGAGAACGCGTTTTGGCGCAGTAAGGCCGCTTCTCAAGGGAAACCATTTTCAGGCACGGGTTGAAGTGGCTAGAACTTAACTTCGCCCACCTGCACCATATGCTCAGCGTTCGTGAAGTTGGGCATATCCGCCACGAACTCACCGGCAATGGGCACAAAGGCGGTCATGAAAGCCTCCTTCGAATCGAAGGTCATTTGCATCGTGGCGACGAAGGGTGGCGCCGAAATGCCAACGCCTGGAATGCCGATTTCACCTGAGATGGATTTCATCGCGGGTCCAAGAAGCTTCTTAGCAAGAGGAAGGTGGATCCCGACGAAGTACTCTGCGTCGAACTGGCATGCATCTCGATTAGGATAGAGGACGCTTACTTTGATCAATGCTTTCTCCGGACGGACACTTCAAGTGTCGGCCTTAGCGGCGCATGAAATTACCCCAATGTGGGTCCCTCCCGAAGCCGGGCAGCCGGTAAACTGGGACATGACCACCGTTCGCGTGTACGTCACTCTCAAGCCCTCACTCTTGGATTCCGCCGGCAGAACTGTGGCGGATGCCCTCCAAAAACTGGGATACAACGAGTTGGAAGGAGCGCGAATAGGCAAATTGATCGAACTTCAAATGAACGACTACTCAGAGGGTCGCGTACAAGAGATGTGCGACAAGCTTCTCGCCAATCCAGTCATCGAGGACTATCGAGTGGAGCTCGTCAAATGAAAGTCGCCGTTCTCAAGTTCCTTGGCTCCAATTGCGATCAAGATGCCTTCCATTCGTTGAACGACGACATGGGGATCAGGGCCGAATACGTATGGTACGAAGAGACGTCGCTGAAGGGTTTCGACGCAGTGATCATCCCCGGCGGGTTCTCCTACGGAGACTATCTTCGGTGCGGCGCCATGGCCTCAAGAGCTCCAGTTATGGCCGAAGTGGCCCGGTTCGCCAAAGAAGGCAGGCCCGTTGCCGGATTTTGCAATGGTTTTCAAATTCTTTGTGAGGCGGGAATACTCCCGGGCGCCCTCCTTCCCAATGAACTCCAAAAGTTTCTCTGCCGCGACGTCCATCTAATGGCCGTCAATAACAAAAGCCTCTGGACACAAGGTGTGGACCGCACCCTTCGCATTCCCATCGCCCACGGGGACGGGCGGTACGTTGTGCGACCCGAAGAGTTGAAGCAACTGGAAGACGACGACTGCATCGCATTCCGCTACGTACCAGGTCCCGGTGAATCGGATGAAGATGCGAACCCGAACCGATCAATGAACGCCATTGCGGGCGTCCTAAACAAAGGCGGCAACGTGATCGGAATGATGCCGCATCCTGAACGTGCGACTCGCGAGGTTTTGGGCTACGAAGATGGGCGTCAGATTCTGAAAGGTCTCACATTGATTGCCGCTGGTCGATAGATCAGGTACGTTTCAGCCGATAATCTGGTACATAGCCATATATTCGCCCATGCGCTTGCGCCTCACCCTTTGCCTGATAGCCTTGCTCTTCGCCACTTCGTCCTTTGCGGACAAAGAGGTGATCGGTAAGCTCGGCCAGGCTGTAGAGAGTGCACCAATCTACGCGTCGGCAAGCACGCGAGCGAGAATTTATTACCACGTGCAACCGTACGAGTACCTCGTGTTGCAGACCACTGATAACTCCCATTGGCTCCGCGTCTTGATGCAGAACATGATGTACGGCTACATACGAACGGACGCCGTGGCAAAGCTGCCATACCAAGTGACGGCTGATGTGCAGAAGGCGCGTGACGCTGGACTGGGATCACGCGGCGCCATGGTGGCGCGAAACTCAATGAACTACGTGGGTACCCCCTACGTGTGGGGCGGCAACGATCCCTCCTCCGGAATCGATTGCTCGGGCTTCGTGAAGCAAATGTACGGTCAGATCGGGATGCACTTGCCGCGAACGGCAGCCGAACAGGTTAATGTCGGAACGCCCATCACACACCTGCAGGACCTTCAACCCGGTGATCGCCTCTACTTCTGGGAGGCAAAACGCAACAAGATCGGACACACCGGCATCTATCTTGGGAAGGGCTACTTCGTCCACAGCAGTTCGGGTCGGCATGGAGTCGCCACCGATTATCTCGGTTCAAAGAGCTGGCTGAAGCTCCTTGTCGCCGCCCGAAGATAGGGTTTGAACGACCCTCGGCGGTCCTCAATGTTTCAGCTACGGGTGATAATTCCCCATTACATGGCAAATTATCGGCCATAATCGTCGCACCGATGGTCCAACGATTCGCCGCCAAAGCACTTGATGAGGCTCTTTTCGACACTCCCGTTGTCCTCATCCACGGACCCAGACAGGCAGGCAAGAGCACGCTTGCCCAGGCAGCCGCCAAGAGCCGATTCGACGGCAACTACGTGACCTTGGACGATCCCCTCATCCTGGCGGAGGCCCGCACCAACCCAGCGTCTTTCATCAAAGCCCAAAAACCGCCCTTAGTGATCGATGAGGTCCAGCGGGCCCCCGAACTGTTTCTGGCCATCAAGCTCCACATCGATCGCAATCGTAAGCCCGGGCAGTTTCTATTGACAGGATCCGCAAACGTCTTGGTCCTCCCGAAAGTGGCGGACTCTCTCGCCGGCCGCATGGAGCCGATCGATCTAATGCCATTTTCGCAAGCCGAATTGGAAGGGTCGACTTGCAACTTTGTCGACGAGCTCTTCGGATCAGATGATCTCAAGTGGACAAGACCTGATGCGTCGATGCAACCCGCTACGTTGGACCTAGTTCAGCGGATCGCAAGGGGCGGCTTTCCAGAGCCAGTCGAGAGGGTGTCTGAAACCCGGCGTCAAGCATGGTTTCAAAGCTATGTCCGCACTGTGCTTGATCGAGATGTGCGTGACCTGGCCAATGTGGCTGGTCTGACTCAGATGCCGAGGCTCCTGTCGTTGCTCTCGGCCAGGTCAGGCTCAACCCTAAACGTTTCCAGCCTGGCGGTTGATACGGGCGTGCCGCATACGACTCTCACCCGATACATCGATCTTTTCAAGGCGCTCTTCCTCGTTCATCTAATACCGGCATGGTCGGCAAATGTGGAAACAAGGCTTGCCAAATCGTCCAAGGCCTTCCTGGTTGACACCGGCCTGCTCTGCTATCTGACCGGCATGGATTCCAAGGCGCTGGCTACAGACCCAATGCGTTTCGAGCCCGCGTTGAAGACCTTCGTCGCCAACGAGTTGCAGAAGCTGACCGGCAGCGGCAAGGTCAAGCCATGGCTCTTTCACCTCCGTACTGTGAAGCAAAAGCAGGTTGATTTCGTGCTTGAGTCACGGGACGGCCGCGTCGTGGGAATCGACGTTCTGACTTCCAGAGCGGTGACCAAAGACGATTTCGAGGGACTTCGGTTCCTTGCTGAACTAACGGAAGGTCGATTCCACCGAGGGGTGATTCTCTACGACGGGGACGAGGCGGTGTCGATCACGCCAACCCTGTGCGCATTGCCGATCAGTGCACTGTGGTCTCCCTAGCCCTCAGCCTCTGTCGCCCTAAATCGAAGATTCGCGCTCACGAAAAACACCGTGGCAAACCCAAGGATGACAGCGAGAGCGGGAAGCGCCTCCGCAACTCCCCAACCTCGCCAGAGCACGCCGTCGAAGCCATCCACGACCCACCGTGAGGGAATCGCCACCGTAATCTTTTGCATGAACGCAGGCATGAGGAAGGTTGGAAACCAAGCACCGCCGAGCATGGTGAGTGTCAGTACGACGAAAATGCTTAGCCCGCGGCTTTGCTCCTCCGATTTGCCCAAAGAAGCGATTAGCAGCCCAAAAGTCGAGGACATGAGCGCAGTGGCCACAAGCATGAGAACAAACCCGATCACGCTCCCCTGGACCCTGACACCCATACCCATGCCAGCAGCAAAAATGGCGACTAAGGTTATGAGCGATGTTAGGGTCCCGCTTCCCACTTTGCCCGCGACAATCGACCCCAATGTTATCGGCGCAGCACGAAGGCGCTTCCAAATGCCGTTTTGCCGATCTTTCAGGACCCCCATGCCCAGGTTGATGGCGTAAAAAAGCACACCTTGCAGCCCCATTCCAGCGAAAACATGCGCTTTCGATGCGGCATCATCCTGTCCCTTTGACGCCTGCTTCTTGATTTCTGTAATCTTAAAAGGAAGCTGGTCTTCGCCTTGCTTCACCGATCCCGGACGAACGGTGTCGATCAATCCGTTCACCGCGGCACCCATCACCAAACCTCTCGCCGCCATGACAGTAACTCCCTGCGCGGGATCCGTGAAGGCCCTCAACTCCGGTTTGGGACCCGAGTTCAAGAACGAAGCGGCTGCAGCCTGGGTAAAGCCTTTTGGAATATCGACGGCATACGCGGTCTTGCCGTTCGTGGCCATGTCTTCGCCCTTGTCAGCCGTGGTCACAACCACTTTCAAACCCGGTTCGGCCCTAAGTCGGCCAAGAATCGCAGCCGACATTGGCGTATGATCCGAATCCGAAACGACCACCTCGATCGGCTTTGGCGTACCCGAAGAAGCGCCTCCAAAAACAAAGGCGAGAAACACAGCGATGCCGACCGGAACGCCGACCGAAATGATCGCCGCCGTGCGGTCCGCGAAATAAATCTTGATGTCTTTGAGAATCAGGTGGAAGATGGCTCGCATATCAGTCTCTAAGGGATTTACCGGTCAGGTGGAGGAACACCTGCTCAAGGGTCACGCGGCCGCTTTGGACTCCCAGTACTGCGACCGACTTCTCAGCGGCCACTTTGCACGCGGCCCCCATCGCGACCGAAAGATCGGCCGCAGCTACATGAACGGCCTGGCCGCTCGTCGAAGCTTCAATGCCCATTTGGCAGAGTCCGAGCTCTAAGGCAACCGCATGGTCGCGGGAGCCGGTTCTGACCTCCAAGGTTGATTTGGCGGCAACCAGTAGGAGGAGCCCATTGAGCGTGTCGTTCGCGACAATCTTTCCACCATCCATGATGGCGACGTGATCGCAAAGCTTCTCGACCTCCTCCATGTAGTGAGTCGTGTAGACCAGGGTCATCCCCTCCCCTTGCAGTGCTTGAAGCACTTCAAAGATAGCGTTGCGACTCTGGGGGTCAACGCCAACCGTGGGCTCGTCGAGGATGAGCAATTCTGGTTCCGCCAGAAGAGCGGCGGCGATATTGAGGCGGCGTTTCATCCCCCCAGAGAATCGCTTTATGGGCTCTTTGCTGCGATCCGACAGTCCGCTCAATTCCAAAGCGAACTCAATTCGTGTGGCAAGTCTCGACGAATCGAGCCCATAGAGTCCGCCGAAGAAGACCAAGTTGTCTCTGGCGGTCAGCTCCTCGTAAAGCGCTATTTCTTGGGGAACGTAGCCGATCAGGCGTTTCGAGGCGAAGGAATTGGGTGTCACGGGCTTCCCATTGATCGAAACGTTGCCGCTGCCCGGATGAACAAGCCCCGCCAGCATCCCAATCGTACTTGTCTTCCCCGCCCCGTTCGGGCCGAGAAGGCCAAAACACGAACCCTTGGAAACGTCGAAGCTGACGTCGGAAACGGCGACAAGGTCGCCGTATCGCCGAACCAAATTGACCGCACTGAGCATCGAGAGAAGGATACGCCAAATTCGAATTTAGGTTGCGATGACCAATTCGTGTAGGGACTGACAGCGGTTTGGTCCGGCTTGAGTCTCGCTCCCGAAGCTCCTCCAAACCAGGCATTACTGCCTGGTTGGAGCGCTGCGCCTCCAACGATCTCGCCAGGTTGCCGATGATTCGGTTGGGGGAACGCCCCGGCTCTTTCCACAATGTCCATGCGACCGCTCACTGCCCTGTGCCTCACCGCCGTCGCCCTCCCGATCAGCTCCTGGTCCGCATCAGCCGACCGGTTCGAAGGTGTTCAGCAGGACATGGTCGATCAAGTCGCACAGGCACGGAGAAACTTGCAAAAGGGCGATCTCACAATGGCGATGGCGCATGCCGATCTGGTGCTTCTGGACAACCCTCTCAAAGTCTCAGTGGTGTTTGACGGGGTCGGCACCTACCGCCAACCCGAATGTCAGCGAGCCGTCGAAGCGGCCCTTGACCTTTGGAACGCGAGCCTCGGAGGCGAGAAGCAGTTCGTTCGCACGAGCCACCCAGAAAGAGCCGACATACGCATCCACTTTCAACCCCAAGTTTACGATCACGGCGACGCCGTTGGGGGGTTTGTGAGATGGGATAGGAGCATCGTCTACGCTAACAACCAGCCGGCAGCCAAAACGAGCGCCGATGTGCAAGTCCGGGTTTTGACCCCCTCGGGTGACTACATGTCCTTCGAACAGATGCGACATGAAGCGAGCCACGAACTTGGACACGTGCTGGGACTCGTGGACAACAAAGAGTACGGAGACATCATGAGCCCTCTGGTTTTGCAACATCCCGTGGGCACGATTTCCGTGGGCGAGCTCGAAGCCTTGAAGCGGCTGCGACGACAAGCTCATGAAGTCAAGAGCGAAGCCCTCTTAGCATCGACCGGAGTATAATCACAGGTGTGGCCGGGCTTATTCAGGCACTCGAAAAAGGGGTCCTTTTAGGCGACGGCGCGAACGGGACGAGTTTGGCTGAACGTGGCTTCACCAAGCAGCCTTACGATCTGGCGAATCTCCAGGCGCCGGACCTCGTTCTTGAAGTTCACCGAGCCTATTTTGGGGCCGGGTCGGACTTCGTGGAAACCAACACGTTTGAAGCGAACGCAATTCGTATGGCGGATGCGGGCGTTGACCTTTATCAACTCAACTTGGCCGGCGCGAAAATCGCAAGGGAGGCTGCCGGACCCGACCGGCTCGTTCTTGGCGCCATAGGACCATGCGGCCGGGCCCTAGAGCCCATTGGCAATATCACCGAAGTTCAGCTTACGCAGAGCGTCCGTGATCAAGCAAAGGCACTTGCCGAAGGAGGGGTTGACGGATTCATCCTTGAGACCTACATCGACATGTGTGAGTTGAAACTCGCCGTCGAAGCGGTCCACTCCGTCACCGATCTCCCCATCATCGTCAGTAAAGCCTACATTGAGGATGGCGATATGCTTGGCGAAGGTCTGGCAAGCCGATGTACCCGTGAAATGATGGAGCTCGGGGTGATTGCAGTTGGCGCCAACTGCATCGTTGGGCCTCAACGGATGCTGGATCTGGTCCGTACGATCGCCGAATCCACGACGCTTCCGATAATCGCCTTCCCAACCCCCGGTTTTCCCCAATTGGTGAAAGGCAACATCGCCTATGACACGTCACCCGAGTATTTCGCCAAAGCCGCGGTTCGGCTCGTGGAAGAAGGGGCGAGGATCGTGGGTGGCTGTTGCGGCACGACCCCCGAACACATTCGACAGCTTAGGCTTGAGCTTTCCAGAGTCACGAAGACGAACCGCCCGAGGGTCACGAAGCCGAGGGAACGAGAAGTGCAAGAGCCCTTGCCCTCAACCGAGCCCAGCGAACTTGCCCAGAAACTGGGTAAGAAATTCGTTACCGCCGTCGAGATGGACGTGCCCCGCGGGCTCAACCTAGACAAACTTCTCGCAGGGGCGAAAGCTCTGAAAATCCAGGGCGTCGATGTTATCAACATCTCCGACGGGGCTAGAGCTCGCTTGCGTATGAACCCATCCGCCGTAAGCACCCTAATCCAGAGCCGGGTCGGCGTCGAAGTCACAATGCACTTTTCGTGCAGAGATCGGAACCTGCTTGCCATCCAATCAGACCTTCTGGGATGCCATGCCATCGGCGTCAGAAACATCCTCGCCGTCACCGGCGATCCGGCGACGGTTGGAGACTATCCTTCTGCGACCAGCGTGTTCGACATCGATGCAATCGGTCTCATCCGTGTGCTGGACCGACTGAACGAGGGCATCGATATGGCGGGCTACTCAGTGGGCATCCGGTGCGGTTTCACCATTGCTTGCGCTTATAACCCACTTTCCATCGATAACGATCTGGAACTGGATCGTCTTAAGCGAAAGGTGGATGCCGGCGCACACGTTGTCTACACGCAGCCCGTATTTGATCCCGCAGTCGCAGAACGGGTTGCCGCAACGTGCCAAAGCTTGGGTGTGCCATGTCTTGTAGGAGTCCTGCCCCTCAAAAGTCAACGCCACTGCGAATTCATGCACAACGAAGTTCCCGGAGTCCGGGTACCCGATTGGCTTCGGCAACGGATCGCTGACGCGCCAGACGACGCTTCCGCGGCGGAAATCGGCATCGAGGAGGCGCAAAGCCTGGCAAAGGTCATCAAGAAGTCAGCGCAGGGACTTTATCTGATGCCTGCCTTTGGGAGTGCCGAGGTCGCCGCGCGTGTGATGGAGGCGATATAACTTTGGCCGCCAAGCACTCAAGGCGTGATTTCCTTCGTTGGACGAGCCAAGGTGCCTTCGCGGCCCTCGCAAGCGTGGCCCTCGGAGACGTGACTTCCTACGCAACGGAATATGCCGAAACGAGCCTCAAGCTTCCGAAGTGGGACGCCGACGGCTTCCGAGTAGGGCTGCTCGCCGATCTTCACGTGATCACACCTGAAGCGACCGTGCGGGCCACGAAAGCCGTGCAGTGGGTTGTGGAGCAGAAACCTGACGCCATCGTGTTCGCGGGCGACTTCGTAAGTAAGTCCAACGGATATGTTCTGGATTACATCCGACAATCGCTCAAGCCCGTTCGAGAAGCCAAGTGCCCTGTGCTCGGCGTAATGGGCAACCATGATTACTGGGCTCACAGCCCCGAGTCGGTTTTCAGAACGGTCCAGGCATCAGGTGTACGATTGCTTCGAAACGAATGCGTCGACGTTCACGGCGTGGGGATTGTCGGCTTGGACGATGCCCTTATGGGCCGCCACCGCCCCGATATGCTGATGGATGAGCGTCTGCCAAAATCGCTGATCTCCGTCCTGCACGAACCCGATTACGTGGACGAAATGCCGGGCCGCGCCAGCCTCCAGCTTAGCGGCCACAGCCACGGGGGCCAAATTTGTCTTCCGGGAGGCATCGCCCTCCACACACCGAGAGGCGCAAGGAAGTACAAGGCGGGTTTCTTCGAAGAGACGACGGTGCCCCTTTACGTTTCCCGAGGCGTAGGCACAATGGGCCCCGATTTGCGCTTGTTTTGCCGTCCCGAGGCGACGATTCTTACGCTGAGGAGCGCCTAAATGAACTGGAAGGGGTTGGGAATCGCGGCCGCCGCCGCAGGCGCCGCGAGCCTCGTCTATGGCGCCTTGGTGGAATCGAAGCGACTCGTGCTTGAAAAGAGGACCCTGTCGTTGCCCAATTGGCCCAAGCGTCTCGACGGGTACCGCATCGCTGTTTTGGGCGACCTCCATTTACGGGACCGTTACTCGTTGGAACTCGCCAAAAGAGCCGTCGCCATGGCATTGGATCAATCCCCCGATATGGTCGCCCTCGTTGGCGACTTCGTCGGCTACTGGAAGCCCGAGAGCGCTTGGCTTCTGGGTGAAGCTCTCGAGCCCCTCATGGGCATGATGGGCAACGCCGTCGCCATCCCAGGCAACCACGACTACTGGCTTGGCGATCCATCCCTCCTCAAGCCGGTTCTGGACGAACTCAACATCAAGCTGCTCAGAAATGAGACTTGGTTTCACGACGGCATCACATGGGTCGGAGTCGATAGCTTCAACATAGGTCGCGGCGACCCATTTCTTTCCATGTTGAAGTCGAAGCGGAAACCCGAGATTGTCCTCTGGCACGAGCCAGACGCCGTCAAGTACCTGCCAGAAGGCGCCTCACTGATGATCAGCGGACACAGCCACGGGGGTCAGTACCGCTTCCCGGGCGGCTGGGCACCCATGCATACCAAGGGCGGCAAACACTATGTTCATGGCTTCTACCCTGACGCTCCGACCCCGATCTATGTGACGAGAGGTGTCGGGACGACGGGGCCACCGTCGCGTTTCCTGTGCCCTCCCGAAGTCAGCTTGTTGACGTTGACTTCCGCCTGATCAAAAGTGCCATGGATGCCATTGAGAAGCTAAAACAAAGGCTGGCTACGTACCCAGAAATCTTATACGAAGTCGGTGCCGATTCCATAACGGTGTCTCCTCTGTCCGAGTCAGGCTTTGCCGTAACTCTTAGCGGCCAAGGAGATGAGCTCACGGTGTATTACAACGGCTGGCATGCTCATTTCACGGACGCTGACGAGGCGACCCGTTGCTTCATCTTTGGTCTCTCCAAAGACTGCCGCATCCAAGAAGTTCACCGTGGCGGCCAGGCACATAAGTGGACGCTCGAAATCTGGGATGGGGGCGAGTGGAAACAGGGTGGCACCGTGGTTCTCCTGGTCACCAAGTTCTGGAAACGGCCATCGATCGTGACGCAGCAAAACGATGCCGTTCCATGGGACGACGAAGCTAGAGAGAGCGGCCCCCTCTGAAACTCACGGATGGGCAGTGATCGCGACGATCGTGATCTCGCCCTTCCCAGGACCGTAATGCCAGAAGACCCTGAAGGCTCCTGGCGTCCGGTTTTCAACATAAGACTCCCAAATCTTCTCCCCATTGACCTCATCCAGAGCCTCATATCGATGAGAATGGGGGCCAGGATGCCTGGGATCGATCTCGAGTCGACCGAGGCAGTTGCCGACCTTCCGAAACTTGTTCAGGTCTGCGCGCTCGATTGACCGCAACTGCCCTTCAGCGGTCGGCTGAAAGAGCAGCCGGAAGGACATCAGTCCACTTCCTCAACGACGAACTTGGAGAAGGAGCCCAAGTCCTTGCCTCTGCCTTTTTTGGACTCCTCGATTCCCTTTCTCAGCGAGGCCAGAGCGTCAGGGTTTTGGTACAGCCAGGCCTCGCGCTCGTGGACAGTGACCACCGGCTCCAGCAGCAGATTTCCATCCGGCTGTTCGGAAACCCGGAACATCTTGTTGGCATAAGCGGTGCCGAGAACGAGGCGCCCCTTGGCGTCCGATGAACTCGTTTTCTGCTTTGCCATTGCCGCATAAGCGCCTTTCTTGATAGTCTTCGCCATAATGCATGTCCTTGGTGGGATAGTGGGAATACACCACAATTCCCCTTTCGAGTGCGGGGACCTGTCGCTGGTTTGCATAGCGCCGGGTTGCTGCGTCCACAACGGCTCTCAGCCTCCAATCGGCTATAATCCGAGCCATGAGCCAGCGTCTTCCCGAGTGGCTGACGATCCGTCTTCCACGCCCCGACACCCTCAAAGAAGTCGAGGGGATGATGCGTGCCAAGAGCCTTCACACGGTCTGTGAAAGCGCCCGTTGCCCCAACCTGCCTGAGTGCTGGAGCAAGAAGACTGCCACCTTCATGATCCTCGGCAACACGTGCACCCGCAGTTGTGGCTTTTGCGCCATCAATGTGGGTCGCGGCGAAACCGTCAACAAAGAAGAGCCGACCGACGTGGCCAAGGTCGCCAGCGATCTCGGCCTCAAGCATATCGTCGTCACCAGCGTTGCCCGCGACGATCTCGCGGACGAGGGAGCGACCCAGTTTGCCGACACGATCAAGGCGCTCCACAACGAGAACCCGCTCGCCATCGTTGAAGTGCTCACACCTGACTTTAAGGGCAAGCAGTGGTGCATCAAGATCGTCACCGACGCCCAGCCCGAGATCTACAACCACAACATCGAAACGATCGAGCGACTTCACACCGTGGTGCGGCCGCAAGCCAAGTATGAGCGTTCGATGAAGCTCCTCAAAACGGTCAAAGAGCTCGATTCCAACATCTACACGAAATCAGGAATCATGCTCGGCCTCGGTGAAACGCAAGAAGAGGTCATTAAGACACTGAAGGATCTGCGAAGCGCCGGGGTGGATGCCGTAACGATCGGCCAATATCTCCGTCCGACCATGAAACACCTTCCGGTGAACGATTACATTCACCCTACGGTGTTCGAGGAGTACGAGGCGATCGGCGAGGAACTGGGCTTTGCCTTCGTGGCAAGCGGACCATTCATCCGCAGTTCGTATAACGCCATTGAATTCAGCAAGAAAGTCATGGCCGAACGTGTGGCAAAGCTCGAAGCGCAAACTGCGTGAACGCGGAGCCCCTCCGCTTCGTCCCTAGTTGCAAGCGGGCAGGAGTCAATTACCCATTCGAGCAATTTGGAAGTCGATCCGGTTTGTGACACTTCTGGCTCCCATGGCACTAATCGCCGTGTGGGGCGGCGCTTTCATGTACTCCCTGGCTATCACCTTGTCCGCGCCCGACAGGCCGCTTGATTTTCGGTACAAGTCGACCGGTGGCGAACTGAGACTTACTGCCCAATCGTACGCCTTCGATTACGTCCACGGAAATCTGACCATCGAACGACCAATTTTGGTGGATCCAACCGGCCAGAACCTTGCCAGCGCAAATTACTTGGAGGCCCTAAACCTGTACGCGGCACCATCGAGTGGCAGAGTTGTTTCGATCAAGGCTCGCGGGCTGAAATTACGAATTGTTAGGCTCAAAAACGGAACCATTCCCCTCATTGACTATTTGCCCAAACAAACGGAGGAACCAAGCAATGTTCCATTTCACGTCCAAATTGACGCCGTTGAAGCCGACGTTGTCGACCTCGCCGGGGCATCGAAGTGGGACCAGCACGTTTCATCGCAGGTTGTGCGTGTGGACGGTGTTGGCCGCAGATGGGTCGCAAGTGGAAGCGCCAATCTACCTGACGTGGGACACGTTTCGTTCAGTGCGCAGGGACTTGAAAAGAACGGATTTCTACTTCGCACAGAAGGCGACCGTCTGGATCTGTCACAGGGGTTCAGGCATTTCGCTTTCACCTCAGATGCAAGGAGGATTCCGGGCCTTGCGGATTTCACTGCCGACAAACTTGTGGCGAGCGGCAGTTTGAAACTTGCTGTTCTGCCCGCCAAGCGAGTGTCCTTCGAGTCCAATCTTGACGTAACCATGGGCGGCGTCCAGTATCGCAAAGAGCCACGTGCCGATTCAGCGACTTTTGCGGGCCATCTCACCTCCGATGGAGCCGACGGAACTCTGATCGCCGACAACAAAACTGCGCACGCCTCCTTTTCAGGTGCTGCGACTTGGTCAACCGGGATCAAAGTCGGCGGCAACTTCAGTGCACGGGCGCAGAGCCAGGGAGCGCTGGGCGCGAGCCTACAAAAACTGCTGCCTCGGGACCTAGTTTTTAATTCAGCGGATTACCGAGGTTGGCTTGGCTACGACCTTAAAGCGGGCGTGAAGCTCTACGGAGATGTGAAGGCTGCATCGGTGTCCGTCGCGGGCGAGACTTTTGCCCACCCAGACGTCCATGGCCTTGTGACTCGAGACCGTGCGGACGCGGACGTCAGATCCGTGGTTTGGCAAGGCTCACCCATCAGGGGCCGAATTCAAGTGTCTTTGGGCCCAGGCACCCTCAGTGGCTCGTTTGCAACGGAGCATTTCGCATTGGCCACTTTGGCTAAGCGGATGAACCTGGCTGGGCTAGGTGGACAGGGTTCAGTTAGAGCTCTGCTTAGTGGGACCATTGACAAGCCCTCGCTTGACCTGAGGGCTACCGGATCCATGACCTATCTGATCCAACGGGACGCGAAGCCGTCCGCCGGCGACTTCGAACTAGCCGGCAGATTGGCCGGGGGCAAATTCCAAGTCGAACGGGCGATCGTCCGATCGAATGCAGGCGCCTTCAACGCAGACGGATTCGTGGACGTTCAGACGAAGCAGATCGCCCTCAACATGATTGGGACGGGCCTTAATCTTGATGCATTTTCGAGCGAACTTTCGGGAACCGGCGCGTTGACGGCGGAAGTGGAAGGGAGCGTGGGCCATCCGCTCGCAACCGGTCGGGCTGAGCTTTTTGGCGTCAGCTACCGTGACTGGCAAATTCCCGTTCTGTCCGCGAACTTTAGAGCCGATCAAAACAGTGTCAACGCGTCAGACATTTTGGCTGAAAGCGGGGCAAGTCAGGCCAAGGGGAATGCTTCGCTCGTTTACAAAACAGGATCTCTCGCAGGCACATTGAGCGCCGTTGGATTGCAATTGAACGACGTGTTCAAGTCAGGCGTGACGGGGACAATCGACCTGACCCATGCGAATCTGAGCGGCACCACGTCAAACCCCGTTGCATACGCCGATGTGAGCGGACAAACGATCGTCGTCGGTGGCGTGGAGGTCGACCGTGCCTCCGCTCGTGTCACGCTGCATGATAAGCAAGTTGAGATAGCGGCTCTTGAAGCCCGGGCCGCCAACGGCACGCTAAAGGGCTCAGGTTCTTACAACTTGACCGACGGGAGTGGCACCCTCGACGCAACGCTGGCTGGGCTCTCCATAGGACGGCTGCTTCCAGATGTGAGTCGCCACGACGTCGTCGCCGATGGTCTCCTGAGCGGCAATGTAAAGGTGGACCTTGGCTCGAAAGGGCTTATCTCCGCGACGGGCGAAGGCTCGCTTGAGGATGTTGTGCTGAACCAGACGAGTATAGGCGCTGGCCCTTGGCAACTAACCACCGAAGGAGATCAGATACGTGGCTCGTTGCAGGTCGGAGAACTTGATCGCTTCGTTGAATTGAACAACGTCGCCTTTAACCGAAAGACCCAGGCGCTCACTGGTGACTTCGATGGCTTGCAAGTCCAATTGAGCGACATCTACAAGACGACCTCACCCTATTTGACAACTTTGTCACAGGACACTTTGACGAAGCTAAGTTCGATCACGGGAACGTTGGACGCTAAAGCTTCGTTTGCGGGTACATGGCCCAATTTAGATTTTCAAGTGCCCTCTCTTACTGTCGCATCTCTGGCTCTCGGTGACCGTCCAATGGGGACCCTAACCTCTGCGTTCAGCCGAAAGGGGTCGGATTGGTCGATCCAGGATTTGTCTTGGACGAACGCGGATTCTGCGCTCAGCGTCCGGGGACGAATCAATCCCGAAGCAAACATCGCTCTTGATGGCGAATTGTCTAAATTTGACCTTACAAACCTATCCTTGATTGACGCTCGGCTAGGCGGTCTTTCGGGTGCCGCAGATGTTTCGTTCTTGGCCACTGGCCCGGCAAAATCCCCTGAAATCGACGCTTCTCTAAAGTCGGATCGCTTCCTGGTGGGCGGCACAGGAAGCGATCAACGACTTGAGTTTGGAATGCTGCTTAACGCCATCCATATTGAGGAGTCCCATCAACAAGCCGATGGCTCGATGGAAGGCGGAATACAGGCGGAAGGGGAGTTCCGTTACCGAGGCATCGTCGGCCAAATCACCAGCCAAATTCCCTTCAGTTATGGCCGTGGAATCGTGCCTGGAGCGCCGCTCACAGCCCAAATCGAGGTCCCGAATCGGCAACTGAGCACCTTGACCGACTTCTATTCGGACCTAGATGCCAAGCGCACAAAAGGCACCATTCAGGGCCTCGTGAAGGTCTCAGGCCCCGTTGACGCACTGAGGGCGGAAGGCAAGGTCGCGGCAACCGCAGATGTTTTCGCGGTCAAAGGCTTCAACGACACTTTGAATAAGGCCAACGCTCAGCTGTCATTTGCTGACGATCAGCTTCAATTTACATTTTCAGGGACTTCGTCGGCGGGCGGCAGCGCCAACGTGGAAGCTCACACCCATTTACAGGATTTCGGAAAGATTCTCTCGTCGATCGCTGAGGGGAACGAGAACGAGTTGATGTCCAATGTGCTTGCAGGCTCCGCCGAACTCAATGGATTTAGGGTCAATCACGACGCCGGTCGCGACAATGGCAGCATCGACGTCACCACCAGCGCAAAATTGGCCCTCACAGGAACTATCGCAAGGCCCGCAATCAAGGGCAGCGTAGCCATTGACGGCACAAACATTTTGCTTCCTGGAAAGCCCGTGGAGGCTTCTCCCGCGAGATCGCTCCCCATCAACCCCTCATTCGACGTCACCTTGGCCACCAACGATTTAGCGCGGGTTCGAACGAGCTCGACAACACTTGACTTGTCAGGAACGGGCAGATTGACGGGAACCCTCAGCAACCCCGATTTGACCGCCGATATGAGAGTTTCAACAGGGACGCTTCGATTACCGACGGCGCGGGTCGATATCCAGCCAGATGGCACGCTCAAACTCCTCTACCTAGTGGGGCCAGCCGGAGATGTCAATGCCCGAATGGACGTCAACCTCGAGGGTCAGACCTATCTGACGACTTTGCGGTTTGGCGACACCATCGAGCACTATCAAATCACGCTGGGGGTAAGGGGCGATTTGTTTAAGGAAGGAGGCCTGCAGTTGACCGCTTCCAGCGATCCCCCCGACCTGAGCCAGGATCGAATCCTTGCCCTGCTCGGGCAGACGGATGTCCTCCAGGCGTTCAACAGCGGTGTGTCATCCCAAGATGCTCAAAAGCAAATACGGACTGCGCTGACTGGCATCGCCGTCCCCGTCTTGTTCGATCCCATAACTTCCAGACTCGCCTCCTCATTGGGACTTCAATATCTCAACGTGGAGTTCAACGCCTACGAGCAGGCGACCTTTGCGTTCGCAAAGGTGCTCGGCAGAGACTTCTTGCTTCAGGGTCGCCGACAAATCTCGGAACCCACCATCGGGTCAAGGCCGACATACGACGTGAGACTCACCTATCGGTTGCCCGTCAGCAAAGGTGTTCTCAATCGAACGACGTTTAGCATCGGCGCAGACCAAGATCGGCCATGGAAGATCGCCATCGAATACGGATTGCGATTCTGAAACGTATGGATTGTTTGCACATCTAATTTCCCAGTGGAAGTCACAGGCTCAGGGCCACTGTGACGGGTAAAGTGCAATCCACTGCACCGCATTTCGTTGTGCCGCACCGTCTTGGGGAGGATCTCGTTGATAAGGAAGTTGTCCATCGTTCTGCTGGTGTTCATCGTTGCGCTTGCTCACGCCCAGCAGACCAGCGTAGTCAAGGACATTGTCGTCACTGGCAACAAGCAGGTGACCCTCCAGGCGATCCTCGCCGCGATGCGGACCAAAAAGGGCCAACCCTACAACCAGGCACAACTCGATCAGGACAAGCAAACGCTTGAAGACATGGGATTCTTTGAGGGCGTCGACGTTAGGGCCAAGGCGGATGACACGACAGGCTGGATCGTAAACGTCGATGTACGCGAATACCCCGAAATCAAAGAAATCCGCATCGTTGGCAACAAAGTCATTCCGACCGCGGACATCTTGAAAGTGATCAAGATTCAGCCCGGCCAGGTGTTCAACAATAAGAGCGTCAAACCCAGCGTCGATGCCATTACGGAGCTCTACACCAAGAAAGGTTTCTTTGCCAGAGTCGATGAATTTGGTCCCTTGAAGGAGTCTCGAAACACGGTCAACATTTCGTT
Organism: uncultured Fimbriimonas sp.; assembly: GCA_964619505.1. Taxonomy (GTDB): domain Bacteria; phylum Armatimonadota; class Fimbriimonadia; order Fimbriimonadales; family Fimbriimonadaceae; genus JBBQMJ01. Next base: position 5,613 of record CAZUCK010000033.1, on the reverse strand, counting down.
GATCGAACTCACAGTTGGACTCGTTAAGGTCGTTGGCAACACCCACACCAAAGAGCGCGTCATGCGACACCTGATCAGAACTCGCCCAGGCGATCCGTATAACGTAAAGAAGTGGGAAGCGGACCTCAAGCGAATCTACGGCACCCAATGGTTTGAGTCGGTGAAGGGTCCCGTGGATGACACGCGAGAGCTGGGCAAAGTCGACCTTACGGCCGAAGTGAAGGAAGCAAAGACGGGCACTGTCGGATTGGGCCTACAGCTGGATCCACGCAGCAACCTTGCAGGATTCATCAAGGTGTCAGATCAGAACTTCCGAGGAAGCGGCCAATCAGTCGGAGTGAACTTCCTCCAGGCCACCACAGGCGGCGGAGCCAGCGTTGACCTCTCCTACGGCAACCCGTTCATCGATCAGCACGACACGTCCATGTCGATCCAACTCTACAGCAAGTTGATCTATCGCTTCGCCGGCACCTTGTTCGGGGGCGCATCAACTCCGACGAACGACAATCGGTACACAGAACGAAGGACAGGCATGCAACTCGGCTTTTCACGGGAACTTAAGCCCGAGTTGTTCGGAAGTCTGAGTGGTCGGTTTGAGCGGATCAAGACGGGCAACTTGGACACCACGTTGACCGATTCGTTCATACAGCAAGATGGAGACGTAGGCGTCGTGACTCTTGGGTTGACCCGCAACCGACGCGACGTCGATTTGGATCCTTCGCGTGGCGATTGGACGCGCATTTGGGTGGAGCCAGGATACAGCAGAATCACCGAGGTGGGCGGGGCAAACGCTGACACCAGCATCTTGGGCTCCAACATGTTCATCAAAGAAAACTTTGAACTGCGTAAATATTGGTCGCCGGGACAGCCTCCGAGGCTGCACGATTTCGACGCAACACGGCGCGTCATCGCTTTCCGCTTACGATACGGCAACATCTCTGGGAAGGTGCCGTTCTTCGAGCAATACTTCGCAGGAGGCTCTGAAACGATTCGCGGTTACGCGGAAGACCGATTCTGGGGCAAACAGACGTTGATCAGCACCCTGGAATATCGCCACCCAATTCAAAAGTCATTCAACATCATCGGATTCGTGGACTACGGCGGCGCTTGGGGTGGCTATGGCGGCGTCAACGCGTTCACTCAATCAACGACCGCGTCCTTGCACATGGGTTACGGCGCAGGGCTCAGTTTCAAAACGCCGCTGGGGCCGATACGTCTAGACGTAGGATTTGACAATCACGGAAAGGCCAGGACGCATTTCCTCATAGGAACTTCGTTCTAAGGAAAGAATGGGAAACACACTTAAGATTGGAATCGTCGCGGTTGCTGCGGCAATGGCAATGGCAAGCATGATCGGCTTCCAAGCCAAGACGGATAAATTCGGCGTCGTCGACATCGGCAAGGTCTTTACGGACAGCGATTTCACCAAGAAACAAAACGACAACCTGAGGGTGGTAGGACAAACGCGGATGGCGATCCTCGATTTCATGGACAACTACCGCGTGTTCACCGTTGAGCAAGGGAACCGATTTCGTGAGTTGAGCCTTAAGGCGACACGTACTCCCGCTGAGCAAACGGAACTGGATAAGCTCAAGGTAGACGTTCAGTCAGCGGACAATGCGTTCAAGCAGCTCCAAACAAAGCCGAATCCTACCCCTGCTGAAGTAACTCAGCTTCAGGACTTCAACTCCCGTTCGCAGGCTTCCATCGAACTCTCCCAGCGCTGGGCTCGGGAATTCGATACCGAAGTGCGCACACTCAATGGGAAGATGCACGACGAAACAATGGAAAGAGTGAAAAAGGCGTTGAAGGATGTCGGCGCAAAACAGGGCTACTCAATCCTCTTCAGCGAAGACGTCGCCCCTTATGGCGCCAATGACATCACCGCCGACACGCTCAAGGCGATGAACGCCCAGAAGTGAAAATCATGCGCAAAGAGAGACTATTCAAATACGGTTCGATCCTTGCCGCGGCATTACTTGGCATTTTTCTCGCGGAAGCTTTTCAGGCGCCGACAGACAAATTTGGCGTCGTGGACATTCAGAAAGTCGTCGACGACAGCGATTTCGGCAAAGCGAATCAAGATAAGTTCAAGACCATGAAGAGCGCCAGAGAGGGCGTCTTGGAATTCGTCGATACCTACCGGGTCCTCACCAACGAACAAGCCCAACGCTTACGAGACCTGAGTTTGAAAGACTCTTTGACCGTCGAGGAAAGGGCTGAACTGGACCGAATCAAGGCCGACGTGATGTCATCCAGCAAGAAGTCCGCCGAATTGGTGGGCAAACCCAGCATGTCGCCTGACGAAAAGGCACTTGTCGATGACTACACAAGACGTGCCCAGCAGATGGAACAAGTTGCCAAACGGTGGTACAGCGAGTTCAGTACCGACCTCCAAAAGTGGGCAGATGACCAGAAAGCGGCCAGCGTCGACAAGGCGCGCAGCGCCGTTCAAGACGTCGCCAAATCACAAGGCTACACCGTCGTCTTTGAGGTTGGTATTGCGCCGTACGGGGCGAACGATATTACGGACGCGTCCCTCAAAGCCATGAATGCGAAAAAATAGAGGCTGGATTTGTCTGGTCATCTTTTCGGTGGGCGGTTGCGTCCGACAATCGCCCAGCGCCTACGTAGACCTTCAAACGATCCTAAACGAGGAAACCCCGTCGCATGCCCCCAAAGCGGTCACAGCACAGCAGCCACCGCCCTTTTCGATCCCCGCGTCCTCACTGCCGCCGCTGCCGGAAGAAATCATCGCCCGTCCCGCCGACGGGGCACCCTCCGCAGAACAGCTGCTGAGGCAGAACAGGCTGCGGGCATATCGCGACCTAGAAGCTCGCTTGCGAGACGTTTATCTTTCTGAGGTCCATAGGGCGGAACAAGCACAGATCGATTTGCTGACACCGTCCAGGACCCAGGCGGAGCAGGATGCCCGCCAGAAGCTGCGCGATCTCTTTGACAGATACGCCTCGCAAAGAGGGCCTCTCGTGACTCAAATCGCCCTGATCGCGGGGTTTCCCGACCCGGACCCCAAATCGAGAATGCAGCCGGTCTTGGACAATCCTCTTACCCGGTTCAGAATGGGCACGGCCAAACGGCTAAGGTCGCAGATCGATGACCTGGACAAGCAATATGACGTGGAGGCCAGGCGAATTCTGCTGGGCCTGGATCAGCAGGCTGATGCGGAACTTACTCGCATCAAAGCGGAAATGGAAGTCGCCCGCGGCAATGCGGAGGTACAGGCAAGGAAGGAAGCGGCCAAACAAGTCCGCGTCATTGAAAGGAACATTGGCGCCTCCCTCGCCTCGGAAGGGAATACCGTGTTGCCTGCGATTTCCGGGAAGACCGCCCCTGGCAGCGCGGTGCCGATCCCACTCGCGCAACCTCGTACGGAAGCTCCAAAGGCGATGGATGACAGCGCCGCTCGCCAAAAACTGTTGAGCGACGAATTGGCCATCTGGCTGGCCGTCAACGGGTACCGTCAAGAAGTCTCACGCGACAAAGCCCCAGACCGCACCGCCGAGTTTATCGAATGGAGAAAAACGCACCGCCTTGGACCCTAGGCCAGCTAGCCCAGATGCTTCAGGGCGAATTATGTGGGCCCGCCGATAAGCTCATCGAAAAACCGGTTAATTCGAGCAGCCAAGATGCAACCGGCATTGCCTTCGCTGAGGATGAAGATCACGTCAAGAAGGCGGAGGAGTCTGGCTTGGGTGCCGTTCTTGTTGCCCCAGGCGTTACAACAGCCAAGCCAAGCATTCAAGTGGCTTCGCCGCGCTCCTCGTTCGGGAGGTTGCTCGCTCTCTCCGTTCGTCCTCTGCCCATGAACGCAGGATGTCACCCGACGGCGATCGTTGATCGAGACGCGAGGGTGCATGAGACGGCCTCGATCGGACCCTATGCCGTCGTCGAACGAGGAGCAAGCATCGGTCAAAACTCAAGAATATTTGCCTTCAGCTACATTGGCGAGGGTTGTACGGTGGGCGACGACTGCAGCATCCACCCTCACGTGGTTCTGTACCAAGACGTCACCGTTGGCAACGGCACCGTCATTCATTCAGGAACGGTCGTAGGGGCTGACGGTTTCGGCTACTACTGGGATGGCTCCAAACGTGTGAAAGTGCCGCAAGTGGGCGGTGTGTACCTCGGAGACAACGTGGAGATCGGAGCGCTAACCGCGATCGACCGCGCAACTGCGGGCACGACTTCGATCGGAGATGGCACCAAGATCGACAACTTCTGTCAGATCGCCCACAACGTGGAGATCGGAGAACACACGGTCATTGCCGCCATGGCAGGCATCAGCGGCAGCGCCAAAATCGGCAGCCGCGTGACCATGGCGGGTGGGGTCGACTTGAGAGACCACGTATCCATCGTCGACGACGTCGTTTTGGGTGGCCGCACCGGTGTCGCCCAGGACATCACGAAGCCGGGCACGTACTTCGGCATCCCAGCCATGCCCATGACCGACGCGCTCCGAAACATGGTGATCGCAACCCGACTCCCCGAGTTGGTTGCGCGCCTTCGTAAGCTTGAGCGGCGCGTCGACTCTGTGAAAAAAGGCGACGAGTGAAGTTTCCGCGCAAAACAGTTCGAGAAAAGGTCTGCTTCGAGGGTGTGGGCCTCCATACGGCGGTTCCCGTGCATGTGATTATCCATCCTGCGGATGACGGCATTGTGTTTCGGAAAGGTGCCGAAAGGTGGCCCGCTCGGCCGGAAAACGTCACCGATACGACGCGTTGCACCAAATTGGGCGACATCGGCACCGTCGAGCACTTGATGAGCGCGTTTGCCGCTCTTGAAATCACCGATGCGGAGGTCGAAGTGGACGCCGTCGAGATGCCCGCAATGGGCGGCTGCTCATCAGGTTATGTTGAGCTCTTGAACCAAACGGGTTATACACAGACAAGAGAAGAGTCGCTCGAACCTCTCTTCAAAAGGGTCTTTCACCAAGAGGGATCCGCCACCGTTGCGGTGGGAAGCGGGACGGGACATTGGAAGTACTCGCTCGACTTGGGTGCTCGATGGTGTGGGGCTCAAACCTACGAATCCATCGACGTCCTAGCGGACTACACCCAGCAAATTGCCCCCGCCAGAACCTTCGCCCTAGAAGATGAATTGCCCACCATCGCCCAATTGGGTCTCGGCAAAGGATTGGACGAAGAAACAGCCCTCGTTCTCACGCCAGACGGTTTCCGCCTTCCACCCAGGTTCCCAGACGAACCCGCCCGTCACAAGCTCCTGGACCTCATCGGCGATCTGTACCTCGCCGGTGTGCCCGTCAGGATGCTGAACGTCGCCGCCGAGCGCTCCGGCCATCGTATCAACGTGGAAGCGGCCAGAAGGCTCGTTGCGATGCTGGGAACCACCTAGAGACGAACTAGTGAGGAACGCGCCGATCCGCCCATGACCAAGTCAAAAGACGGCTCCCAAATCTCGCTCCGCGCAGCTTTGGCACAGCGTGCGGTCAAGTATATGGCCTGAGTTCTGAACCGTCTGGCAGTGTTCGCACTTGCGGAAGAATCGCGGTTGGCCGAGAGCACTGTCACGCGCCAAGTCTAGACGCGCTTTGTCAGGCTCGGTCCTCCAAATTCGAAAGGGCCTCCAATCCAG